>NZ_CP150637.1:1145833-1520000 GCF_038500265.1 Ignatzschineria larvae DSM 13226 | reverse complement strand
ACCATCCTCCAAGGCTAAATACTCGTAATCGACCGATAGTGAACAAGTACCGTGAGGGAAAGGTGAAAAGAACCCCTGTGAGGGGAGTGAAATAGAATCTGAAACCGTGTACGTACAAGCAGTGGGAGCCCTTTTTAGGGTGACTGCGTACCTTTTGTATAATGGGTCAACGACTTACATTCTGTGGCAAGCTTAACCGAATAGGGTAGGCGTAGGGAAACCGAGTCTTAATAGGGCGAATAGTCGCAGGGTGTAGACCCGAAACCAGGCGATCTACCCATGGCCAGGCTGAAAGTTAGGTAACACTGACTGGAGGGCCGAACTCACATCTGTTGCAATAGATGGGGATGAGCTGTGGGTCGGAGTGAAAGGCTAATCAAGCTTGGAGATAGCTGGTTCTCCCCGAAAGCTATTTAGGTAGCGCCTCATGTAATTTACTTCCGGGGGTAGAGCACTGTTTCGGCTAGGGGGTCATCCCGACTTACCAACCCGATGCAAACTCCGAATACCGGAAAGTATTATCATGGGAGACACACAGTGGGTGCTAACATCCATTGTGGAGAGGGAAACAACCCAGACCGCCAGCTAAGGTCCCCAAATTATCGCTCAGTGGTAAACGATGTGGGAAGGCATAGACAGCTAGGATGTTGGCTTAGAAGCAGCCATCATTTAAAGAAAGCGTAATAGCTCACTAGTCGAGTCGGCCTGCGCGGAAGATTTAGCGGGGCTCAAGCGATATACCGAAGCTGCGGATGTGTATTTTAAAATATATGTGGTAGGGGAGCGTTCTGTAAGCCTGTGAAGATGGACTCGTAAGAGCCGTTGGAGGTATCAGAAGTGCGAATGTTGACATAAGTAACGTTAATGCGAGTGAAAGACTCGCACGCCGAAAGACCAAGGTTTCCTGTTCAACGTTAATCGGAGCAGGGTGAGTCGGCCCCTAAGACGAGGCAGAGATGCGTAGTCGATGGGAATCAGGTTAATATTCCTGAACTCTCGTATCATGCGATGGAGGGACGGAGAAAGCTAGACCAGCTGGTGATTGGTATGCCAGTGTAAGCAGGTAGGTAGAGATCTTAGGCAAATCCGGGATCTTAATACTGAGACGTGAATGCGAGGAGCTTACGAGCTCCGGAGTGGTTGATGCTATGCTTCCAAGAAAAGCTTCTAAGCAATAGTGATATGAGAACCGTACCCCAAACCGACACTGGTGGTTGGGATGAGAATTCTAAGGCGCTTGAGAGAACTCGGGTGAAGGAACTCGGCAAAATCGTACCGTAACTTCGGGAGAAGGTACACCTTCCTAGGTGAATGCTTTACGCAGTAAGCTCTGGAAGGTCGCAGTGAAAAGCTGGCTGCAACTGTTTATCAAAAACACAGGACTCTGCAAACACGAAAGTGGACGTATAGGGTCTGACGCCTGCCCGGTGCTGGAAGGTTAATTGATGGGGTTAGCGTAAGCGAAGCTCTTGATCGAAGCCCCAGTAAACGGCGGCCGTAACTATAACGGTCCTAAGGTAGCGAAATTCCTTGTCGGGTAAGTTCCGACCTGCACGAATGGCGCAATGACGGCCAGGCTGTCTCCACCCGAGACTCAGTGAAATTGAAATCGCCGTGAAGATGCGGTGTACCCGCGGCAAGACGGAAAGACCCCGTGAACCTTTACTATAGCTTTACAGTGGATTTTGAATCTTTTTGTGCAGGATAGGTGGGAGGCTTTGAAGCAGCGACGCTAGTTGTTGTGGAGCCATCCTTGAAATACCACCCTGAAAGATTTGGACTTCTAACTTAGGCCCATGATCTGGGCTAAGGACATTGTATGGTGGGTAGTTTGACTGGGGCGGTCTCCTCCGAAAGAGTAACGGAGGAGTACGAAGGTACCCTCAGCCCGGTCGGAAATCGGGCTTATGAGTGCAAAAGCAAAAGGGTGCTTGACTGCGAGACAGACACGTCGAGCAGGTACGAAAGTAGGTTTTAGTGATCCGGTGGTTCTGTATGGAAAGGCCATCGCTCAACGGATAAAAGGTACTCCGGGGATAACAGGCTGATTCCGCCCAAGAGTTCATATCGACGGCGGAGTTTGGCACCTCGATGTCGACTCATCACATCCTGGGGCTGTAGTCGGTCCCAAGGGTATGGCTGTTCGCCATTTAAAGTGGTACGCGAGTTGGGTTCAGAACGTCGTGAGACAGTTCGGTCCCTATCTGCCGTGGGCGTTGGAAATTTGAGAGGAGCTGCTTCTAGTACGAGAGGACCGAAGTGGACGTATCTCTGGTGTTCCGGTTGTCATGCCAATGGCATAGCCGGGTAGCTACATACGGACGGGATAACCGCTGAAAGCATCTAAGCGGGAAGCCTTCCTCAAGATAAGATTTCCCTAGGGGTTTAACCCCTCTGAAGGTCCGTCGAAGACTACGACGTTGATAGGTTGGGTGTGTAAGTGCAGTAATGCATTGAGCTTACCAATACTAATTGACCGTGAGGCTTGACCATATAATAGGTCTTAGACAATTTGTCTTACAATGAGACATGAACGTTTCCAAAGTTAAAACGAAGAATACAGTCTACTTGCTGTTACTAACCAACTAATCAAATTTATTCGTGAGTGGAGTATTTAATACTTCAAACACAAACCAGTTTTCCTGGAGACAATAGCGCTATGGAACCACCTGATCCCGTCCCGAACTCAGAAGTGAAACGTAGCAGCGCCGATGGTAGTGTGGGAGTTCCCATGTGAGAGTAGGTCATTTCCAGGGCTTAATACAGAAACCCCTAGTTCAGTGAACTAGGGGTTTTTCTTTTATAGCAAATTTATACAACACTAAGGGTGAAGTGTTATAGTTATAAGCAATCTATTTGATGATTTTATTCATGCTTGATAAATATCAATGAATCTTTTATGTAATACTTTAATGTAAAAAGATAGGGGAAGTAGTAGTGAATTATAATGAAGCAAAATTATTTGTAGCAGATATTTGCGCAAAGGGTAAGGAGAATATTGGACAATTAGATTTATATAGCTATATATTATGTAATGAATTGCAAGCAGTGATTAATATGATCACAACCTTAGAAGGGTATGAGAGAGAAGAGGCTCATAGTTGGGAATATGGCTATCTTTTAGGTCAAGCAATAGGTACTCTTGATACTTCTGATGCTTGGCTTATTTATTTTGGTCAAGTAATGGGGGCAAGCGGTATCGATCTCCAAAATATATATGAAATTTTGAATCAAAAGTTAATAACATTGCACCCTGAATAGTGACATATTAGAGGACAGAACTGGTGAGCCAAATTTCTCAGAATATCGCTGTGTTGATCGATGCCGATAATACATCTCATGCACTAATAGGGGCTATTTTAAAAGAAGTTGCCAAATATGGAACACCTTATGTTAAGCAAGTCTATGGTGACTGGAGTTCCCCAGCTCTTAAAAATTGGAAAGAAAAATGTCTGAGCTATGGATTAGTTGCAATTCAGCAATTTTCTTATACCACTAATAAAAATGCTACAGATATAGCCATAGTCATTGACGCTATGGATTTACTACATAGTCAGCAATTTGATGCTTTCTGTATTGTTTCGAGTGATAGTGATTTTACAGGATTAGTATCTAGAATTCGTCAGAATGGTATTAAGGTTTATGGAATAGGTAAGCAATCTGCTACGGAAGCTTTTCGAAAATCTTGTGATAAATATATTTTTATTGATAATTTATTGATGAGAGAACCAATAGATAATGGCAACAAATCTGCTAATGCAGATAATAAAGAGGTTTGGGATCAAATATCTTTGAGGTCAGATTTGTCATTATTAAAATTGATTCGTAATGCTATTAAAGAACATGATCAAGATACAGGATGGGCAACTTTAGGAATTGTCGGAACTTATATTAATAAAGTAAATCCTGAATTTGATTCTCGAAATTATGGCTATTCAAAATTATCGGAACTGATTGACGCGATCGGCCTGTTTAAATTGGCGGCGCAAAAAAATACTCTTCGTATTGCTTGCGAGTTGCCTAAGAGTGAATTAAAGAAAGTGCGACAAATTATTAAAATGCATAGCTATGACGAGAAAGATGAAAACTCGTTAAATAAAAATCTAATAGGGAGGGCCTTTAAAGAGAGGGGTATTCATTATAAAGAGGCTTTTGGTTGTAATTCTTTGACTTCTTTTTTAGAGAAAATTTATAAATAGTTGATTTTATAGATCTCTAGATATATTAACATGATTATTCATTTATAGATAAACATATTATAAACTATATATTATTAATAATTTTTGTAGTATTATATATTTTACTAAAGTTATATAGTCATATAAATATCATCTAGTTATCCTGTTTATGTGGCTCGATGGGATATTGTTTAGAGTTAAATATATTTATTCAATCTTGGAGAGTATTATGAGCAACAAGAGTGATACATCACTTGAAAAAAAATCACAGTGGAAACGTATAGCGCAGGAGATGTTAGCGCAAGCAGGAATAGAGATTAATGGCTCTAATCCTTATGATCTACAAATACATAATGAAAATTTTTATCAGCGTGTCTTGCAAGAAGGATCTATAGGATTAGGCGAAAGCTACATGGATGAGTGGTGGGATTGTGAACGATTAGACCTCTTTTTTACCCGTGTCTTAAGCGCTAAACTTGATCAGAAGCTCCCCAAAAATTGGCGTGATATAGCTCGTATTATTATAGCTCGTATTTGGAATTTGCAAACTAAGAGTCGAGCTTGGATTGTGGGTAAAGAACATTATGACTTAGGAAATGATCTTTTTTCTAGAATGCTAGATCCTTATATGCAATATTCTTGTGGATACTGGGCGAAAGCTACCACTTTAGAAGAGGCACAACAAGCTAAATTAGATTTGATCTGCCGTAAACTAGATTTAAAGCCCGGCATGCGCTTATTGGATATAGGTTGTGGTTGGGGTGGATTATCTGCTTATGCAGCAACACACTACGGTGTATCTGTTACCGGAGTGACAGTCTCCAAAGAACAACAGAAATTAGCACAAGAGCGTTGCCGAGATTTAGACGTAAAGATATTGCTACAAGATTATCGTGATCTTGATGATCAATTTGATCGTATCGTTTCGGTCGGGATGTTTGAGCATGTTGGTCCTAAAAATTATTCTGAATATTTTGATGTTGTACGTAAAAATATTAAGGAAGATGGTCTGTTTCTACTGCATACCATAGGTTCTAATTATAACAAGATCAATGTTGATCCTTGGATCGAAAAGTATATTTTCCCTAATGGTATTTTGCCATCAATCCAAGGAATTGCGAATGCAAGTCAAAGTAAGTTTATAATGGAGGATTGGCATAATTTTGGTGCAGATTATGATCGAACCTTAATGGCATGGTATGAGCGATTTGTGAATGTTTGGCCAGAAATTGAGAATAATTACACACCAAGATTCAAACGCATGTTTAGCTACTATCTTCTTGCTTGCGCGGGTGCATTTAGAGCTCGTGATATTCAATTGTGGCAAATTCTTTGGAGCCCAAATGGTGTTGATGGTGGTATTAGAGTCCCTCGTTAATCTATCAAACTTTAAGTTAAGCTAATTCATAAAAGATAATCCCCTAATATTGATCTATAAAATTATTAGGGGAATCTTTATTATAGTTCTATGTCAATAACAATATAGAGACAAGAAATAGTCATTTAGATTATGAGAATCCATTAAATTATGCTGTGATTTTTTCTGCTTGGAGCGATGACATCTTTTTAAGAATAAAGTTCAGGAGTAGGCCGTAAAGCGGGAGGAAGAAGATAGCACAAATCAATAATTTAAACGCATAATCCACGAGAGCAATTTCCTGCCAATTAGCCGCCATAAATGGATCATCGCTTTGATAAAATGCAATGAAGAAGAAAACGATTGTGTCTATAAAGTTACCGGCAATTGCCGCTGCACTGGGCGCAACCCACCAACGGTGATTTCTGCGAAGATAACTAAAAACAGTAATGTCCATTAATTGTCCCACAAGATATCCAGCAAAACTAGCAAGTGCAATTCGTGCGACAAAAAGATTGAAAGTTGATAGCTCATTAAAACCTAGCCATTCGCCTTTGAAAAAGATCACTGAGATAACATAGGAGATAATAAGTGCCGGAATCATCACGACAAAAATAATGCGGCGTGCAAGTGAAGCGCCAAATACTCTAATGGTTAAATCTGTGGTGAGGAAGATGAAGGGGAATGTGAAAGCGCCCCAAGTAGTATGAAATCCGAATATGGTGAAGGGAAGTTGTACAAGATAGTTGCTCGAAGCAATAATCAGAATATGAAAGAAAGAGAGCTGATAGAGCGCTCGTCGTCTCTCCGCTTGCGTAAATTGATACATAAATTTTAATTCCTTAGTTTTTTTGCGTGGGAGGTTCTCGAACCACGAGGTGCTGTATTGTAGCCTAAAGTGGAGTAATAAAAAAGCCGCAATAGTATGCGGCAATTAGACAAATAATTTGTAGTTATTTACACGATATCCATAACCTATCTCGAGTTATTTAACTATTGGCTCTAATATTTGACATCATTGACCACATCATTAATATTCTTATGATCCTTTTCTGTAAGGATGTAGTCTGTCACTTTGATGTTCCATTTTTCATCTTTACACTGCAGACCTTGTAGATTGCAACCATCTACAGAGTAAGTTGCAATTCCTAATGAACCAAAATTATTGGTAAATTCTGCGTGTGAAGATGGGCGTAAAATAACTTGAATAAATTCATACCCTTTTGCTTCATAAGACTGAGCCGCTAATTTTAATGTGGCTTCTCTATCACTTTTAGTAACAGCCTCCGGTGCATAGATATCGACAACAATCGCTTTTTTATCGTTATCTGTAATTGGTGTCTCTTTTATAGTGGTAATCTCTGCTGCATGTAGTGATGATAAGAAGGAGAGTGCTAATATTGTTAACAAACTTTTTTTCATGACTAAAATCTATCCTCATATTTTTTGATAAATTGATATTGCGGCTAAAAAATGGAACGTATAAATTAGAAAAAGCCTTAATACTTTTAATTCTAATAAGTTATTTTTTGTTCATATTTGTCATATAATAATATACTTTCCCTTTTTTGTCTCTGAAAGAATGTTTGTTTTGGGTGTAGTACCGTTTTTAATAAGAATACTGTGAATATATATTTATTTAGGTACAGATAATCTCTTTTCTATCGCATTTTGTAACGCAATAATTTCTTGCGTAATAGCTGGAAATTGCGAGATAATTGGCACTGGTCTAATGGTTATTGGATTATTATATTGTAGGGAGTTTGCTAATACTTCAAAGAGATAGATTAGAGAAGCAATTTCCGATTCGGTCGGTATATTTCGGTGATCCACTTCGGCCGCATGCTCTAATAAAAATGCAATCTTTTCAATAGAATAGATGATCGGCCAGTAGTATTCGATTAGCGCTTTTTTAAGCGGAATTTCGCCAGAGGCAGCATCATACAGTGCTGTGAGATTTGTAACATTCGTTCGCATTTTGATAATACGATCATGGATTTGTTGGTGAGAAGAAGATGTTTCTGGAGAGAATAGAAGCAATAACATTTGAGATTGATTGCGAAGCGTGCGCATCATGATCCGCGGGATTCTAAGCGATGCAGTTCTTCTACCCATTAAAATAACGCCAATAAGGCCAATAATACTACCAATGATTACATCGATCATGCGAGCACTTGCAAAGTAAAAAGCGGAAAATTCTCCGCCGGTAATTGTTTCTGCAAGAATTAACGCATTGGGTGTAATAAAGATAATGGCAAGTCCATAATTTTTGACAATAAAAAGTTCAGTGAGCGCTGTAAATAATAGAATGGAGAGTGCCACCGCATAGCCTGAGGGGTGAAAATGGAGAATAATTGTGGCGATGATAATGCCGAGTATTGTTCCCATTGAGCGTTGCAAAGCTCTATGGAATGTAGCAATCATTGAGGAGCCAGACATCACGGCAACACAAGATAGAGGAATCCAGTAGGATCTAGTAAAGTCAAAGCTATGGGCAATAATGGTCGCAATAGAGGTGATAATACCAAATCGAATAGCGGTAAGAAAAACAAGAGAGTTACGATCAAGCGTATTGAGCAAAATCTCTTTGATTGTAATGCGTTTTTCTAGAGAAATAGGTTTCAGATTTTCGGCAGGATCATTGATGATATTCGCCATAGTCTGATAATAGTTTTGTAACGCTATGTCCGATAGCTGTGGAATGGTGAAAAGTGAGGATTTTTTGAGGTTGTTTTTTAAAGCGCTTTCAATTTGTTCAATCAATGCTAAACATTCATCGGGAAGTTTCTCTTTGTGTTCTGCATAATGACTCATAAGATAGAGAAAATACTCATTTCCTGTAATGGTTAAGTGTAATAAACGTTGATATGTTTTTGAAGGAGAACCAGGTAGTTCCCCACTCATCAATATCTCTAAAGTATCCCGTAACAAGCTCATTGTTTTATATTTTTCATCATGAAATTGATCTGTACCGATACTTGCAGTAAAGCGATGAAGTTGATGATAGGCATTACTGACAGCCTTAATCTCAGGGCGATGAGGATTAATCAAAAAACCGCTCATAGCAATTAGCCAAGAGAGAAGCGCCCCTAGTGCAACTAATCCTGCACGGAAAAAAGCCCCTTGTAGATCTGTGATAGGCATATCGGCAGTGAGGGCAAATACCATGATAAAAAAGATGGCTGAAGGACCGATAAACTTTAGTGCATTAAAGATAAAGATCATGACGGTGGCAATGAGTCCAATTAAGATGATCATTGCTATGGGGTAGGGTGCAACAATAGAGCCTAAAAAAGCACATAGTACAATCATCAACCCCACAAATAGAAGTCGTTTGGCAAGATGAGCATAGGGCAAGCGAAAGGCATACAAATAGGTGAATCCCCCTAAACCTGTCATTAGTCCATACTGAAGTTGATTAAACCACAGTCCAATAAAAATCGGTAACGACATTGCTAAAGCTGCGCCGATAGCCCTCTCCCAAGGGAATGGGCGATTATTGACGGCAATGGCGGCTTTAAATATTTGCCTAGCTTTTTGTAATCCGTTCATTTTTAATCTCTATATTTATGCTGAATAACAATATTATACGTGATTTTTAATTTTTTCTTGTGATGAATAAAAAATTAGGTTATAGATAGAAATTAGTTCAAAATAACTCTAGTTTAGTTTGGCTGATAGCAATTGATATAAGGAGGTTTTGAAAGAATATTACAACTGCCTTTTACGGAATTTAATTTGTGTCTTGCTGTTCACTTTTTCATTTAACTGGGACTTTAAAATACCATGGCAATTAATCATCAAATAGAAGCATTTATCTCTGCGCTTGCAACAGACCGGTATTATGTTTGGGATCACTTTTTGGATTCAAGTGAAATTCAAGCAATCAGAGAGGCCATCCCCGATAATGAACTACATGAAGCACGTATCGGCCATAAAGATACTTTACAAAATAATAAAGCGATTCGAGGCGATCAGACATTGTGGTTAGATACGAAAATGGCGCCGCCTATTCAAGATTACCTTGTGAAAATGGATGAAATCCGACAGATTTTGAATAGAGAGTTTTTTTTAGGTTTGAAAGATTTTGAAACGCATTTTGCTCGTTATGAGCCTGGTACTTACTATAAAATGCATATCGACAATCCTAAAGGAGTAAGTCGAAGAAAGGTGACGACGGTACTCTATCTCAATGAAGATTGGAAACCTGGCGATGGTGGTGAGTTAGAGGTCTATAATTTGGCACAAGAGAAGATACTCACTGTAGAACCGATTGCCGGGCGCATTATCTTTTTCTTATCAGAAGATTTTCCGCATGAAGTTACTACGACAAATGTGGTGCGGGATAGTATTACAGGTTGGTATCTCACAGAAAAACTGTTGTAACCATTGAATAAGCCTATTGTCTATTCTTTAGAAGAAAGGGAGCATTCCAAGGGATTTTGCGGTACAATATTGCACAAATTTTTAGATCAATCTCTCTAGGTTAAAGCAAGGAAATGTAACGAATTGCAGTGTTTGATAATCACTTGTTTTTCAAATTAAAATTTTGCATTTAACCATACTAATAAAGGTGAAAATGAGTTTCACCATTTAAAGGTTTCCTTATGAAATTACTTCACGATAGAATTATTCAAGATGGCTTAGCTTTTGATGATGGTACATTAAAAGTCGATAGCTTTATCAATCATCAAATGGATCCTATTTTAATGAAATCCATTGCGGTTGAGTTTGTTCGCCGTTTTGCTAATTTACCTATCAATAAAATTATTACGATTGAAGCAAGTGGTATTGCACCGGCAATTATGCTCGGTTATCTACTTGAATTACCTGTTGTTTTTGTGAAAAAGAAAACCCCAAAAACAATGGAGAAGATGTATCTCTCGTCGGTTTACTCTTACACTAAAGATCGTACTTATGATGTCTGTGTCAGTGAAGAGTATCTCTCTAAGGAAGATAACGTCCTCTTTATTGATGACTTTTTAGCAAATGGCAATGCGGCATTAGGTGTGAAATCGCTCATTGATCAAGCGGGTGCTACGCTCTATGGCATGGGCTTTATCATTGAAAAGAGTTTCCAAGAGGGCCGGGATCGCTTGCTAGCGGAGGGTATTAATATCCAATCTCTAGCGCGTATCTCTTCACTTGCCGGCGGTAAAGTGCAATTTGCAGCAGAACCTTAAAGTTTGATGATATAGAAATATTGATATAATTCGCGAATCCCAATCGCTACAGTGATAAAACCTATAGTGGTAAGTAGGGACTCGCAAAATTAGAGTAAAATCCGGCGCATTTGCGATCTCTTATGGGTAGGAATACATTATGAGGGGGCAAATGCGTATTTGTTTAAGGTCGTGGTTAATTAGGGAAGGGATGCAGATTAGATTAAAAGAGATCGATCTGTTGATCTTTAGAAGGGCAATATGGATATATTATTGATAACGCTTAATGCACGTTATGCTCACGCTTCATTAGGGCTTCGTTATCTCAAGGCGAATCTCTATGAATTAGAAGATCGGGCAGAAATTTTAGAATTTACGATTCAGCAGAATCGGGAGTCAATGCTTGAAGAGATTCATAAGAGATCCCCTAAAATCGTCTCTTTTGGTCTTTATATCTGGAATTTTAATGAAACAACGGCTCTTATTCAGGATTTACGGGCATTAATGCCGGACTTAATTATCAATATTGGTGGGCCGGAAGTCTCTTATGAATATGAAACAATCGCTATTTTTCCATTAGTGGATTACCTCATTACCGGTTGGGGAGATGTTAGTTTTTATCAATTAGCCAAATCGATTCTATTAGAGGGGAAACCTTGGCCAACGAAGGTTATTAAAGGGGTAGAGCCCCCGTTAGAAGAGATTAAATTACCTTATTATCTCTATAATGAGGAAGATATCGCCCATAGAACGGTCTATATTGAAGCTTCTCGAGGTTGTCCCTTTAAGTGCGAATTTTGTCTCTCGAGTTTAGATAAGACGGCGTGGCGCTTTCCTTTAGAGCCTTTTTTGGAAGCGATGGAGGATCTCTATCGAAGGGGCTTGCGGCAATTTAAGTTTGTTGATCGCACATTTAATCTAAAGAAAGATTTTACTTTAGCGATTTTAGATTTCTTCCTTGATAAAATTGCTGATAATCCCGAAGAGCCACTATTTTTACATTTTGAGTTGGTACCGGATTACCTTTCAGATGAACTTAAAGCGAAAATTTTAGAGTTCCCGGATGGATCACTGCAATTTGAAATTGGTATTCAAACCTTAAATACGACAACTCAGCAGTTAATCTCTCGGCGAACAAATCTGCCGGTTGCTAAGGAGAATATCTCTTGGCTCTCGAAAAATACTGATGTGCATCTGCACGTAGATCTTATTGTAGGATTACCTGATGAGGATTTAACGAGTTTTGCACAAGGATTTGATGAGCTCTGGTCGTGGGAGCCTCAAGAGATTCAAGTAGGTATCTTAAAGCGGTTAAAAGGTGTACCGATTATCCGTCATAGTCAGGAATTTGAATATCGTTTTAGCCAAGTGCCACCTTATTCCATTTTGCAAAATAGAGATATGCCATTTACAACTGTAATGGAGATGGAACGTTTTGCTAAGTTTTGGGATAGTGTCGCTAACTCTGGCCGTTTTAAAGCGATTTTACCTATTATTTTAGAGAGTCAACCTTTCAAACATTTTAGCGCGCTATCGCAATCACTTTATCAAGCGTTTGGCCGCAGCTATGGTATTGCGTTAGATCGACTTTTTAGGGCAATTTTTGATCATTTAGTAAATGAGCGAGCATTGCCGGAAGAAGTTGTGCGAGAGGCGATGCGTGAGGATTTTCTACGTACCGGTATTAAAGGTTGGCCTAAATATTTAGGTGATCGTCCCGATGCTTTATTATTTGCACAAGAAACGCCGGCGGAACAAGCGGCAAAGCAAGCATTACCACAAAGACAACGACAACATCGCACTGGATAGAACGGCTTCCTTGCCTCGATCAGCCGATGTGCCGGCATTTAGATAAGCTTATTTTGAACCGATCTTGTTATAATGAGATATTCAATCAAGGGGTAACTCAATCGGAGAATCGGTGTAGAGCATTGAGCGATTTAAACTTTTAAACGGTTGTAATTGCCACTGTTCTTTTTTGGCTAATGATTGAAGGGATTCCCATTTTTCATCTGTGGGTTTAGGGATAAAGAGGCAAGCCCCCGTGCCGGTAATATAGGGAGATAATTCAACCGCTTCAAGTTTTGTCATAATGGTTTGCATAACTGGATAATGCGCAAAGATAGCGGGCAAACAATCATTGATAGCACGGTCTTCTGTAAAATATTGCTCGGTAAAAAGAGGGCTATTGCGAATTAGATGCGGGCTTTCGAAGATTTCTTTGGTACTAATATGAATGCCGGGATTGATCAGAATAAAATCAGACTCAGGAGGTTCAATCGGTGTTAATTGCTCGCCAATCCCCTCAGCCCAAGCACTTTTGCCATAAATAAAGATTGGCACATCTGCGCCGAGTTGTTTGCCAATTTGAATAAGCTCGTCTGTGGTAAGGTAGAGTTCCCACAATTGATTGAGCACAACTAGAGTCGTTGCGGCATTAGAGCTTCCCCCACCAATGCCGGCACCCATAGGTAGATGCTTAATAAGATCAACCGTGACCCCTTTCTCAATTTGGCTATATTCTTGCAGGGCAATCATAGCGCGATAGATCAAATCTTCCTCAAGCGGGAAAAGTTCGTGATCATAATCGAAATGAATCTCACCAGTATCATTGACCTGAAAACCAATTTCATCATAGAGATTGGTAAATTGAAAAATGGTTTGTAAATAATGATAGCCATTCGCTTCTTGTCGAATAATACGAAGCATACGATTGATCTTTGCCGGAGAAGGGAAGTAGAGCATAGTAGAGATCCTATAATTCTATAACAAGTTTTCTAGATTGTGTCGCTATCGATATGATAATGAGAGATATGCATTACAGTATGCATTGTTTAATGGATAATCCAATTATCAATCAGGAAGCGTAAACGAATATCATTACCGCGCGTTAAAGTCATTTTAAGGGGAAGTTGCATACCATTTTTCTCAATCCATTCCTGGTAACTAACTGTCCAGCCATCTTCTTTAAATTGTTTAGGGAGACCTTTATCGTCGAATACAACCTTAGTATCCGGGTGAGTTGTCTTACCTTTGATCCATTGTTGAGAACCTGATACAGGCCAATCAACGCCGGTGAGGTTCGCAAAAAGACGATCAGGGTTTTTATCTTTGAAAGTTTCTTCATCAATAGTAATACTGGTTTCTTGATCATCAATGGCAATATCGACGCGACCTTGTGCGAAAGGGCCTTGAATAATGATATTAATAGCTTCATTTTTAGCCTGTTCAATCGCAAAGCTCACCTGACCACTTTGAGTGGGGTGCTTTATGGCTGTTCGACCAAATACTTTATAACTTTCAGCATCTTCTATTGTTTCGTAGATAGGGACAGTACAGGCTGATATCAGTAGAGCAAGTGAAAAAGGAATAATTTTTAGTCGTTTCATAGTTTTTTTTACAAAATTTGATAGAATTGTTTGCGTTATTTTAAGAGACGGATAAGTTGCTAGTTTATAATAAATGTATAAATTCTGTTGCTTATTCTACACTTTGAAATTGATTATAGACAGAAGTCTAGGTGAGTAAAAAAAACTCAATGCTTTCTAAAAAATCGCTAGACAAATTATAAAAGATGTCTATAATAGTTGTTCTTCAGATGGGCTATAGCCAAGCGGTAAGGCAGCGGGTTTTGATCCCGCCATCCCCAGGTTCGAATCCTGGTAGCCCAGCCAAATTTATAAAGGTATTGCACTGTAATTGAGTTGATTATGTCAAAGAAAAGATTACAATTCGTGGCAATACCTTTTTTCTATTTTAATCCCCCCACTTTACTTTATTTAATAGAGGATTCTTTGTAATGAGCAGCAAAGACCAGATGATGGTGTTTACCGGAAACGCCAATCCAGAGTTAGCTAAGAAGATTGTTAAACATTTAGGGCTTGAATTAGGAGATGCGACTGTTGGCCGCTTCTCAGATGGAGAAGTAATGATCTCTATCAATGAAAATGTACGGGGGAAAGATGTCTTCTTTGTACAGCCTACCTGTTTCCCAACAAATGATAACTTAATGGAGCTTCTGGTTGCGTGTGATGCGCTTCGTAGAGCATCTGCAGGTCGTATTACGGCGGTCATTCCTTATTATGGTTATTCGCGTCAAGATCGTCGTCCTCGTTCAGCGCGCGTACCGATCTCTGCTAAAGTTGTGGCGAATATGATTACAAGCGTGGGTTGTGACCGCGTATTAACAATCGATCTTCACGCTGATCAAATTCAAGGTTTCTTTGAAATTCCTGTAGATAATATCTATGCTTCATCTGTTATTCAAGCAGATATTATGAAGCACGATGCTTCTAATATTACGGTTGTTTCTCCTGATGTAGGGGGTGTACTTCGTGCGCGTTCTGTTGCAAAACAGATTCCCGGCGCAGATTTAGTGATTATCGATAAACGTCGTCCTGCGCCGAATGTATCTGAAGTGATGAATATTATTGGCGAGGTTAATGGTCGTGATTGTATCATCGTTGATGATATCGTTGATACGGCAGGGACTTTAGGCGCAGCTGCTCAAGTATTGAAAGAGCGTGGAGCTAAAACAGTTAAAGCTTACTGTACACATCCGATCTTCTCAGGTAAAGCAATCTCTAATATCGATAATTCAGGTTTAGATGAGATGATTGTGACAGATACAATTCCTCTTCGTGAAGAAGCTAGAAATTGTGCAAAAATTCGTGTGCTTTCTATTTCTGATATTATCGCGAATACAATTCAACGCATTCATGAAGAAGAGTCTGTAAGTACCCTTTTTACCCATGAATAGTTGTTTATATTAGAGTTTTGTTGATTAACGACAAGTTCTAATAAATAGAGATCAAAAATATTCTAGACGTATATTCCTGAAAGGGATATACGTTTTTTGTTATGACATTTTTGAGTTCTGGCAGAAGCAGTGTAGTAATGGAAGAAAAACCATTGTGGTACTGATTTTTTTGTTGAGAATCCCCGCAATTAGACAGTCTATGATATCCTATCTTTCTTAGAATTATATGATCATACAATGACTAAAAAGGAGTTCTTATGACTCGACGTGTATTTTGTGTCAAATTGCAAAAAGAAGCAGATGGTATGCCAAGACAGATGTATCCTGGTGAATTAGGTAAACAAATATTTGAGAATGTCTCTAACGAGGCTTGGCAACAATGGCTTAGAGCACAAACTATCTTAATTAATGAATATCGTATTAATCCGCTTGATCCTAAATCTCGAGAATTCTTAGAGCAACAGATGCATGATTTCTTTTTCGGAAGTGGTGCAGAAGTGCCAGAGGCATTTGAGCCGGAATAATGAATTTGTGATTTAGAAAAAAGTAATAAAACCTTGACCTAACTATTAAAACAGGTTAAGGTTTTTTTATGACTACGAAAAATAACACCTTACTACAACTACGACTTATTCTGCTGTAACCGCAATGGTTGCAGCGTAAATTAGCTTTTGTTCATTAAAAGCGTGTAAATAGCAGTTCAATTATCTAAGCGTTAATACAGTTTAAATACAATTTACATTTTAAGTCTTACTAGGTGTTGTGATGCAATATATTTCCCTATTCTTACTAGATGCTAGCCGATTCCGACGTTTAATTGAAATAATTAGTTATGGTTATTTTCAAGTTGTTATTCGTCAATATAAAATATTACGTTGGCATGTATTTACCTATACATTGCGACTTTATTTCAGAATATAAATGAGATTAATCACAAAAAACTATGTAATCTCGGGCATCATATGACAATATTTCACATTTTATTGCTTAAAATAGACAGTAGTTGAGCCAAAAATGAGATGAAGTTATTTTGAAGTGATTTATCCGTAACTACGAGCAGCTAAAATAAAATATTCATTAAGATTTAAAAAGATTTTAAAAAAGATAATAACACTGAGTTTAAAGAGGAAATAACACAATGATCACTAATCCTGAAGTTAAATATCAACGATTTGAGGCTCCTAATTATCAAAATCGAACCTGGCCTAATAAAGAGATTACGAAAGTTCCTCGTTGGTTGAGTTCTGACCTTCGTGATGGCAATCAATCACTCATTGAGCCGATGAATGTGGAGAAGAAGCTTCGGATGTTTGATCTTCTGATTGAGTGTGGTTTTAAGGAGATTGAAGTAGGGTTTCCTTCCGCTTCAGAAACAGAATTTAATTTTGTTCGTAAGCTCATTGAAGAAGGGCGTATTCCGGATGATGTGACGATTCAAGTTTTAACACAAGCTAGACAAGATCTGATTACGAAGACATTTGAATCCTTGAAAGGTGCGAAAAAAGCCATTGTTCATTATTACAATGCGGTTTCACCGACTTTTAGACGAGTAGTCTTTAAGATGGAGAAGCCTGAAATTAAAGCGCTTGCTGTAAAAGGTGGTGAGATGATTAAGGCAGAGTCATTGAAGTACCCTGATACTGAATGGTTTTTTGAGTACTCACCTGAGATCTTCTCTGATGCGGAGCTTCCTTTCTCTTTAGAGGTTTGTGAAGCAGTTTGTGAAGTCTTTAAACCCACGCCTCAAAAACCACTCATTTTGAATCTTCCTGCAACGGTAGAGGTTTCTACACCTAATGTATATGCCGATCAAGTCGAATGGTTCTGCGATCATATTAGTTGCCGGGATTCTGTTGTGATTAGTGCGCATGTTCATAATGATAGAGGTTGTGCAGTTGCGGCAACAGAGTTAGCATTAATGGCTGGCGCAGATCGTGTAGAGGGTTGTCTTTTTGGTCATGGTGAGCGTACAGGAAATGTGGATCTTGTCACTGTAGCATTGAATATGTATTCTCAAGGGCTTCATCCGGGGCTTGATTTTAGTAAGATTAACACCGTTGTCAGAGAAGTGGAATATTGTACCGATCTTCCGGTTCATCCTCGCCATCCCTACGCAGGTGAATTGGTCTTTACAGCTTTCTCGGGCTCTCATCAGGATGCAATTCGAAAAGGGCTTGCTGATATGAAAGAGAACCCGGATCAATATTGGCGTGTTCCTTACTTGCCGATTGATCCATTTGACTTAGGTCGTTCTTATGAGGCAGTTATTCGAGTGAACAGTCAATCAGGGAAAGGGGGCGTGGCTTATCTATTGGAAGAAGATCATGGTATTGAATTACCACGTCGTTTACAGATTGAATTTAGTAAGGTTGCTCAGCTCTTTGCCGATAGAGAAGGTGTTGAACTGACTTCTGAGCGTTTATACAGCATCTTTGAATCAGAATACCTGAATGCAACACCGGCTATAGAGATCTTAATGCCGATCGATATCGAAGAAGATTCTGATGGTAATACGCATATGCAGTTGAAATTGAAAACAGCGGGTGGAGAAAAATCTTTAGATGCGAAAGGTAATGGACCTATCGCAGCATTTGTCCATGGTATTAATGAGATCTTTGGTTGGAATGTTGACGTTGTGGATTATAATGAACATTCAAGAAGCCAAGGATCTACAGCGGAAGCGGTTTCTTATGTAGAATTGCAGATTGAAAATAGAACACTCTTTGGTGCTGCAACTCATGTGAATACTTCTCGCTCATCGTTAAAAGCGGTCGTCTCTGCGATTAATCGTGCAATTGCACAAGGCTTTTTAAGCATGTAATGATTATAGAATCAGGATAGTTACTATACTGAGGTCATTTCTTTCGAGAAATGACCTTTTTATTAGGATTTAATACTGTTTATGGAGGGCTTGTAGTATAGTAATGTCGGTTCAAAATAAGCATTATTTAAATGCCGGCGCATCGGTTGTAATAAGTAAGGAAGCCGTTCTATCCGGCATCTTGCAAGTGTTGTTTTGCACTGTTTTATGTTTTTTAAAATCTCGCAATAGCTGATGAAAATCATTTTTTATTAAATCAAATTTATTATAAATAGGTAACTCGCAGCTATAATAAATATATTTAAAATAGCAAATAAATGATTCAATATAAATATATGTAAATTTAATATTATTAATATGCAGATATAAATAATATATAGTGTATATAATTATAATACTCTATGTTGAAAGTCGCCTATTTTCAATGGGTTTGAAGCTATAAGACTGCAGGTTCTTTATTCGATAGGGGCGTACTTAAGTCTATTTCTAGGATATTTATTCAACAAGTGATGCAATAAAATGGTAGAATCTTTAAATCTTAAAGCAAATTAAGCGTATGGAGTTATACAATCAAATTTTGGATTGTATCAAGTTCATATTCGTGAACGATCATTTTCATTGACTATTAGAAAGAAAAATACGTTATGACAAATTTATTTACCTCTGAATCAGTTTCTGAAGGACATCCGGATAAGGTTGCAGATCAGATTTCTGATGCCGTTCTTGATGCAATTATCAAGCAAGACAAAAATGCGCGTGTAGCTTGCGAAACGTTAGTTAAAACCGGTGTTGCCATTGTTGCTGGTGAAGTTAGTACTAATGCGTGGGTAGATTTAGAAGATTTAGTCCGCCATGTGATTACTGATATTGGTTATGATTCCTCAAAAGTAGGATTTGATGGTAAGACCTGTGGTGTTCTTAACATCATTGGTAAACAGAGTAGTGAGATTGCCCAAGGGGTTGATCGACAATTACCTGAAGAACAAGGTGCCGGTGATCAAGGCTTAATGTTTGGTTATGCTTCTAATGAAACAGACGTGTTAATGCCTGCGCCAATTACTTTTGCACATCGTTTGATGGAGTGCCAATCTGAAGCACGTAAAAGCCGTCAGTTGTCCTGGCTTCGCCCAGATGCAAAGAGTCAGGTTACATTGGCTTATAATAATGATGGTTCTATTTCCCACATTGATGCTGTAGTCTTATCAACACAGCACGATGAGGAAGTGAAAGCGAAAGATCTTGAAGAGGCTGTCATGGAGCTGATTATCAAGAAAACATTGCCGGCAGAATGGTTAACTAAAGAAACTAAGTATCATATCAATCCAACCGGAAGTTTCACTATTGGTGGACCTGTGGGGGATTGTGGTTTAACAGGGCGTAAAATTATCGTCGATACTTACGGGGGTATGGCGCGTCATGGTGGTGGCGCCTTCTCTGGGAAAGATCCCTCTAAAGTAGACCGTTCAGCCGCCTATGCAGGTCGTTATGTTGCTAAAAATATCGTAGCAGCAGGGCTTGCGGATAAATGTGAGATTCAAGTATCCTATGCAATTGGTGTCGCGGAGCCAACGTCGATCTCTATCACAACATTTGGCACGAATAAAGTCCCTGAGGCATTAATAGAAGAACTTGTGCGTAAGCATTTTGATCTTCGTCCTTATGGGATTGTGAAGATGCTTGATCTTCTACATCCGATTTATCTACCAACCGCAAGCTATGGCCATTTTGGTCGCAACCCTTATGAGATTACTTATAAAGATAGTAATGATCAATTGGTGAAAGCGACGGCATTTAGTTGGGAGAAAACGGATAAGGCAGAGCTTCTTCGTGCAGAGGCAGGATTACCGCTCTAAGTTATTTAAGTTAGATGATGCTATTATTGAGTAATCTTTTAGATTAAAAGCGCTAAATAACAGCAAGTTGAGCAAATTAAAAGCAGTAGACAATTCGATTATTCTTGACTTTAAAATGGAAAAAGCTAGAATAATCCGTTGTCTTAGTATGAATTTGATGCTCGCATTAAAAACTTTTTAATTGCGAGTGTTGTCACTTATATAAAATTAAAGGAATTAAGCATGAAACGTACATTTCAACCAAGTTTAATCAAAAGAAAACGTAATCATGGATTCCGTGCACGTATGGCAACTAAAAACGGTCGTAAAGTAATCAACCGTCGCCGTGCTCGTGGACGTGCGCGTTTATCAGCATAATAAAGTATAGAGTCTATATACAGATTCAAGGCGCTTGTTATTGATTAAATAATAGGCGCTTTTTTATTTTTACCGTTTGAATAGTGTTCTACTGTTTAAGTTTTTATGGATATAAATGATATGAAGTATGGTGATAATGGATAGTTTTCGATTTGAACGAACAAAGCGGCTTTTAACCGCAAAGGATTATCAAATTGTCTTTGCTTCAAATCAATCTTTTAAAGATCGAGATTTCTTGATTTTAGTTCGAAAACAGCTATTATCAGAGCATATTGAAATATCATCGGATATAACGTTGGGGGTTCCAAGATTAGGATTGGCTGTTTCTAAAAAGAACTTTAAAAGAGCGGTGGATCGAAATCTTATAAAACGCGTTATTCGAGAATCTTTTCGCTTACATCAACAGGCGTTGATGGGACTTGATATAGTCGTGATGAGCCGAGCAACAACAAATGTTCAAGACTCAAAGCGCTTACATCAATCACTCGCACATCATTGGGGGCAGATTATAAAAGCGACCCAAGATCGAGCAAATTAGTCAGAGTGGGCGAGGATGGATATTCTTAAACCACTCAAGTTATCTAAGAATGTGGGACAGAGATCAATTAAGTGGGTAAAATATGCAAATCATCTTAATTTGGCTCATAAAAGGCTATAAACTCTTTTTGAGTCCGCTTGTGGGGAATCAATGTCGGTTTGAACCTACATGCTCAACTTATGCGCTAGAAGCCATTACGCGCTATGGTGCAATCAAGGGGAGCTGGTTGACAATCAAACGCCTTGTTCGTTGTCAGCCACTTTGCAAAGGAGGAGAAGATCCTGTACCTTAGATCTTCTCTATTCATGTTTAACGTTAATTAAAGAAACAATTTATGCAGAATAATCAGCAGCGTCTTTTTCTCTTATTGATTTTAGCTGGCATTATCTATTTTCTCTACACGAAATGGGATGCTTATAAGAATCCAACACCCGTTGTTGAAACAGAACAAGTTGTCACAACTAATCAAGCAGATGGTTCAAGTGCTGTACCGAGACTTGGTTCATCGCACTCTGAAGGGCAGCATGTCGCAAATCTTGACGACTACATTACGGTTGTAACAGATCTCTATGAAGTCAAAATTGCAAAACAAGGTGGGGATATCATTGAAGCTGGGCTTCTTAAATACCCTGAAAGTTTAGAAGCACAAGATGTTCCTTTTAAAATTCTTGATAACTCACCCAAATTATTCCAAGTAGCCCAAACAGGTCTACTTGCAGAGAGTGAGAATGGTTCAGTGCTTCATACGGATAGCTATTTTACTTCAGGTGCAGACCATTATGAGATGGCTGAAGGGGATGATTCTCTTATTGTGCCGCTTACTTACGTTGATCCCGAAACTAATTTAGCAGTGACAAAAGTATATGAGTTTAATCGTGATCATTATACGATTGGCTTCTCACAACAAGTGGAAAACCGCTCAAGTCAAGATTGGGTAGGTCGTGAGTATCGTCAAATAGCAACTAAAAAACCGCATAATCCTAAGGGTAGTGCAATAGGTGCTTCAAGCTTTGACGGTAGTGTATTCTCATTGCCACATAATGATTATAAGTATGAAAAACTTGCTTATGAGAAGATGACGACTGTTGAGCGTGGATTTAACTCAGAAGGTCGAGAAGTGACCCGTCATAATCCTAAAACTTTTGAAGGTGATGCGGGCTGGATTGCGATGATTCAGCAATACTTCGTAGCCGCTTCGGTAGCAGGTAAAGATAAAGAAGCGACAAAGCAGACGCAAAATATTATTCAAACTTTCCAAATTGGTGATTATAAAGATATTTCGCAAAATACTTATGTCATCAGCATGATGAATAAGAATCCTGTGACTATCAAACCCGGTGAGTCTTATAACTTTGAAAGTCGTTACTTTATGGGGCCAAAGCTTAAAGAGCAACTAGAAGAGACAGCAGATTACTTAGATTTAACGCTTGATTATGGTTGGTTTAGTCCGATTTCTGAATTAATGCTCTGGATTTTGAAATTCTTCCATTCATTTATTGGTAACTGGGGTTGGTCAATTATTCTCCTAACCTTAACGGTTAAGCTAGCACTCTTCTACTTTGCAAATAAAGGTTATACCTCAATGGCGAAGATGCGTGCAGTGGCACCGAAGCTTGCTTTGATTAAAGAGGAGTATGGGGATAATCGTCAGAAACAATCTGAAGAGATGATGAAGCTCTATCGTAAAGAGAAGATCAATCCTCTAGGTGGTTGTTGGCCGATCATTATTCAGATCCCTGTCTTTATTGCACTATTCTGGATGTTGATGGAGAGCGTTGAGTTACGTCAAGCGCCTTGGATTCTCTGGATTAAAGATCTCTCATTAAGAGACCCATACTTTATCCTGCCTGTGATTATGGGTGTTACGATGTTCTTCCAACAACGTCTAAATCCTGCACCGACAGATCCGATGCAGCAGAAAGTAATGAAATGGTTACCGGTAGTCTTTACCTTTATGTTTATGTGGTTTGCAGCAGGTATCGTTCTTTACTGGATTACCAATAACTTACTCACGATTCTTCAACAATCGTTCATTATGAAACGTGTTGAACGTGATATTAATAAACATAATCACAATTAAGAGCTTGAGATATGCTTACTACCTTTCGACAGAGATCGAGTAGCGAGAATTTCAATCAAGTTCCACAGTGACAATAGACAATCCCCTATATGGGGATTGTTTTTTATAAGAGGTTTTTGAATGTTAAAAGATCAAACAATTGCGGCAATTGCAACAAGTACAGCTATCGGTGGAATTGGTATTGTACGTATTTCTGGTAGTGATGCAGTTAATATCGCAAAAGCGATGACGAAGATTACAGAATTTAAACCGCGCTATGCTTATTTTTCCCCTTTTCTAAAAGAGGATGGGGAAGTCATTGATGAAGGGGTTGTTATCTTCTATCGAGGACCTAATTCATTTACCGGGGAAGATGTAATTGAGTTGCAAGGGCATGGAGGTTTGATTGTACTCAATCGTGTACTTAATCGTGTGCTTGAATTAGGGGCGATAATGGCTCGTCGAGGGGAGTTTTCAGAACGTGCATTTTTGAATGGTAAGCTTGATTTAGTCCAAGCTGAAGCGATTCATGATCTGATTGTCAGTCAAAGTGAAGCTCAGGCACGGGCGGCAATGAACTCATTGACGGGGAATTTTTCCCATAGAGTGAATGCGTTATTAGAAACGCTTATTAAGATGCGTGTCTATATCGAAGCTGCTATTGATTTTAGTGAAGAGGATATCGATTTTATCTCTGATGGTAATGTTGTTTCAGGATTAGAGAATCTTCATCAACAAGTCTCACAACTATTACAATCTGCCGGGAATGGTAAAGTGCTAACTGATGGCTTGAAAGTTGTTATTGCGGGGAAACCCAATGCCGGTAAATCTAGCTTACTGAATGCGCTTTCAGGAGAGGAGAGTGCGATTGTTACGGAGATTGAGGGGACAACTCGAGATGTGCTCAGAGAGCGTATTATTATTGATGGTGTTCCTCTTTCGATTATTGATACGGCAGGGCTTCGAGAGACAACGGATAAAATTGAAGCAGAAGGTATTAAGCGTGCGAAAAAAGAGATGGAGAGTGCAGATTTAGTATTGTGGATGCACGATGATAATGAACCTTTTGTGGGAATAGATGCCGACATAGAGGCTCTGAAGATCCCCACGATTATTATCCATAATAAAGCAGATCTATCCGGCAACAATATTGGCCGTACAGAGAGTCATATTACAATTAGTGCTAAAGATCTACAGGGGATTGAGCTCGTTAAAGCAGCGATTCTTGAGTATGCGGGTTTTGAATCACAGGAAGGTTTATTTAGTGCTAGAGAGCGTCATTTACAAGCATTAAAGCGAGTATTACAACATTTTGATGTTGCATTAGGTCTGATTGGTGAAGCAGTTGCCATTGAGCTAGTTGCGGAAGAGTTACGTTTAGCGCAAATAGCATTAGGTGAGATTACTGGTGAGTTTAGTTCTGATGCATTATTGGGCGAAATTTTCTCAAATTTCTGTATTGGTAAATAACCTAGAGTTAATGGTACGAAAGCGATCTTAAGCTAGGGTTTTAGATTAATAGTAAAGAGAGGGAGATCTATGTTATCTAAGGAGAATTTAGTCAAACTTGCGACCATGAAAATGCCCTTTGGTCGCTATCAAGGTCGTTATTTGATTGATCTTCCTGAAGAGTATTTATTGTGGTTCAATCGCCCGGATAAAGGTTTCCCAAAAGGGGAGCTTGGCGCATTGATGGAACTTGCTTTGATGCTAAAAGTGGATGGTTTAGATCATTTAGTGAAACCTTTGAAGCTAATGTAAGAAGGCTGTTGAAGGTGAGTTGACTGTTCGAGTGAATGATCTATGGTCATTACTCTCTATGATTGCTAGTAACCATTTATTAGTAGATCATTAGTAAAATATGGTAGATGTTGTAGAGATTGATGCTGATAGAGCCGCAATAAAGTAAAAGCCCTCATTTGAGGGCTTTTGTACGTTACTGATTTATAGCTGTTAATCAGTCAATTAAAAGACATATTTTAAAAGGTTTATTTTTTGATTAAATCACCTACTGCATTTTTAGTATCTTCTACAGTTTTGTTCATTGCATCTTCAGCTGCTTTTTTCATCTCATCAGCAATTTCAGCGGCTGCTTCTTCTGCTGCTTTTTTAGCCTCTTCAATTTTATTCATGTTGTCGCCTGCTTTTTCAGCGGCTTCAGCTGCTGCTTTTTCAGAAGCATCTACAGTTTTTTCAACGCTTTTAGCCGCAGCTTCTTTCGTTTCAGCAACTTTTTCAGCTGCTTTATCGGCTACTTTCTCTTGCGCTTTAGCGGCTTCAACTGCTGCTTTCTCAGCTTCTTTAGCGGTTTTATCTGCAACTTTCTCAGCTTGTTTAGCTGTTTCCTCTACTTTTTTAGCAGCTTGATCTGCAGCATCTTCTGCCTTCTTGGCAATTTCTTCAGCTTGTTTTACAGCTTCAGGGCTATCTACTTGTGCTTTTGCCGCCTCTTCAGCTTGTTTTGCAGCTTCTTCAGCTGCTTTTTTCTCAGCTTCAGCTTTAGCTTTTGCCTCAGCTTCTGCTTTTTTAGCCGCTTCTTCTGCTTTTTTAGCTTCAGCTTCAGCTTTTGCTTTTGCCTCAGCTTCTGCTTTCTTAGCCGCTTCTTCGGCCGCTTTTTTGGCTTCTTCAGCTTGTTTTACTGCTGCTTCTTCCGCTTTTTTAGCATTAGCCTCAGCTTGTTTTGCAATTTCTTGGGTTTCTTTCACTGCAGCTTGTGCTACAGGATCTTTGTTTTCGTCAGAACAAGCAACCAAACCTGCAAACGCGATTGAGCTAATTAAAAGTAATTTAGTGAAATGTTTCATTTTATTTGTATCCTTATTTTTTATAATAAATATCAGTGAGTAAACGCTTATGGTAATTATACTACCATATTGCTAAACCAAGTCGGTACTAATACTATTTAGTAGTTAAGTCCTTAAAAATCATAAAATAATACTTATGCAGTTATGAATTGTACTCTATTTTAGCTTCAAAAAAAAATAGAATAATTTTTTAGAAATTCTTTTTAGAATGCTAATGGGGTTTGATTTTTTAATGGGAAGCATATAGTGGAAAAAAGCATAGTAGAAAAAGAATAGTTATAATATTTGTTAATGTATAAATCACCAACCGCCGGAAGCACCACCACCGCCACTTCTACCGCCACCACCACTTCGGCCACTAGAGCTGCCACTTGATCGACTGCTTGACCCGCTAGAACGAGATCCGCCGCGACTTGTACTAATGCTGCCATTACCGATAGCAATATTAATGGGGCGTTTCATCCAACCGAGGGTTAAGGCAATCGTCTGTATTAACAAGAGCCCAATGCCAATTAAGATACCAATAGGGGATCCCATCATCAAGGTCACAGCAAACCCTAAGATGATTGAGGATGGAAGCGCAGCAAAGAGCGATTGAAACCAGCGATATTTCTTAAAAGAGGTGGAATGATAGAAGAATTGACCAATAAAAATTACCATTCCCGCACCGACGCCGAGTAAGAGATTTTCGAGAAATAATCCTATGAAAATACCGCCGACAAAGGCGGAACCTGCCGCTTTAAGTGCGGCAATTTTGAAGGGAGCAGGTTGATCTTTTGGAACATTAAGGCTTTTTTCTAAATTCTTGGCTCTCTCTTCCCACTTGGTCATTTTTGAGGGCATTGTTTGTGTAATGGTTGCCGGTGCTTGATGGTTATCGATGCCCCCTTTAGTCAGCTTATTGCCTTGCTGTCGGCGATGTTCTTCCCAACTGATATTGTTAGAAGCGGTTTGCCGGCGCGCAAAGAGAAAGGTCGCAAGCCCAATAAAGAGGACAAAACCACCCCCAATTAAGAGTAGATATCCCCCAAAAGAATTGAAAAGAGAAAATGTCTGATGAGATTGATTAGCCGTGGATCTATTACCGGTTTGATTTGTGGCGGGGATAAAAGGCGCATCTTTAAGGGAAGGAAGCGCTTCCCCCTTAATTTGACTAATAATCGCATCGACTGCTTGATCAATGCCTTGACTAAATTGACCAATCTTAAATTGTGGCACTAGATACTGATCGATAATCTGTTTTGCTAGTAGATCCGGAATAGCTCCTTCTAAGCCATAGCCCGTTTCAATACGCATCTGCCGATCATTGACCGCGACTAGTAAGAGTAGGCCATCATCGATCCCTTTACGACCTAATTGCCACGATTTCATCACTTTTACGCCATAATCGACAATATCTTCTCCCTCAAGAGAGGGAATAATGAGTACCGCAATTTGGGAACCTGATTCTCGCTCTAATTGCATAATCTTGCGATCAATTTGATCTTGATCGACCGCAGAGAGTAAACCCGTCTTATCCATCACGCCGGCAGTGAGAGGGGGGATCGCAGTTTGTGCAATACTCAGCTGGTTCAATGAGAGGCTTGCCATCAATATTATTGCGATAAAAATCAACGCGCGTCCGATGATTTTTGAAATAGGGTGTATTGATGAAATGAACATTTGTGGATGTCCTATATCAAAAAGGCGTTGCAAATAAGATCTAAATGTCATGCTGAAAAGCTCGGTATAGGATAGAAATATTGATTTGAATAATACCACTATGATAACCGCTTCTAGGTAAATGATCTATGTGCGACTAGATATGAGCCTATTTTTCATTAAGGTGATTATATGTTGATAGGACTTCAAGTGAGCGTGATTAGTATTTTTTATCAATATTTCTTTGTGTTTGGATAATAAAAAAACGGGGTTTGTTGTAAATATATTTTATTTATGTAAATTATTATTGATATGGTTAAATGTTTGTTTGTCGAGAGATATTTTAAAAAATATATCAACAGCAACAGTTTAATTTAATAAATATACAATAATGAGTATTGAGAGGCCTTTATGAATCGTAATATCTATAAATTAGTTTGGAATAAAGTATCAAAGCTTTGGGTTGTTGCTTCTGAATTGGCAAAAATATCAAAGAATAGTGGATGTTCGAGAGACAATTCCTGTCAACATACAGAACCTATTATAGGCACTAAGAGTAAAATTGCCTTATCAATAGTTTTGGCCTTGGGAATGAGCTCATTGGGCTATGCAGAAAGCTTAAAAGAATTATTAAATAATGGTAAAAATGAAGGGACAGCTACAGATAGAGCCTTTTACTATACTAATGACCCTTTCACGATGAAGAATAAAACATATACTCTATCTTTCAGCTCGAATGAGGCTGATAAAAGAGAGATAAAATGGATTAATAATGGAGGAAATGCTGATATTCCAAGTTTTACGATGGATAATAGTAATTTCATCGTGAACGGACGATTCTATACGGGCTATGATCCTTCAGGCATTACACCTTCAGAAAATAAAAAATACTATACGCTTATTAATAATAAAAGTGCCTTAGATATTAATGACTGGGCTTATGTAGGTGTTTCTGATAGTGGTACACAGTATTCTTTTATTATTAAAATAGATAATAAAAGTGCAATGAATACGCGTACACTATTTCTCGGCAGTATCGGTGGAATAGAGCTAGATAATCAATCGACACTGAGTGTTTATAATACGAACTTTTTTAATAAAACAGGCATTGATGCTTTAGATCTTGATAGAGGAAAAAAAGGTTTTATTTCTCTAAAAAACGGTGCGATTGTTAATATCGGGGTTAATGAAAGTCATTACACATCAGGAGATAATTTACGACTCATATCGGATGGAACAGGAATTTATAATTTAAATAACGTCGATATGAATGCCAAAACTTCTAATCCTGATTATAAAGGAATTATAAATGTCGGTAATGGCAAGAATAGAACCGTACTGCGTCTTTATAAACTTGATGCTTACGGCGCTTCAACCTTAAATGTAGAGAAAAATGGGACATTAGAAACGCTAGCAGATGGTAAGTTTTTAAATACACTTGTCGGGGCCGGATATTTTGCTATAAAGGGTAATAATAGCTTTGATCAATCTCAAGATAAATTTACAGGAACAACAGAGATCACAAACGGTAAGGAGGCGACCGTTGCCGCTGATAATGCTTTTGGCCCATCAGGAACCGTATGGGTGAAACCCGAAGCTGTTCTTACGTTTTCAAATAATAAAGTGAATAGCTTTAGTAATGCGCTGCGATCAAGTGGTGTTATTAATGTTGGAGAAAATCTCATTAAAGCAACCGGTGATCATTCACTATTTGATGGTATCGTTAATATTGCAACACCTAAGTCCACTTGGAGTGTCATCCAGAAAGGTAATTATAATTTTAAGTATCAATTAAAAGGGGAAGGGAATGTTATTATAAAAACAGGTACTCCTCTCCAAGAAATAGCTTTTAAAAATAATAAAGAAAATCAGGGTTTTACTGGTAAGTTTACGGTAGCTCAAGGTACGCTTAATATTGATAAATTGAGCCAAAATGTGCTTGGTAATGCGAATCTTATTCTCAATAGTACCAATAGTTCCGGTAAAGTACTCGATGATGTCACCGTGGGTAGTTTAACGATTGATAATAGTAAGTTATCAGTGGTACAGGATAGTAATAATGAATTTAATCTCATCACAGCGACCAATGGCATCACTTTAACGGGGAATAATAAGGTTGAGATTGCTAATAAAGATCTCTTAGGGAAAACATCGGCGATTAATAGTATTCAACCAGAAGGAACGCTTCTTGATCAGCAGAATCAATTGGTTACAGGTGAAACTTTCGCCTTAGGAAAAACAGAAGGTGATCGAGATTCAATTATTTTGGTCGATAGTAGCGGTAGTGCCATTACGAATGTGGTGAAAACTTCCAAACCAATCATAGGGCAAGAGAGTAAAGGGACTGCCTATTATGATTATAGTCGTTTAGTGGCTGATAATACCGGCATTCACGCTGGCTATGGTTTAACGGCACTTTCAGCAAATAAAAATCAATCGGTATCGATTAATAGTAGTGATGCAAAGGAGCAAAAACTCTTTGTTAAACTGACCGGAGATGGTGGTTTTACCTATACTGGCAGTAAATTGATCACGGTAACAAATGGTGAGAATAATTATCTCGGGGATTCGATACTAAAGAGTGGTCAAGTACTGCTTGGCGCGAATAACGCATTAGGAGAGCAGGGCGCGTTACTCTTGCAAGATCAGAGCAACTTAGACCTTGCGACATTTGCACAAAATGCGAGTTTTACCACGATCGATCAAAATTCAGTACTCAATCTTAATAGCGGGAATTTAACGCTGACTGCTAATCAGGCGAGTCTGATTGAGGGACAATTACAGGGTGGAAAAGATTCGAGTTTAAACCTCAATCAAGGTGCTTTAACCGTTAATTCGAGTAACGATACATTAAAAGCAGAGATTAATTTAGGCTCAAAAGCTACCGCAACGCTTGCTAAAACCGATGGTTTAGGAAAAGGAAACATCAATCTTATAGGTAGTAATAAGATTGCAATCAATGGTGCCGGCGATTTTGCTAATCGTGTGCAGGGTGATAGCTCTAACCAACTCAATATTAATGGCACAGATGGCGCCATTACATTGACTGCGGATAATAGTAAGTATGCCGGTGAACTCAACATCGCTGACAAAGCGCAAGTCAATGTCAAAGCACTGAATAATCTAGGAACAGGAATAATCGGGATTGCCGGTACTTTATATTTTAATAGCGGTATCGATGGGGATCTTAATAATACGTTAAAAGGTGCAGGAACTGTTACATTAACTGATAATAAGCTTAATATTAAAGGTGATCACGCAGGTTTTACCGGTGTTGCGAATCTTGGTGAGAAAGCCAATTGGAATGTGACTCAAAAAGATAACTATAACCTTAATTATGCCTTAGCCGGCAATGGAACGGCTACGGTAAATGCCGGCGGAACCATTGCACTTAAAAATGCCGGTAACAAAACTTTCACTGGGAACTTTGATGTTACTAAAGGACAGCTGTTGCTCGATCAAACCGGTTTTGATGTTCTTACTAATGCCTCTTTAGGCTTAAAAGGGGGGCAGGCGAATGTGATGCTTGATGGACAGAAAGTGAAGAATCTTACTTTTGAGAATGGCGCACTTTATATAGAGCCTTTTAAGAATGGTGATCGATCAAACCATCTCTATGTTACTGATACGGTAAAACTTGTCGGGCAAGATAACTTGATCAAAGTCGATTCTGCAAAATCAGTGGAGAAGCACGATATTGATTGGGGCTCGAGTTTTGTTGGAAAACCCTCTTTTATTGATCAGCAATTTGGGGTGATTGGGGAAACGCTTGTTTTTGGTAAGGTGGATAAAACTGCCGGCACGATCTTCTTGGCAGATAAAGATGGGAATTATATCCGTGCAGAAGATGTAGAGATGAGTGACCGGGTGCTTCAAAGTGGGAATGGGAAAGCCTACTATGGTTTTAATGGGCTTTTATCTAATGATGAAGGAATCCATCTTAACTATGGGTTAGCCGTATTAGAAGCTTATCAAGCTAAAAATATCGAGGTCTTATCTACCACAGAAAATGTGACAGGAATCTCGAATATTCTCCGCGCTAAACTGACCGGCGATGGGGGCTTTATCTTCAAAGGGGACAAAGCGATTGTCATTGATGGTTTTGCCAATGATTACAAAGGAGATACTGATATTGTTGGTACTGATATTACCGCAAAAAGCCACAATATTTTTGGTCAGCAAGGAGCATTAACGCTGACAACTGAAGCTGGGAAAGGCGCGAAACTCGATCTTGATCAATATACCCAAAAGGTGAGCAAGCTCGATCTTAACGAAGACTCGGCGCTTAACCTTAACAGAGGAACTTTAACACTTTTAGATGCAAAAACCTCAACAATTGATGGTTCACTTCAAGGAACTCAAAAGTCTAAGCTCAATATCAATCAAGGCATTGTCAATGTTAATTCAAGTAATAGTGAGCTTCAAAGTAGTGTGAATCTTGGCACGAAAGTGACGCTCAATCTTGCAAAAGCCGATGCTTTAGGTACAAGTGCCATTACATTGAATCAGGGCAGTAACACGATTAATCTCAATGCCGGCGGTCAATTTGCCAATAAACTCACAGGCGATGCTTCTAATACCTTCAATATCAATGCGAATGATGCCAAAGAAGCGGTTGACTTGAGTGCAGATAACAGTGGCTATGCCGGCGCGATCAATATTGCTACAGATGCGACAGCAAATGTCAATGCGCTTAATAATGTAGGAACCGGTGTGATCGGGATTGCCGGTAATCTTGCTTTTAATTCTGATGCTTTGGGTGATTTTAATAATCAATTTAAAGGTGATGGGGGGATTTTACTTAAAGGTAATTCTCTCAATGTGACCGGCGAACACGATGGGTTTACAGGCTTACTCAATCTCGCCGATAATGCCACTTGGTCAGTGACGGATCGACAAGAGGATTACAATATCAACTATGCCCTTGCCGGCAATGGCACAGTGAATGTGAGTACAGCGCAAAATATTTTGTTGAATCACAAAAAAGAGAATCAGTCATATAGCGGTAACTTCAATGTTCAACAAGGAAATTTACTGCTCAATGCTACAGCCGGTTATGCGCTGAAAACGGGGAATCTACATCTATTAGCCGGCACAAAAGGAACGGTTGAGAATGACTTAATTGTTGGTTCGCTTGAGCTTAATAACAGTACTTTGAAAGTCACCACATCCGATGGCAAGTTCAATCTTCTTACCGCAACGAATGGTATTGCGCTCAAAGGTGATACAAAAGTACAAATTAACAATCAATCTCAATTAGGCAATGCCGAAATTGATACCGATAAAGGATTATTAGATCAACAAAATATCGCCAATCTCGGTGAGCTCTTTGCCAAAGGGAAAACTTCAGGGGATAAAGAGACGATTACCCTGATCGATGCGGCTGGTAATGAGATTACAGAAGTGAAGGATATTCATATTCAGCTCAAAGGGCAGGAAACTGCCGGCGATGGTATCTATGATTATACGGGGTTAGTCGCTAATGATACCGGGATTCACGCAGGTTATGGACTCAAAGCACTCTCGGCAAATAAGGATCAGTCCATCAAAATCGATAGTACTGGTGCTGAAGAGCAGAAGCTTTTTGTGAAGCTTACCGGCGATGGTGGCTTTACCTATACCGGCGATAAAGCGATCACAGTTACTGGCGAAAATAATGATTACTTAGGGGATTCTACATTTGCAGAGGGTCAAGTCGCGCTCGGTGCAGATAATGCGCTCGGTCAGCAAGGGGCCTTGATCTTTACCGGTGCTAGTAGCCTTGATTTAGATACATTTTCACAAATGGCTGATAGCGCAACTCAGGATAAGGATTCTACGCTCAATCTGAATAGTGGTCACTTAACCTTAACGGGCAAGCAAGATTCTACTTTCAAGGGGGCTTTAAGCGGAACCGATCAATCTTCCTTAACAGTTGAGAATGGCGCGTTAAATGTTGAATCGAGTAATGGGTCGTTAGCTTCAGCGATTAATCTTGGTTCGGCAGTGACGGCTAATTTGACTCAGGCAGATGGCTTAGGAAAAGGGCAAATGACTTTGCAAGATGGCGCTACCCTCAATATTAATGGGATGGGCGACTTTGCTAATAATCTTATAGGTCAAGGTGTCCAAAGTGTTGTTAATATCAATCAAGGCGAGGTCAATCTTTTAGGAGATAATAGCCATTTTGCAGGAACGATGGTGATTGCTAAGGAAGTAAAAGCAGATGTAAACCATCTCAACAACTTAGGCGAAGCGCTCTTAGGAATTGATGGCACTTTACACTTTAATGAAGGTGTGAATGGGGATTTACGCAATGCATTTTCTGGAACTGGCGAGATTATCTTGACCAATAATCAGATTAAGATGCTCGGGGCGAAAGATGATACTGATTTTACAGGTTCCTTAACGTTAGGGGTAGATGCCAACCTCAGTATTGAAAAAGAAGGTTCTTATCATATTAATTATGATCTTTTAGGAAGCGGTACCATCGGTGTGGTGGCTGACAGTGTTATCAATTTTATGCCCGAAGCCGGCCGTAATCCGAAAGAATTCAACGGAACCTTCAATGTCCATAATGGGGGATTGCAACTTAATCAAAAGGCTTTTGATGCTTTAACAACAGCAAATCTTGGTCTACTCGGCGGAGAAGCTCATTTAACCGTTTCCAATCAGTCGGTCAAAAACTTGACGATGAAAGAGGGGACTATTTATTTAACAATTCCGGAAAATGTTAATATTAACAATCATCTCAAAGTAACGGAAACAATCATTTTAGAAGGTGATAAGAACTATATCGGTGTTAATAAAGAATCACTTGAGAAGAAAGGTGTTGATGCTAATGAGATTATTGCCGGGAATCCGTCATTCTTAGACCAACAGTTTGGTGCGAAAGGGGAGGTTCTACTCTCATCCGGTAATGAGATTGTGGTTAAAGATAATAGTGGTGAGATTAACCAAGACTTTGAAGCGATTTTCCTCACAGATCTCAATAAGAAATTGATTACGGGAAAAGATCTAGAGCATAGTACTGGGTCTATTCAAGAGGGTGCCGGGACGGGATATTATGGCTTTAATGGTCTTCGTACGGAAGGAAAAGAGATCTATCTCAGCTATGGTTTAGATGAAATTGTTGCGCAGACAGATAGGGCCGTATTGATCACTTCTAATGATGAGGAGATCAAAACCAAGAGTCGCGATCTGCGCGTGCGTTTAACAGGAGAAGGTGGATTTACCTTTGCCGGCAATGCACCGATCACGCTCTCGGGTAACCTCAATACCTATACCGGTAATACAATTCTTGATAACACCCAGATAACCGCCGGAATGGATCAAGTCTTTGGGGTTGGAGGTAACCTTGATCTTAATGGTAAATCACTCTTTGATCTTGGAAACTTTAGACAGCAGATTGATACCTTAAATATCTCTGAGGATTCTACTTTAAACTTAAATGGGGGAACTCTACAGTTAGTTGCCAATGAGACTTCTGAAATTAATGGAATAATCGAAGGATTAGAAAATTCACAGCTCCATATTAAGCAAGGCATCGTGAATGTTCAGAGTTCTAATGCTGAACTAAAAACTGCCATTGATCTTGATAGCAATGTTACATTGAATCTAACGCACGCAAATAGCTTAGGTTCTGGTGATATTGATCTGAATGCCGAAGAATTAGAGGCCGGCAACAATATCATTAACCTCAATGGTGATGGTCAATTTGCCAATAAACTCACCGGCGATGCTTCTAATACCCTCAATATTAATGCGAATAGTAATGAAATGGCGGTCAATCTCGGTGCAGATAATAGCGGCTACGCCGGCGCGATCAATATTGCTAAAGATGCTACCGCGAATGTCAATGCGCTTAATAACTTAGGAACCGGTGTGATCGGGATTGCCGGTAATCTTGCTTTTAATTCTGAGGCTTCTGGTGATTTTAATAATCAATTTAAAGGTGATGGGGAGATTTTACTTAAAGGTAATTCTCTCAATGTGACTGGTGAACACAATGAATTTACAGGCTTACTCAATCTCGCCGATAATGCCACTTGGTCAGTGACGGATCGAGAAGAAGATTACAATATCAACTATGGCCTTACCGGCAATGGCATGATCAATGTTGCTTCTGCAGAAAATATCACTCTTAAAAATGAAACTGAAAATCAAAATTACAAGGGGCATTTCAAAGTACATAATGGGAATTTAGTGCTCAATACCACTGCAGAGAAAGCACTGAAAGAAGCTGGTCTTCATCTGTTAGAAGATACCAAAGGCACCGTTGAGAATGCGTTAACTGTCGGTTCTCTCACACTCGATAACAGCACCCTAAAAGTGACAGATCAAGATGGGAAGTTTAATATCCTAACCGCAAGCGGTGGTATTGTGCTCCAAGGCGACACGAAAGTTGAAATCGACAATAAAGAGCTCTTAGGTAAAGGCCAAGCGATTGAAGCGATTAAGCCTGAGGGCACGCTTCTTGATCAGCAAAATCAACTCACATTAGGAGAGACGTTTGCACTCGGCAACGTCACCGGTAATAAAGAGTCGATCACGTTAGTGGACAGAGAAGGAAATGTGGTCAGTGGTATCTTTGGTGTCAAAAAAGCCATTGTCGGGCAGGAAGATAATGGTGATGCGATCTACGATTACAGTAAGTTAGTTGCTGATGATGGTATTCACGCTAGCTATGGCTTAGCTGCGCTTTCAGCTAAATTAAATAAAGCGGTCACGATTGATAGTACTGGTTCAAAAGAAACAATGCTCTCAGTGAAGCTCACCGGCAAAGGGGGCTTTACCTATACCGGCGATCAAGCGATCACGGTTACTGGCGAACATAATGATTACCAAGGGGATTCCACCTTTGAGGATGGTCAAGTCGCGCTCGGCGCAGATAATGCACTCGGTCAGAAAGGGGCATTGATCTTTACCGGTATTAGCAATCTTGATTTAGATAAGTTTTCCCAAATTGCCGATGGTGTAATGCAAAATGAAGGGTCGACATTCAACTTGAATAGTGGGCACTTAACCTTAACTGGCAAGCAAGATTCTACTTTTAAGGGATCTTTAAACGGAACAAACCAATCCTCTCTTACCATCAAGAAAGGAACGTTAAATGTTGAATCGAGTAATGCGAATTTAGCCTCAACAGTGGACTTAGGATCTCACGTTGTTGTCAATTTAGCGAGTGCTGATGGTCTTGGTAAAGGGAATCTCAATTTGCTTGGAGCAAATAAAGTTGAGATCAATGGTGGTGGCAACTTTGCTAATAACCTTACTGGGAAAGATCGCAATAATATCCTTAACCTGAATAAGGGCGATATCAATCTTTTAGGGAACAATAGCGAATATGCTGGAGCGGTGAATATTGCGCAAAAGGCTCAAGCTAATGTCAATCGTCTGCGTAATCTTGGAACCGGATTAGTGGATATTGCCGGAAAGCTCAATTTTGCTAACTCAACAGTAAGTGGCGATTTCAAGAATGCCTTTACCGGCGATGGTGAAATTAAGCTCAATGGTAATACACTCAATGTGACTGGCGAGCATGATGGCTTCGACGGGCTTCTCAATCTTACTGAAGGATCTACTTGGTCAGTGACGGATCGAGAAGAAGATTACAATATCAACTATGGTCTTACCGGCAATGGCATGATCAATGTTGGTGCCGAAGGCACGATCGCACTTAAGAAAGATCCTGCCGATAATTTTGTAGGCGATTTTAATGTCAAACAAGGAGATTTATCCTTAGATAATAATGGTTTATCGACCATTGAGAAAGCATCGCTTGGATTGATTGGCGGTTCTGCAACCTTAATGGAAGATGGTAAATCTTTGGCAAATCTCACATTTGATAAAGGTGCCATAACATTGAATACCGTCACTAATGAGAAGCGCTTTAATCATCTGACTGTGACCGATACCATTTCATTGATGGGAGATCAAAATAAGATCCAAGTCGATCCAAGCATTATTCCCATTCATGATAAAGATTTAGGTAATGTAGATCAAAAGATCTCATTCTTAGACCAACAGTTTGGTGAAAATGGAGAAACTTTAATCTCAGGTAAAGTGGTTGTTAAAGATAATAATGGCGTGGTGAATCCCGATTTTGAAGCGATCTTCTTAGCGGATAAAGATGGGAAATTGATTGAATCGAAAGATGTAGGTCAAAGTACTGCGTTCATTCAGAACGATGCCGGCCAAGCCTACTATGGTTTTAATGGCCTTAAAACTGATGATAAGGGCATTCATCTCAACTATGGGCTTGATGAGCTTAAAGCCTTTAACGATAAGAATGTGGTTGTTTTATCTAATTTAGATAATGTGAAAACGGATAGCCGAGATCTTCGTGTAGAGCTTGTTGGTGACGGTGGGTTTATCTTTAAGGGCAGTGAAGCAATAATCCTATCAGGGAATGAAAATAGTTATACCGGCAACACCTTAATTGATGGAACTTCAATTACTGCAGGGATGAATAATGTCTTTGGTAAATCAGGTAATTTAACCATCTCTAACAAGGGTCATTTTGATCTGAGTGGTAAATCTCAGATTGTGGATACTTTAGCGATCAGTGATTGCTCAATACTCAATATTAATGAAGGAGATCTAACAATCCGACAAAGCAGTACATTGAAAGGTGGCACGCTTTTAGGAACTGCTGGAAAATTAAACTTTGTAGGTCAAATAGCTGATGATGAATTAACTATCGAAGGCAGTCAGTCTGTGGGTATCAATACCACTGTCCAAAATGGTCGTATGAATATCGTAAAAGATGCGATTTATGGTAATGGTGATGGCACTATTACCGTTGCAGATAACGGTCTATTAGGCGGTTATGGCTCTGTAAAAGGTCATGTGCTATTACAAGGACAATTGAATGTAGGTAGCACAATGTCCCGTACAGTAGGAGAACCTTTAGGGGACTTTACGATTTTTGGAGATTTTAAGGCTGTTGATGGCAGTTTGATTCGTATTGCTAGTAATGGTAAAGAGGCCGGCCGCTTAATCATTACCGGAAATGCCGAAGGAAATAGCTCGCTACAAGTGAATGATATACATGGCCAACCTTTAAAAGAATTGGCAGATGGCACTAAAAAGGTGGAAGTCGTCACTATTGGTGGAAAAGTGAATACATTAGATCTTAAACAACATGGTCGAGTAGTTCGCGGTGCTTACGATTATTTCTTAGTGAAAGAAGATGATGGCAATTGGTGGTTAGTGAATGATACTGGCGGAAACGGATCTGAAGGAAACGGATCTGAAGGAAACGGATCTGAAGGAAACGGATCTGAAGGAAACGGATCTGAAGGAAACGGATCTGGAGGCAGTAATGGATCTGGAGGCAGTAATGGATCTGGAGGCAGTAATGGATCTGGAGGCAATGGTTCTGGAGGCAATGGATCTGGCGGTAACGGTTCCGGCAGTAACGGATCAGGAGGCAATGGCTCCGGTGGTAATGGATCTGGAGGCGGCAATGGTTCCAGCGGTAACGGTTCCGGCGGTAACGGATCTGGAGGCGGCAATGGTTCCAGCGGTAACGGATCTGGAGGCAATGGCTCCGGCGGTAATGGATCTGGAGGCGGCAATGGTTCCAGCGGTAACGGATCTGGTGGAAACGGATCTGAAGGAAACGGATCTGGAGGCGGCAATGGTTCCAGCGGTAACGGATCTGGTGGAAACGGATCTGAAGGAAACGGATCTGGAGGCGGCAATGGTTCCAGCGGTAACGGATCTGGTGGTAACGGTTCTGGCGGTAATGGATCTGGCGGTAATGAATCTGGCGGTAATGAATCTGGCGGTAACGGATCAGGAGGTAATGGATCAGGAGGCAATGGCTCCGGTGGTAATGGATCAGGAGGCAATGGCTCCGGTGGTAATGGATCAGGAGGCAATGGCTCCGGTGGTAATGGATCAGGAGGCAATGGTTCTGGAGGCAATGGCTCCGGCAGTAACGGATCTGGCGGTAACGGTTCTGGTGGCAATGGAGATGGTCCAATATTACGACCTGAAACGGCTGTCTATACTGCAGGCTTAGATACGGCAAACCGACTCTTTGCACATCAGTTATCTGATCGTAACTATCTCGATCCTTCGAGTCGTTTATGGACAATTGTAGGAGGAGATTTCAGCAAAGCTTATGACCGTAATAAAGGGAATAAGGTAACCGTTGACAGTTTTAGAATGATGGTTGGGGGTGATCTGATTAAAGATCAGTTGGATGAGAATACCCCAATTACCGTAGGTCTATTTGCGGCTTATGGACACAGTAGCATTGATGCTAAACAGCAGCGTCAACGTCACTATTCAGCCAAAGGCCGAAGTAATGGATTTGGATTAGGGGCATATGTGACTCTAGGGGATCAATTGAAAGAGGGCTCTTATTTCGATAGCTATGTGCAATACGTCAACTTTAGAAATAAAGTTTCTGGTGAAGGCCTTCAAGATGAAACGATGAAGATTCGTGGATTTATTGGATCCGTGGAAACAGGTTACACCTGGCAGATTGATCAGGATATCTATGTCCAGCCGCAAGGACAGTTGACTTGGATGGGCGCGCATATGAAAGGAATGACCGATCATAGCGGTACACATATTACGGGGAGTGAAAATAATCTGGAAACCCGTTTAGGAGTACGCCTCTTTATGGAGAAAACGCTTGAAAATGGTCATAAGATTAATCCTTATCTTGAAGTGAATTACTATCATAATTCTAAACCTTTCTATACTTCGTTTGATGGAGAAAAAGCGGAGTTAAGAGGAATGAAAAATGTGGGTGAGATCAAAGCTGGAGTCGAAGGAGAAGTAAAACCAGGGTTAAATCTCTGGGGAGGCGTTGGCTATCGTAGGGGGTCTCATAGCTATCGGGATATCTCTGTCAACTTTGGTCTTCGTTATAACTTTGAGAAAGATCCATTGTAGGTATATTTTAAAAGAGTGTGAGGGTTGATAAGGATATTGACCTCATTCCGATCATCTATTGATACGTGATTAATCAATAAGCCCAATACTTGAAGAAGTATTGGGCTTTTCTTTAGTGAATAATTTTATTGTTTACAACATTCTTCTTAAAAAGAGATTACCGGCGCTTGCTCGATACCGGGAGTTGCACTCATTTGTGGTAGTGGGCTATAACCTAATACTTTAGCAAGTAGCACATAAGGAAATCGGCGAATCAGCGTATTATACTCCCGAACGGCTTCAATATTGCGATTGCGGGCAACAGCTACCCGATTTTCCGTCCCCTCTAGTTGCACCATCAAGTTTTGATAAAGATTACTTGCTTTCAGGTCAGGATAATTTTCTACAATCACCATCAATTTAGAGAGTTGCGATTGTAGCGTTTGTTGTGCATCTTCATAGGCTTCTAGCTTCGCCGGATCTTTGAAATCGTCGGGATTAATTTGCATTGAACCGAGTTTCGCACGTGAATCAGCAATATCAGTAAAGATGGATTGCTCGTGATTGGAATAACCTTTCACGGTATTTGCAAGGTTCGTAATGAGATCTGCTCGGCGTTGATATTGATTGATAATTTCAGCTGCAGTAGCATTCTGTTTTTCCGCTAAACCTTGAATAGTGTTGTAATATCCCATTGAGAGAAATCCAACAATGATGACAATCAAAGCAATAGGAATAAAAGCCCAATTGGCAGGTTTATTCATAATAAATATCCTTTAAAATCCTTTAAATTTTGTTTGATAGTGGTCATTTATGAGTATCTAAATCTCTTTTAAAAATAAAAATTTAATATTTTATTTAGAGAGTAATGAGTCCATTAATGAATTACAATATCTTGAGTGACTGCGGCTCCTTTAAGGAAAGCCGCTTTATATCGTATAAAGCTGAAGCTCGCAACGGCAAGGGCAACAGCCATAATTGCAAATGCGAAAAGAGGAACTTCTACTAACGAGGTCTTGGTAATCACAATGTTGCCAATTAATGCGCCTGCACCAATACCAATATTAAAGATTCCTGAATAGATTGCCATCGCAATATCTGTTGCATCAGGTGCTAGTTCTAAGACTTTTAGTTGTAGAATCAAACCTAAAGAGGTAAAAGAGATTCCCCAAAGTACAGATAAATAGAGAATGCCATTAGGAATATGGGTACTCGGTAAGACAAGAATTAGCGAAAGCATAATTAAGGCAATTGCACCGGGTAAAAAGAGTAAGGGGAATTTACCATTTAAACGGCTAAAAAGCATACTTGCAATAATGCCTGCGCCTCCAAAAATTAAGAGAAGTAAGGTGGTCTGATTAGGGCTAATGTTTGCAACGGTCTCACTGAAAGGTTCAATATAGCTGTAAGCAGTAAAATGACCTGAAACAGCGATTGCAGCAATAAAGAAAATGCCGACTAGAGCAGGGCGTTTGAATAGAAGCGGAACACTTTTTGCAGATCCTGCATTTTGGCTCGGTAGACGAGGGAGGATAAAGTAGAGAATAATAAGCGTAGCAAGGGCTACCGCTCCAATCAGTAAGAAAGTATAACGCCAACCAATCATTTGGCCAATGATGCGACCTAAAGGAATTCCTAGAACAGTTGCAAGAGCCGTTCCTGTTGCTAAAATTCCTAGTGCTTGAGAGCGTTTTCCATTCGGTGCAACTCGAATGGCCAATGCTGTTGTAATAGACCAGAAGATGGCATGTGAAATTGCAACGCCGATTCGTCCGATTACTAATATTTCAAAGCTACTCGCCATAAATGTTACTAGATGGCTAATGATAAAGAGAATGAAAACACTGCTTAATAGACGTTTTCGTTCAAATTTTCCAACCAATAACATTAAGGGGAGTGATGTTAGTGCTACAATCCACGCATAAATAGTAATGATAATTCCTGTTTGTTCCGCAGTTTTTCCAAAGCTAGCACCAATATCTGTTAAAAGAGCAATAGGTACAAATTCAGTGGTGTTGAAGACAAAAGCGGCAATAGCCAGCGCAATTACTCTTATCCAAGCAAGATTAAATTGCTTATTATCTTGAGATGCATGTAACATTGTTTTACCTTGATTGTTTGTTGAAAAATAGAGCGTTTATCTGCTGTCTTATCCTAAAGGATAATAATCCATTAATAGCTACTCAATAATGAAAAAAATAGTCTCTTATTCTATCGTACTTCCTAATAGATGCATTGAATTTTAGTGTAAATATCTTTCAATAATAGATAGATATTTCTATTCAATTAGCCAATAGTCACATTATTTTTCTTGTTTGATCGGGCGTAATCTATTTGAAATTATTTATGAATAAAGGCTATTTTGAAGAACACTATAGATGATCCATTAATTCATTAATCTTCGCAACGCCAATCACTTCCATATCTTGAATCGGTTTCTTCGGTTTATTGGCAATAGGAACAATGGCCCGTTTAAAGCCATGTTTTGCCGCTTCTTTGAGACGCTCTTCACCATGAGGTACAGGGCGAACTTCTCCGGCAAGCCCAATTTCCCCAAAGATCACAAGATCAGAAGGAAGAATAATATTTTTAAAACTTGAAAATGCGGCAGCGATAACGGCAAGGTCAGAAGCTGTTTCTGTAACTTTTACACCGCCTACCGCATTGACATAGACATCTTGATCCATCATCGCAATGCCCGCATGACGATGAAGGACTGCAAGAAGCATTGTTAGGCGATTCTGTTCAAGACCAAGCGTAACCCGCCGAGGTTGGCCTCCGAGTGAATCATCTACTAGGGATTGAATTTCGATGAGAAGTGGGCGAGTTCCTTCCCGAGTCACCATAATGACGCTGCCGGAGCTTCTTTCAGGCTGACGAGAGAGGAAGATCGCCGAGGGGTTGCTAATGGGGCGAAGTCCTGTTTCCGTCATAGCAAAGACCCCAATTTCGTGAAGTGCGCCGAAACGATTTTTATAAGAGCGCATAATTCGAAAACGAGAATCCACTTCTCCCTCAAAGTAGAGAACACAATCAACCATATGCTCAAGTACACGAGGGCCGGCAATTGCGCCCTCTTTCGTCACATGACCTGCAAGGAAGATTGAAACGCCGGTTCGTTTAGCAAAACGAGTGAGTAGCGCGGTACTTTCCCGTACTTGTGCCACATTCCCCGGTGCCGAGTTAAGAAGCTCTGTGAAGATTGTTTGAATAGAATCGATGACAATCACATCAAGCTTCATTGGTTCTGCAACCCGTAGGATCTTTTCTACATTTGTTTCGGAGAGAAGCTGCAGTTTTGAACCATCAAGTTGTAATCGATCTGCGCGTAATGCGACTTGGCTTGGGGATTCTTCACCCGTCACATAGAGCACATTTTTATTGCTATGACTTAAATGAACTAAGGTCTGCAATAAAATAGTAGATTTACCAATTCCTGGATCGCCACCAATTAAAACCACTGAACCAAGTACTAAGCCACCGCCTAATACTCGATCTAATTCATTAAGACCGGTTGGAAAGCGGGAGAGTTCCTCTTTTTGGACATCCGTTAATATCTGCACACCTTCTGTACCCGCAGTTCCTGAATAACCGGATAAGCGAGTAGGGGTTTTCTCAACAACCATCTCTTCAATGGAGTTCCACGATTTGCACTCTAAACATTGCCCTGCCCATTTAGTGGCAATAGCGCCACAATCTCGGCAGACAAATTGTTTTCTCTCTTTGCTCATTGTCAAACTCCTTGAGAATAGAAGATGTATAGATGGATCGTAATAAAGTGTAGCTTATAATCCCATTTTTAGGCTTGCTTCGATAAATTGATCGAGATCACCATCTAGCACCGGTTGTGGATTTCCAACTTCATATCCTGTACGAACATCGCGAATTCTTGCCTGATCTAAGACATAAGAGCGAATTTGACTTCCCCAGCCTACATCGGCTTTTGAGTCTTGAAGTGCATCGGCAGCATCGCGTTTTTTCTGTAACTCTAGCTCATAAAGTTTTGAGCGTAACTGCGACATAGCTACATCTTTATTGCGATGTTGTGAGCGTTCATTTTGGCATTGCACTACAACCCCTGTCGGAATATGGGTGATTCGAACGGCGGATTCTGTGACGTTAACGTGCTGACCGCCGGCACCTGAAGCGCGGTAAACATCAATTCGAAGATCTGATGGATCGATCTCAATCTCGATATTTTCATCAATTTCAGGTGAGACAAAGACGGAGCAGAATGAGGTATGGCGTTTATTATTAGAATCAAATGGCGACTTACGGACTAAGCGATGTACGCCTGTTTCAGTCCGAAGCCAGCCGTAAGCATGATCCCCTTCAAATCGAATAGTCGCCGATTTAATGCCGGCAACATCGCCGGGAGAGGTTTCAAGAAGTTCTGTTTTAAAACCATGATCTTCCCCCCATCTTAGATACATCCGTAGCACCATTGAAGCCCAATCCTGTGCTTCCGTTCCGCCGGCACCTGCTTGAATATCTAAGAAGGCATTACAAGCATCCATTTCACCGCTGAACATTCGCTTAAATTCAAAGGCCTCAATCTCTTTCTGATATTGTTTAAGATCATCAGAAATCGCTTCTAGTGTTGCCTCATCTTCTTCAAGTGCCGCGAGTTCTACTAATTCTTTAGCATCTTTCAGCGCTGTATCAAGTGTTATCATACCGCTGACAAAATCATCTAATGTCGCGCGTTCTTGTCCAAGTTTTTGGGCTTTTTCAGGATTATCAGACCAGATATTAGGATCTTCAAGTTCCATTAAGACTTCGGTTAAGCGCTCTTGCTTCTGATCGAAGTCAAAGATACCTCCGAAGATCGGTGGCTCGTTGTAAAAGATCATCAATAGTATGATTGAGTGTATTAATCAGTTCCATGTCGATAGCACCCTTATGTGAATTATTAGGCTAGTTTATGTGGGATTGAGTAGAATTTGATTCTTTTTGATTCTTATGAAAACCCACTATTATACTTGATCTTCAATAGAGATGTTGTTTTTCATTAGTCCTTAGAGAAGCTGTGGAGAGTATTGCTACCCTTGATACCATTGATACTCATCATTCTGAAATAAGCTGATAAAACAAAAAATATGACAAAACAAAACCGATGAGAGAAATCTGTCATCGGTTTATCTTTATGTTAGCGATCCACTAAAGGCAATATCTGTAAGAAGTTTACGAATATTGCTTATCGAGATATCTATTATTTAGATATGGCTATCGATAAATTGCGCTAATTGGTTTTTATTTAATGCACCAACGTGTTGCCCTACAATTTTGCCATCTTTGAAGATCATGAGTGCAGGAATACTACGAATTTGGAATTGTACCGCAGCCTCTTGGTTATTTTGCACGTCTAGTTTAACGACTTTTAATTTGCCTGCATACTCTTCTGCTGCAGCTTCAATGATAGGCGTAATCATTCGGCAAGGTGCACACCAATCTGCCCAGAAATCGACGAGAACAGGAAGATCTGCTTTGAGTACTTCATCTGCAAATGTTGCATCGGTTGCATTGATTAACTGACTCATTATTAACTCTCCTTAATGAATTGGATTGAATTTGATCAAGATATCCAAAATTAGATTTGGAATTTCTTATATAAAATATGATAATACCAAAGCTATTACAACCGAAAACAGGGTAAATGACAAGGTTTAGGTTGAATAATATTTTTCAAATGTAGTGATTAAAGAATTTTATAGAAATAGCATGGAAACGGGCATTGTAGGGATCTGTTTATTCAGTTGAATCGATAACAATAAACGATATAATGAACGGGATTATAATCACTATTACATTTTATATATTAAGGGTTTAAGTTGTCATCTATGGGAAAACCACATTTAACTTCGATGAAGTTTGCAGATTTAGATTTACACGATTCACTGAAAGAGAGCTTAGCAGATAATGGGTACGAATTTTGTACCGAGATTCAAGAAAAAGCATTACCCGATCTACTGAAAGGGCGCGATGTCACAGGCCAAGCACAGACAGGAACCGGTAAGACGGCCACTTTCTTATTAGCAACGTTAAACCACTTGATGACAACGCCGGTCGAGGAAGAGAAGAAAGGCCCTTATGCCATTATTATGGCACCGACTCGGGAGCTTGCGGTTCAGATCTATGATGATGCGAAAATGCTTGGTCGTTATACCGGACTTAAATATGCACTTCTTTATGGTGGCGCGGCTTATGGCACTCAAAGTGAAGCGTTAGAAGCGGATCCTGATATTGTCATTGGGACAGTGGGGCGGATTTTAGACTTCTTTAAACAGCGGAAATTTAATCTGCGCAGTGTAGAAGTATTTGTATTAGATGAAGCAGATAGGATGTTTGATTTAGGCTTTATCAATGATATTCGTTTCCTTTTAAAACAGATGCCGAAAGCGACAGAACGTCAAAATATGCTCTTCTCAGCCACATTTTCTCAGCGGATTTTAGAGCTTGCTTATGAACATATGAGCGATCCTTTAACGATTAAAGTAGAATCGGAGCAAGTGACCGGCGCACGAATTACGCAGCAGCTCTATCATGTCTCATCGGATGAAAAATTACCGCTTCTCTTTGGACTTTTAAAGAAAGAAAAAGCGGAGCGTTCTATCGTCTTTGTGAATACTAAACGGGCAGCGGATCAGGTTTTTGATACCTTAAATGTCAATGGTTTTAAAGCAGCGGTATTGTCAGGGGATATTCCGCAAAACCGCCGGGAGAAACTGCTTGAAGAATTTAAAAATGGTGAGCTAGATATTATGGTCGCAACGGATGTTGCTGCACGTGGCTTACATATTCCAGCTGTTTCTCACGTATTCAATTACGATCTACCGCAAGATGTGGAAGATTATGTTCATCGTATTGGCCGAACGGCTCGTGCAGGTGCTGAAGGTACGGCAATTAGCTTTGCTTGTGAAGAGTATGTCTACTCTTTAATGGATATCCAAGATTATATTAAAGAGGAGATTCCTGTTGCGGTTATTACGGAAGAGCTTCTTATTACGCCCGAAGTGACTGCAGAGAAACGTAAATATCCTCGTAAAGGTCGTACACCGCGTTCTGCAAATGGTCATCAAGGTAATGAGCGCAATCATAATCGGGGGCGAGGCAATAATCGTAACAATCCCCGTAATAGCGCTCGTAATAGCCATAATCGTAATGATAATGCCGGTCATAACGATGAGACAAAAGCGAGTGACCAAATCGTAGAGAATGCCCAAAATAGTGTGCAGACCGAAAACAAAGGGCAACCCACTAACGATCATCAAAAGAATGATACTAATGGCGAGAACAGTAATCGTCGTAAGCCTCGGACACCGCGCCGCACACCTCGTAGAAGACAAGAAGGGCAAGAGAATTCGCAAAACAGTGAAGTGGATAATGTCGCATCAGCGAATAATGGTAAGGTGGTGGATCAGGGCGAAGGACAAAATAACGAGCGTAAAACACAGCGTCGTCCTCGTCGAACACTGCGTCGTAATCGCCGACCTAATCAAGTGAATTCGAATAAATCAGAAGGAACGGAATTATAGTTAATGCGAGGGTAATGGCTATCATTATTCATTTTATGTCATTCGTTATCTCTTCGGTAGATATGAATCGATGCCTAGATGGGGGATTCAGTCAGTGTTAAGTTTGCGTTAAGTTAATTCTGTTATACTCAAAAAGGTCTCTCTACTATTAGGGAGATCTCTTTCTATTATAGAGAATGCAAAGGGCTCTATAATGGGCTTTCTCAAATAGCTTTTTCTTACATCACTTTTTCAGAAGCTTTTATAACTATTTTTATGAATACTTTTACGAATAGCGTAAAGAACCCTAAAATTATAATGAGATAAGAAGGATTATCTACAATGAAAAAATTAATGTTAATCGGATCAACACTATTATTACTTGCCGGCTGTGCAACGGGTTTAGAAGATGGTTTAGGGAGTTATTCAGGGAAAGGCAAAGTGGTTTCGATCGTGATGAACGAAGAAGGTAATAGTGAAATTGATGTGGAAACTACCGATAAGAAGCATATTCCGGTGATTGTTTCAGGGGAAGTAGCGGTCTATCCAGGGCAAGCAGTGAGTATTAAACGGAATAGCCGTGGATTTGGCTCTGTTACAGCGTTGTAGATCTGTAGCAATTAACTTATATCCATTTATTTACTGTAATACCTTTTAATACCAATTCAAGTGTTACTAATTCAAGTACTATCAATTTAATGTTATTAATTGAGTAGTATTGGTTTATTGATCTATTGATTTTATCTGAGCTGAGTATTGTATTAAACCCCTAGAGGAGCTATGTGTGACATTTAGAACGGATGCCGAGCAAGCCAATATTGAGAATTTCCCAGAACCATCAGCGGAAGATTATGCATTGTCATCGGCTTTAGTGGCGGAGATTGCTTCGGAAATTGAACGGCAAGGTGCGATTCCTTTTTCTCGCTTTTTTGAACTTGCGCTCTATCATCCACAATATGGTTACTACACAGGTCCACAGGCAGTATTTGGGCGGGACGGGGATTTTATTACCGCGCCACTGATCTCGCCATTTTTCTCAAAATCTCTTGCAGAGCAGGTGGTCGAGGTAAGTCAACATCTCTCTGATGATTGGCAAATTTTAGAGATTGGTGCAGGCAATGGCACAATGGCGAAGGATCTTCTGCTCCATCTTGCGGACAAAAATCGATTGCCGGCGCAATATCTTATTTTAGAAGTCTCCCCTAATTTACGAGAAAGACAAAAAGCGCTTTTAACAGAATATCTGCCAGATTATATTGCCCAAGTACAATGGATTGAAGTACCGCCGGAATCCGCTTGGGAAGGGGTGATCTTAGCGAATGAGGTTTTAGATGCACTTCCGGTTGAGCGTTTTCGCATTGTCGATGGCAAACCCTATTATGTGGATGTGACGTTATCCCCTTTTTCTGAAAATAGGGAGCGTCAAGAGCCATCATCAGATAAAATCGCTTCTACAGAAGAATTAAACTCAACTTTCTCACAGGATTCGGCACTGCATTTTGCACCTCAATTACGAGAAGCAGATAGCGCACTCAAAGCCTATTATCAATCGTTAGTGGAGAAAGGGTTTCACTTTCCAGACGGGTATGAGAGCGAATATTGCCCGATGTTACAATCGTGGCTAGCCCCATTTTTTACCCATTTAGCGCGCGGTGTTGCGCTCTTCATCGATTATGGCTATGACGAGAAAGAGTATTATCGCCCTGAACGAATGACCGGAACCTTAATCGCCCATTATAAGCATCGTGCTCACGAAGATTTCTATCTCTATCCAGGGTTACAAGATCTCACTGCGAATGTAAATTTTACAGAAGTAGCGACGATTTTAGTGGATATGGGATTGGAGTTTTTAGGCTATACCGCACAAGCGTACTTCTTAATGGGGAATCATCTACAAACGATGATTGCCAAAGAAAAGGCTCGTATTGAGGAGAATCAGGCGAATGCAGTGGAAGCAGAAGGGGGAGCGGGCGATGATACTGAAAGTAAGGTGGCCCGAGAATTAGCTTGGTTTGAGCTCTCAAAACGGGTACAGCACCTCATTCACCCTGAAGAGATGGGTGAGCGCTTTAAGGTGTTAGCGGTAGGTAAAAACTTTGAAGAGGCGCTACAAGGTTTCTCAATTCACGATTATGCGCATCATTTGTAAATAAAACACTCCCTCAAAAAAATATAGATATATCTTTTGAGGGACGGAGATTATTTTAAATCAATTTTTGAATTATTGAACATAGCTTTGAATTCACCGACCGACGAGTCCCCTGATAATTCATCTTGGAATTTTGAATTATTGGATTTGATATTTAAACAGCCATTAAAGTTATTTTTTATAATCTCTATTTTTGCATTGTTAGATATAATATCTATATTATTATTATACTTATTGAATAAAAAAATGCCATTTAAGTTTGATGATTTTAGAATCAAGTTATTTATGGAAGAAATGTTATTTTCAAATTTTAAATTACTGCAATCAATAGAAACACAGGGTATTTTTATATCTAGGATAGAGAAAACTATGTCTATGTTATCACCTTTTATATTTAATTTATCAGTATCATGAATGTAAATATTTATTTCAATTGGTAAGTCAGTACTTTTTTTTAATTTTACGTAATTGAGAGCATTAGCAATACCACCTAGAATACTTGACTTTTCTTTAAAAGAATTAATCAATTCTTCTTGATTAATATGATCATCATTTTTAAATAAGAAAATGTCATCTTTGAATTCATAGCATTGATTATTTGAATTTAATTTTACTTCAATGTAGTTCTTACCTATATTTGAGGGCAATATTATAATATGAGCATCACCTGTAATAGAAGCAGTAAATAGTTTTCCAAAATAATCTTTTTTAATCATTTCATTTTTCATAATAATTCATCACCTGTTCTGTTAAAAAACTGACATCAGATTTTAAAGGGGGGCATATTTTTTTTGAATTTTTGATATTAGCTAAAGGACAAGAATTTCCTTGACAACTTTTTTGTAAAAAGCAACTTTTACAATTAGAATCCGAGTAATCTTTAGTCCACATAGGAAAATTATTGTTTTTTATAATACTTCCATTGGGTAGAACATTGCCAACTATATTAATAGGATCATTCATTGCAACAGTGCATTTTCGAATAGAAAAATCTGGCGTTATAACTAAGCTATTTTCATTACCTGCGTAACAACAATATCCAGAATTATTGGTTGCTAGAAAGGATGAAGCTGATAATAAATTATTCTTAATTAGATATTCTTCTATTTTACGAATTACAGTATTGGAGGCCTTACAATAGCTAGTTTGTGCTGAAACATTATCTTTTAAATTAAGGTGTGAATAGTCAGATATAGGCTTGGGTAAGATAAGAAATCTAGGGTCATCCGAGGGAACAAGATTTTTAATAAAATTCCCAAATATTGTTAAATACCCATCATCTATTGTGGATTCATTAACATTTAATCTTAGGACTACTCTAATATCATTTTTGTTGGAATTTTTTAATGTTTCAATAGCACGAACTACGGACTTAAAGGAGTTAATATTTTTGCTTTTGGATACTCGAAGTTCGTTATGTTTATCTTCAAGCCCATCTAAAGTGATTTGGTATGATTTTACATTAGATGAGTAGAGAGTATTGAAGGTACTTTCATTAAGGAGAGTGCCATTAGTTGTAATAGAAATTGAGTAACTAATATTTTTATTACTCATTAAATTTGAAAAATATGAAATAAAATTAATATTTAATAGAGGTTCTCCCCCGAAATACTCTATATGAACATGCTTTTTATTTAATTTTAATATCATTTTTAATAATATATCGGCATGCTCAATTGTCATTCTACTTTTATCATCATGATCTTCGTAACAATAGACGCAATCCAAATTACATGCTTCACCTGCCGGCAATAAAATCAGATGCAAAATCTCGGAGTTAAATTTTTCCTCTTTAATTATAATTGGGTCATCTGTTGACTCAATTATAAATTTATTATTAATTAGCCAATTAATGTCATCAATATATTTATCTGTTTTATATCCAATAGAATTTTGATTTATATATTGATAGGCTGGATGATATTTATCATATATTTGAACACTAAAATTATTCCACCAATTAAATAGTATTAATTGGTGGCCCTTTTCTGTTTTTGTAACCCAATAAGGTAATTTTAAATTAACCATGTAATTTAACGGCATGGTAAGTTAACGTTACAAAATACGTCCACAGTAGTTATAAAATATAACTTTTTATTATTTATGTTTTTTTTCATTATTAAGTAGTCCTTATAGTTGAATTTACCAACAAATACCATTGCAATTAGTATCTGGTTTTGCGATATTAGGTTTATTTATATTAATTTTAGGTAACTTTTTAATCATAAGATATATCTCTAGAATATTAAAAATAACAGATCTTAATTATAATTAAGATCTATTAAAAGTACAAATTAAATAATAATTTTATTGATGGCGAATTAATTCAATTAATCGCTCGCCATAGAGATCAAATTTCTTAACGCCAATACCGTGAATCTGCAACATCTGTCCTTGAGTGGTCGGTTGTTTCTCTGCAAGTTCTCTAAGGGTTTTATCGCTAAAAATGGTATAGGCCGGCACATCTCGCTCTTTAGAGAGTATTAAACGAAATGCGCGTATCTCTTCATAGAGCGGTGAATGATAGTGATTTTCCGGTGCTGAAATAGTTTTATGCAGTAGCAGATCTTGTCGATGAAAGAGCTGTTTTTGTCCGGTTAAAATCAACTTTGCTTTGGCAATATTGAGCTTAAGTAGTGGTCTTGCTTCGGTTGTTTGATAGAGGTAACCTCTTGCGATTAGCGTCATAATCATCTCTTTGAGTACTGATTCCGAATATTCCCGCATAATGCCATAAGTAGAGAGCTGATCGAGATTACGGGAGAGAATGTGTTGATTTTTCGAGCCTCGTAGAATCTGAATAATGGTTGTAATGCCACAATTTTGTTCGGCACGATAGACACAGGAGAGAATCTTTTGGGCTTCGATAGTGATATTGATCTTCGGCACTGTATTAGTGCAATTACTACAATTATTACAGTGATCGAATTGAGGTGTCTCAGAAAAATAGTGAAGAATCTCTGCACGTAAACACTCTTCGGTATGACAGTAATCGATAAGTGCTTCGAGATTATGATAGAGAATATCTTTACGCTCAGGATCGGTAATAAAATCATTATGTTCAATCAGATATTTTTGATTGGAGACATCTCTCGGTGCATAGAGCAGTAAACAGTGCGCTGGCGCACCATCTCGGCCTGCTCGCCCGGCTTCTTGATAATAAGCTTCCATATTTTGAGGCATATTATAGTGAATCACAAAGCGGACATTCGATTTATCAATGCCCATACCAAAGGCATTGGTGGCCACAATAATCTGCACTTCATCGCGAATAAACGCATTTTGATTCTTTTCCCGCTCGTGATGCTCCATTCCGCCGTGGTAAGCCAAGACTTTAAGGCCGGCATTTTTAAGAAATTCTGTGAGTTTTTCCACATTGTTGCGGGTTGCACAGTAGATAATACCGGATTCATTGGGATAGAATCGGCGTATAAAATTGACGATATACCGGCGTTTATCAGAGATTTTCAGCACTTCAAAGGTGAGATTTGTGCGGTCAAAACTGATAATCGATTCGATAGGATGATGAAGTTGTAACAACGTTTTAATTTCGTGGATCACTTCCGATGTGGCTGTTGCTGTATAGGCACCAATCACCGGGCGATTGGGCAATTGATGGACAAAATCGATGATCTCGCCATAAGCAGGGCGAAAATCGTGGCCCCATTTGGAGATACAGTGGGCTTCATCTACGGCAATAAAACTAATGGGTAGCGCACTAAAAAGTGAGCGAATAAGATAACTATTGAGCCTTTCCGGCGCAATATAGATCAGCTTATACTGTTTTTGTCGTATCTCAATGAGGCGAGTGCGTAGCGTTGACTCATCTAGAGTACTGTTAATAAAAGTAGCGGAAATACCGATCTCAAGTAGCGCATCTACTTGATCTTTCATCAGGGAGATCAGCGGAGAGATGACAAGTGTCATATGAGGTAAAAGCAGAGCCGGAATCTGATAACAGAGAGATTTACCGCCCCCTGTGGGCATAATTCCAAGAACATCCCGGCCGGATAGTACGCCTTCCACAAGCGCTGCTTGCCCTTCACGAAATTCGGTATAACCGAAATACTTCTGAAGCGCCTCTGTGGCATCAAGAAGCGGTGAATGGGAGAGCGCTACCGATTCACTCGAATGTTGGAGCGATTCGTGCTTATGGGTGGATGAATTGAAACGATTGATATCTTTCCCCCTACAATAAGAATTTAGCCGATTTCATTGAATTCATTAGATTATGCATTTTGATAATGTGTGTTTCTGAAAACAGTATAGTTTATCACTAATTCCATTGGGACAATAGTGAGTTCAATAGATAGACAAACTATTGAGAGCTTACCTCTCTACTTTAATTGTACAGTTATTGATTCAGCTAATTTATTCAGCTAATTTGATAAGTATATGAATAGTAAAGAATATTACACAGGGATATCGCTATGACAGGAAAGATATTAATCGAGTCGCTCGTTAAAATGAATATAGAATTGACGTAATGCCATCTGATTAATACGGTAAAAGATCTAACAAGCATTGATTGATCTCAATCTCATTAGATCTTAGGTTTTACCATAAAGTGTGTTTGGGGAAGATACCTTGTTGTGATTAAATCTCTTGTGATTAAACCTTTTCTGACTAAATCAAATAAGGGTTCAATCCAAAAGTTTGATATTCATCTTCTGATAGTCGAAGAGAGAGGGGCAGCGTTAAGATATCTTCGATAAAAGGATCGGCGATAAGTGTTTTAGTGCGATCAACGGTTTTGAGATAAGTATGACATTCATCACAAACTTCCGCATAGATCGGACGATCGAGCGCTTCAATTTTACTCTGATAAAGTGATTTATTGCTATGACATTCCGTACATTGTCCTCGTACAACGTGCCATTTTGTCTCACAGAAACTACAGTAGAGATAACGAAGACCATTATCACTATTATCGAGCACGCTACTGATGGCCGGCATATTACAGCAAGGGCAGAGTTCTTTGTTGCGAAGTAGATAATCCTCATCGACCTGAATGCGACTGGTATCAAAATGAAGTAGGACTTGCAATGCAGTTGCGAGGAAAAGGCGTTGATGTTGAGGAAGATCATTAAACTCTAAAGCGATGAGCTTCTGATAATATTCAGTAATGAGTGCTTCATCTTGTTGATCGATCTCTGCTTGTAGCGCGATAAGGTGGGTTTTAATCTCATTATTGATTTCTGGATCTACCAATAGCGTCTCAATCATAGTGAGTAATGCTTGCTTGTAGAGCGGTGTGATCGATTGATCTACTGATAAAAAGGGAGTCTTCGCATTATTATCGTTATTTACAACGATGGGTGATAATGGGTGATCTTTTTTGAGTGCTTGATAAGCCGCTTCTTGAGCTTTTACAACTGATTGAATAAAAGGTAAGAAATGTGCTTCTGGCTGTTTTATGATCGCTTTTTCAATTGCTTTAAGACGATAAGGATAGTAAGAGCCTTTAGGAGGTAGGATAGGGATTATTTTTTCAATCCCGCCGGCAGGTTTCATAGTCATAATTTTGCTCTTTTAAGAAAATAGTTAAATTCATATAGCAACGCACCAATAAATGGTGCGTTCTAAGGTGGGTGGGAATGGAAAATTTTAAGCTTTTAAATTTTATTCACACTCAATTTTTATAGGCGTTTTACTACTTATGGTTGGACTGCGAAGCTTGTTGTGCAGCTGTATGAGCAGAGGTTTTACGTTTTGTTGAACCTTCAGCTCTATCATAGTTTTCCATCACTTCTTTATACCAAAGTGGGTGATGGCTCTCTGCCCATTTTTCAGTCACAACGCCTTCAGTCATCGCGCGAATCGTCCCTTTTACCCAGATCGCTGCATAGACATGAACAATGATAGAAGCGATCAGGATCAGTGCACACCATGCGTGGAACAAGATCGCTACTCGGCGAAGTGGAATGCTGAATGAGTTAGCAAAATAAGGCTGCCACATGATGATGCCGGTTGTTACCAATACAATCATTGAAAGTGTCATGACCCAGAACATGATCTTTTGACCGGCATTATATTTGCCGACGTTAGGAAGATGCTCACCTTTGATCACCTCTTTAACAGACATTGCCCATTTCACATCATATTTGTTCACGAAGTTACGTTTGTAATAGCGGAAAAACTGAACAAAGAAGCCCACAAACATAATCACACCCACGAAAGGATGGATGATACGAGCCATTTGGGGTGTTCCAAAAATTTGGCTAAACCAGAAGAAACTTGGATAGAAGAAAGCAAGTCCAGAGAAAGCCAATACAATGAAGCATCCTGCAACAATCCAATGATTGATACGTTCAGATGCTGAATAACGTTGAATTAATTTATCTTTAGCCATGATCTATTTTCCTTCTTTTTCCACTTTCTTTGGATCAATCACTTCTTTACCCTCATCAGGGTCATCTGCACGGCTTGGACCGACAGTGACATAATGTAAGAATCCCGTAAAGACAGCTGCTGCAATACCCACAGTTGAAAGCGGTTTGAGTAACCCTTTCCAGAGGCTTGTCACAGGGCTGATATGCGGATCTTTCGGTAAGTTACTATAGAGTTCAGGTTGATCTGCATGGTGAAGGACATACATGACATGTGTACCACCAACACCGGCAGGATCATAAAGGCCAGCATTTTCATAACCACGTTCATTTAAATCTTTGATACGTGTTGCGGCATATTGTTTCATATCTTCTTTTGAACCAAAGTGAATTGCGCCTGTCGGGCATGATTTCACACAAGCGGGTTCTTGACCGACTGCTACGCGATCCGAGCAGAGTGAGCATTTGTAAGCCTTATTATCTTTCTTGCTAAGGCGAGGAATATTAAATGGGCAACCAGTGATACAGTAACCACAACCAATACAGTTCTCTTGGTTAAAATCCACAATACCATTGTTATATTGTACGATAGCGCCAGGAGAAGGGCACGCTTTTAGGCAGCCAGGATCTTCACAGTGCATACAGCCATCTTTACGAATCAGCCACTCTAATTTGCCATTTTCGGTGGTTTCATTAAAGCGCATCACTGTCCAAGACTCATTAGTGAGGTCTGGCGGATTATTGTAGGTACCATCACAAGTTCCGACTTCATCGCGAAGATCATTCCATTCAGAACAAGCAACTTGACAGGCTTTACAACCAATACAAGTTGTGACATCGATTAATTTAGCGACTTCAATGCCCTGACGTGCATCAGGGGATTTGGTGGAGGTCGCTGAGCGACGTTTAATATCTAAAGATTCTAAAATCATTGTTAGTTTCCTTTATGCATTCAGTGGCTCAACATTCACAAGGAATGTTTTATATTCAGGTGTTTGAGTATTGGCATCTCCCACCGCAACCGGTAAGAAGTTCGTTAAGAACCCTTTGCGTGCAACACTCTCAAAGCCCCAGTGAAGCGGAACACCCACTTGATGAACCACTTTGCCTTCAATCATTAATGGAACAATACGTTTAGTCACTACTGCCACAGCCTCAATATAACCACGGTTTGAGGAGACTTTAACTTTATCGCCAATTTTGATGCCTTTTTCTTTGGCTAATACCTCACCAATTTCGACAAATTGCTGTGGTTGAGTAATAGCGGCTAGACGGGCATTTTTAGTCCAGAATTGGAAGTGCTCTGTTAAGCGATAAGTTGTTCCAACATATGGGAATTGCTCATGGCTACCTAACATTTCTCTATCACGTTTGAAAATCCGGACAGCCGGATTGTTGACCGGAGTATAGAGTGGGTTATAACCCAGAGGGTTTTCCATCGCTTCAAAGTGTGTAGGGAATGGACCATCTACAAGTTTATCTGCAGAGAAGAGGCGACCAACACCTTCAGGATTCATAATAAATGGATCGAGTGCTGAACCTGGTGCCGCTGTTGGATTAAAGTCTGGCACATCCCAACCGGTCCAACGTTGGCCTGTCCAAGTAAAGAGGCGACGTTTAGGATCCCAAGGTTGTCCCATTCTATCCGCTGAAGCACGATTATAGAGAATGCGACGATTTGCAGGCCAAGCCCAAGCCCATCCGAGTGTGATTCCTAATCCTGAAGGATCACTATTGTCTCGATTTGCCATTTGGTTTCCATCTTCTGTCCAAGAACCAGTGTAGATCCAACAACCTGAGGCAGTTGAACCATCAGCTCGTAACTCTCCGAAGCTACTGAGAAGCTCCCCTTTTTTACGTACTAATTTACCCGTTTCATCATAGAGATCCTCAAGAGCATAGCCATTTTGCTCTTTGGTAATCTCTTCAGGTGATGGGTGAAGTGGCTGTGCATAATTCCATTGAATATGCATAATAGGATCGGGGAAAGCACCGCCCTCTGCTTGGTAGAGCTCACGTAATTTAAAGAGTAGGCGTGAGAGAATCTCTGCATCGCCTTTTGACTCACCAGGGCCTTCCGCTGCTTGATAATGCCATTGTAGCCAACGAGCAGAGTTGACGATTGAGCCGCTACCTTCCACGAAACAGTGCGCAGGTAAGCGATAAACTGTGGTCATGACTTCTTCTGTTTTAATCTCATTATGTACCCCATGATTCTGCCAGAAACTCCCTGTTTCTGTTGTTTGAGGGTCGATGATGACGAGATATTTTAGTTTAGCAAGCGCTTCACGATTTTTATTACTATCAGGAATTGCCGCTAACGGATTGAAACCTTGACAGATATAACCATTCATCTCCCCATTATGCATCATCTCAAAAGAGTTGATAATGTCATACATTTTGTCCCATTTAGGGAGATAATCAAATGCAAAGTTATTCGCTGGTGTTGCATGAGGCCCATAGAAGGTTTTCATCATGCTATTGAAAAATTTTGGCGTATGTTGCCAATAGTTCATCTGACCTGGGCGAAGGGCTTTAGGTGTTGTTTCTGTAATATATTTTTTATAGCTATTTTGCGCTTCACTAGGAAGATTTAGATAGCCTGGAAGTTGTGTTGAGAGAAGGCCTAAATCAGTTAACCCTTGAATGTTTGAGTGGCCACGAAGTGCATTGACACCGCCGCCAGGGACACCCATATTACCAAGCAATAATTGCACCATTGCCATAGTCCGGATCATCTGTGTTCCGACAGTATGCTGTGTCCAGCCTAATGCATAGAGAATAGTGGACGCTTTATCATTAACCGCGCAATCACCTAATGTTTTTGCTACATAAAGGAAATCTTTCATCGGTGTACCGGTGACACGCTCAACAACCTCAGGGGTATATTGATCGTAATGTTTGCGCATTAGGTTAAATACACAACGAGGATGGCTTAAAGTCTCATCGACTTTTGCATAACCATTTTCGTCAAGTTCATAGCTCCAAGTTGCTTTATCGTATTTATTGGCCTCTTCATTCCACCCCGAAAAGTAACCATCATCAAAATTATAGTCCGGGTGGACAATAAATTTAGCATTAGTGTACTCTTTGACATATTCAAGATTAATCTTGTTATTATCCACCAACCAGCGAATTAAGCCACCGAGGAAAACGATATCTGATCCAGAGCGGATAGGAGCATAGAAGTCGGCAACAGAAGCTGTACGGTTAAAACGTGGATCAACGCAGAGTAATTTTGCGCCCCGCTTTTTGGCTTCGATTGCCCATTTAAAGCCAACTGGATGTGCTTCAGCAGCGTTCCCACCCATCACGAGCACAACATCGGCATTGCGGATATCAACCCAATGGTTCGTCATTGCGCCTCGACCAAAAGAAGCGGCTAAACTGGCAACCGTCGAGCCATGACAAACCCGCGCTTGGTTGTCGATTGCGAGCATTCCTAGAGCACGAACAAACTTACCGGTCACGAAACCATTTTCGTTAGTGGTTGCAGAAGTGGCAAGAAAACCTGTAGAAGTCCATCGATTTACTGTGATGCCATCTTTATTCTTATGTTGGAAGTTTGCATCGCGATCATCTTTCATAAGGCGAGCAATCTCATTGATTGCTTCATCCCAAGAGATGGGTTCCCACTTATCAGAGCCAGGGCGACGAACTTCAGGATATTTAACCCGGTTAGGGCTATGAACATAATCAATAACGCCTGCGCCTTTAGGGCAGAGTGATCCGCGGCTTACCGGATGATCAGGATCTCCTTCAATATGCATAATTGATGGTAAGGAATTTTTAGGTTTACCACCCATAGAGTAAACGAGCATGCCGCAACCGACTGAACAGTAAGTACAGACTGTGCGGGTCTCTTTGGCTTTCAAAATTTTATATTCCCGAACTGCCGCCTCAGAAACCGCTGGCATCATCCCTAAAGCTGCAAGGCTGGTTCCACCGATTGTTCCGGCCGACACTTTGAAGAATTGTCTTCTTGATAATTGCATTGTCGTATCCTTTTATGATGTTGAATCACCGATGCACAGAAAACCCGTATTATCTTTTAATCATTGATATAGATCATAAGAAGTTGATGGTCTGTATATTGGTGTGAAAAGTAATTTAAACGACAAATTATAACTAATTTAACGAATTTTTTCTTAAATAAATGTAAATAGAGCGTTAGTCAATCGGCTTATATGCCTAATCAATATCCATTGATTATTTTTTACAAATCATTGTTTGTTAAAATAAAAATTAACAGTTTTAAATGCTGTAAAGTAATCACTAGATATTTTGAGCCGCTATTTTTAATTTACCGCTTAAGAGATTAAGCGGTGCATAAAATGATGCTTTTTGATATTACGAGTTCTAATGTGTTCAGTTAGATGAGTATCAGATGCAAAATGGCTATAGGGAGGAATCAGATTGCGCTAATAAGACTTCAAAAAACATAACAATCGGTTCAAGGTATGAACTATCTGGTCGATCTTTAATGATTAATGCATTGAGTTGTCTTATAATCTTTAAATATCACGGGTAAACTCAATAAATCATGATTTATTAAATAAGACTTACGAATAATATTCCTGTCTTAGTAATTAAGTCTAATCAAATTAAATCTAATCATATATAGACAACAATTCTGTCTTTGCGAAAAAACACCTTTTATTAAGATACTCAACATAGAGTTAAAAATATGAATAACTTAAAACTAGAAATAATACTCAATGAATTTTTAAATAGTCATCGGATCAAAGATTATACAATGAATGGCCTTCAAGTTGAGGGAAAATCGGATGTTAAACGAATTATTACCGGGGTAACAGCGAGTTTAGAGCTCATTGAGGCGGCTATTGAATATAAAGCTGATGCAATATTAGTGCATCATGGCTATTTCTGGAAGAGTGAGGCACCCGCTATTCGCGGAATGAAATACCAGCGCATTAAACGTTTGATTGAAGGCGGGATTAATCTCTATGCATACCATCTCCCGCTAGATCTTGAGCCGACATTGGGTAATAATGCAATGCTCGGGAAGTTATGGAATATTGTTAATATAGCGCCTTTATCAGATGAGCAACCTTTAGTATTAACCGGTGAGTTGTCTGAAGCTATGGATGTTGTTTCATTAGCGAAACTCATCGAACAGAGTTTAGATCGTAAACCTTTCGTAGAAGCTTCCGGCCCGAAGCTAATTAAACGAATTGCGTGGTGCAGTGGTGCAGCGCAGGATATGTTAGAAGAAGTGGCTGAAGCCGGGTTTGATGCCTTTATTACCGGTGAAGTATCAGAAAGAACAATTTATATTGCCCGGGAACTTGGGATTCACTTTTTTGCCGCCGGACATCATGCAACAGAACGTGGCGGTGTAAAGGCGCTTGGTGAGTGGTTGCAGTCGGAATACGGACAGAGCTATGGACTTGAAGTCGAATTTATGGATATTGATAATCCGATCTAGCTGATATCTGTTATAACCAGTTGTTTTTATTTGTGATCCCCTTTATCAAGAAGCTATTGTTAAACACTTTATTGTTAAACACTTTATTGTTAAATACGCTATTGTTAAAAATTTTATTATTATTTTAACAGGAAGAGTATAGGGTCTTTCTATTACAGATACCGAACTATTTCAATCTTGCTATAAAACAAGGTAGAATATCAGGTATTTCCTATTTTGATCATCGTAAGTAAACGCTATTACAAATAGGCATGAATTGGGATAAGTAGGGTCATCAGATCATATTTCATGATCAATAATCACGTGAATTTAAAAGGTGAAGATGAGCGATAAAGCGGAAAAGTCATCTATGAATAGTAATACTGATAAAGTACACCAATCGGAAGAACCAACTGTTCAAGAAGCTTCTAACATTGAAAATGAGCAAGATCAAATGCAGGAAGCAATGGGTGACTCAAAGTCAGAAAAAGCTAAAAAAACTAAAAAAGCTAAAAAACCTAAGCGCAGAAGACGTACGCTTTTAGGTCGCTTTTTGACGTTTATACTAAATCTGCTGTTAATTTTAATTGTGGTCATTGTTCTACTCTTCTTCTATCTATTAGATACAGAATCAGGGCTTCGGACGATTGTTAATGTTGCAAATCATTATTTTCCACAATATGTCTTAATTCACAATGCTGAAGGGCAGCTAGGAAAACGTTTTACACTTGAAGATGTGACACTCAATTTGCCTAATTATGAGCCTTTAGAGATTCCTAAATTAACGTTAGATTGGAATTATGGCCAACTATTAGAGAAGAAAGTTGCGATTAATCACCTTGAAGTAGAGGGCGCTAACCTTAATTTTACACCGATTGAGAAGATCGAGACAGAAGAGGAAGCGAGTGAGCCATTTGCTCTTAAATCTCTCAATATTCCCATTAATGCTGAAATTAAAACCATTGATATCACAAACAGCACTTTAAAGGTCGATGATTTCTATTTAGCGATGAATGATATTCAATTAATCAATGCTAAGCTTGAAGATAATCATGTCACAATTGAAAATACGATCGGGGATTTACAAGCATTAGCAGGCCCTGATGTCGACCTTCCATTTGTTGTAGCACTGAATGGAAATATTGATATTCCCACCGAAACTTTTGATCTCAATTTAGCGATTTATGCGCAAGAAGCCTTTATTAGTGGTAACGAACTCAATTTAGCACTAAATACCGAAGTAAAAGGCGAATTAGAGAAGTTTACAGCTGATTTAAATGGCCGGGTGGATTGGGCAAATTTCTTGAATGATCCTATCTTATTGAAAGTGGATAATGAGGTGACGGGATTAAGCGATATTAAGAGTTATCTGCATCTTAAAAATCTTTCGAATCAGATTATGCTCAATAGTGAATGGTCAGCTAAAGATCCACTAAATGTCGATCTCAATCTAAAGATGAATGCACCTTACTTATCGCAGTTACACCCGGATATCAGTGGCTCTTTAATGGGGGACATCAATCTTAAGGGTGAAGTGCTCAAACCTATCTTAGTGGCAGATGTTAATATCTCGAATATCAATGCTTTTGGTTTGCAATTGCAATCCTTATTACTAAAAGCGAATCACGAAAACTATAATGCTGATATCTTGTTGCAACTTGATAAAATGCGGTTTGATACGATCTATTTGTCGCTCTTAAAGTTACAGTTTGATGGAAGCTTAACGGATGAGTTTGATCTTGATCTTTTAGTGGAAAATCTAGAACAGGCTAAAAGTGCTAAATCAGCAGATCAATCTGTGAATAAGATTGAAGTGGCCAATATTAAAGAATCTGATGGTGAGATTGATGAGACTTTAACTTATCAAGAGAATAAACCGATGGCGCTATTGCCTGCAGATGACCGCCAGATCCTTGTGAAGAAGATGGAATATAAAGTTGCAGGAAAAGCAGATTCCCATCATTTTAACTTTGATCTTGATAGTATTGTTGGGACGATTAAATCAGATGGGATTGCGGCCTTAACCGATGTATTTACAGATCCTACCTTTACGCTCTATCTACAAAATTCCGTGGTAAGTTCTGATTTTGTGGGGGATTATAAGCTTAATAAACCTGCTTATTTCTACTATCGTGCTAAGGATAATACCGTCTCACTAAGTTCCGCATGTTATGAGCAAGGCTATATCGTTTTCTGTGCTGAAGGTGGCCGGAGCGTGGAAGGTATTAATACAGCAGTTATTACCCTTAATAATCTACCTTCGTCACTAATTGAGAGTTATTTACCACCCGATCTCTCGATTAATACTAAAGCAAATGTGACCATTGCCGGACAATTTACTACCGAAGAAGATTTTGTCGGCGTTGTAAACTTAGCCTTGGCAAAAGGGGACATCCGTTACCGCTTTCAAGGGCGAGAAATCTTAATTCCCTTAGATAAAACATTATTAGAAGTGCATGCTCTTCCTGAAAAAGTGACCAGTAATCTCAATGTCGATTGGGGAAAATATTTGCGTGTTCAGGGTAAAGGAGAGATGAACGATCTCTTTAAAGAGAACCTTGTAGATGCCAGTGTTGTCGCTAATATCCCAAGTTTTGATTGGGTCTCTCCCTTAATGCCGGTATTACAGGATATTGGAGGAGAGGTTCTCTTGAAGGGGAAAGTGCAAGGGCCGATTGTACATCCCCAAATTGGTGCTAATCTCTCAATTAAAGATGGGTATCTCTATATCGCATCATTGAATAGCCGTTTGAAGGCGATTAATTTAGATGTTGCTCTACAAGAGGGAGCGCCAGAATTCTTTATTAAAGGAAGTGTAGGCACTAACAAAGGAACTTTAAACCTCGATGGTTACTATAATATTGCCAATTTTAGTACAGAATTGAATGCATCAGGCGGTGATATCCAATTAGCGGATAGTCGTGATATTAAAGTGATGATCTCTCCTAAAGTACAATTTACCGGCAAACATTCAGGTAATATTCAGCGCTATCAATTGAAAGGATCAATATTAATACCTGAACTCTACTATATGCATGCCTCTATGGGTGGCGCTGGTTCTGTCGTGAAAGTTTCAGAAGATACTATTATCGTAGGGGATGGCTATGATCAAAAGCGTAGCGAAAGCTTTATGGATAACTTCTCTATGGATCTGAATGTGATCTTAGGAAATGATATCTTAGTCGGCGCTGAAGGGCTTAAAGCTCACTTAAGCGGCGGTTTAAAAGTCTTAAAAGATTATGGTAGCCAACCAATTCGAGGATTAGGTGTGATCAATGTAGGACAAGGACAATTTGATATCTATGGCCAAGTATTACAGTTAGATCGCGGTAAAATTCAATTCTCAGGCGCATCGATTACCAATCCTGCACTTGATATCCAAGCCTCACGACAATTTATGAATGAAATTGAAGGTCGAGAGCTTCGAGTTGGTGTTAAAGTCTTAGGTAGTGCAGAAGCACCAAGAGTGGAACTCTATTCATCGCCTACCATGACAGATATCGAAATTGCCTCTTACTTGTTCCTCGGCAGAAGCCCTAACTTAGGTTCAGCGGCTGAAAATTTAATGCTTCTGAATATGCTGCGTAAGATTGCGATGGGTGAGCCTGTATCAAGTTCTGATACGAGTCTTGCGAGCAAAGTAGGGCTTACTGATCTTGGTTTTATGGAGACACCGAATGGGCACATTGGTGTAGGTTTAGGGAAGCGATTTGCCAATAGTTTCTATGTGGGGTTAGGCGTTGGCGTTGAAGAGGGTGAGAGTGCATTTGCGCTATTACGTTATAGCTTCTTAAAATACTTCAATGTGAATGCCGCCTTTATGAGTGAGGGCGAGAGTGTGAACTTGAACTATTCACGGGATTTCTAGAATTGAAATTAGATAGGGATGACCGACTTTCTACACTTTTTTATCTCTCTCTCTGTTCTTATTGGTTTTTAAGTAGCTGGTATGATATTTGAAAGAATATACTTACTAAACAAAAGCTTGTAAAATGTCGGATAGAATAGCCTCCTCGCCTTGATAGGCTGATGTGCCGGCATTTAAATGAGCTTATTTTGAGCTGATCTTGTTATAAGTTAGATAGAATATGTCTCTATAATTTATATGTTTATATTGGCATTGAATAGCAAAAAGGCTAAGTAACGATATGGTTACTTAGCCTTTTTGTTGAAATTATTGAATCTTATTAGAGTCTTAATTGTTAAGTCTCAATAATCTCATTGCAACTTAATCTTAGATGATATCTAGACAACCTTAGGAATCACAACACGAGGTTGGAATGATTCTGCTTGTGCAATATTCCAAATACTTGAGTAGTAATTACTGTCAATCTCATCTCCAAGTAGCGCACCTTCCGGTAGATAGAAGTGCATATTAGAGAAGAGGCGAATCTCATTTTCAGAGGAACGCATCACTAAATGTTGAGGTAATAGTTTAGATGGATGGGAAACGCCGGCAGAAGAGAGCATTTCAGAGAGCGCATGAAGGGTATTGTGATGGAAATTTTTGACGCGCGCCATTTTATCTTCAACCACTAATGCTTTTTGTCGTAAGGGATCTTGTGTGGCAATTCCTGTAGGGCAATTATTGGTATGACAGCTTCGAGATTGAATACAACCTAAAGCGAACATAAATCCACGAGCTGAGTTAACCCAATCAGCACCAATAGCAATGGTTCGAGTGATATCAAATGCAGTAATGATTTTACCGCTAGCCCCAATTCGGATTTTTTTACGTAAGCCTGTTCCCACTAAAACATTGTGTACGAAGAGTAGCCCTTCTTGTAGTGGCGTTCCAATATGGTCGGCAAATTCAATAGGGGCTGAACCTGTCCCACCTTCTTTTCCATCTACGACAATAAAGTCAGGGAGAATATTGGTAAGAAGCATCGCTTTAGCAATCCCCATAAACTCCCAGGGATGGCCGATACAAAGCTTGAAGCCAACAGGTTTTCCACCACTTAATTCACGGAGCTTCTTAATAAATTCAAGAAGCTGAATCGGTGTTGAGAAAGCACTGTGATTAGAGGGAGAGATACAATCTCGATCTCGAGGTACTCCGCGAGTTGCTGCGATCTCTTCACTAATTTTATCTTTGGGTAATACGCCACCATGTCCTGGTTTTGCGCCTTGGCTTAGCTTAATTTCAATCATCTTAATTTGAGGATCAGCCGCTTGTTGCTCAAATTTTACAGGATCAAAGAAGCCATCTTCGGTGCGGCAACCAAAGTAACCGCTTCCTAATTCCCAAATCAGATCACCACCATGTTTCCGGTGATAAGGGCTAATGCCGCCTTCCCCTGTATCATGGGCAAAGTTGCCCATTTTTGCACCTCCATTGAGTGCCTCGATTGCATGAGCGCTCAGTGCACCAAAACTCATTGCGGAAATATTGAGAATAGAGGCAGAATAAGGGTGAAGACAATCATCACCACCGATGGTCACCCTGAAAGTTGCAGGGTCACTTGCAGGGACTGTTGCCATCGAATGGGTAATAAATTGATAACCTGGTTCGTAGGTGTTTTGTAGTGTTCCAAATGCTTGTACAGAATCCTGCGCAATATTCTTAGCGCGTGCGTAGACAAGCTTGCGTTCAGCATGGGTAAAGGGAACGGCATCGTTATCTGACTCGATAAAGTATTGGCGGATTTCTGAGCGGAAATGTTTGAGTAGATAGCGCAGATTCCCGACAATAGGGTAATTTTTTCGGACAGCGTAACTATTTTGTGAGATATCGATGATTCCGATCACTGAAAGAATCGCAGTAATGCCCGTCAGAACCCATATAGTTGTGGTATGATGAGCGAAGAATAATCCATAAATTGTAAAGAGAATCGACAAAATAAGGGGTAGATAACGCCCAAAGCGAGCAAGCGTATGCATGTTAGGAAGCTCCTGTCATGATCGTTGAATGGTTATTGTAAATTGCCTCTATCATAACGCATTCCTTAATTAAATTTTAAAAATTTTTAAGATTTATTCTAAAGAATGAATGTAGGGAATTTATATTTATTATCAATATTTGTATATGCGGAATCGCTTTTTCTATAATTTTTAAAGAGCCTATGAAGAGAGAAGAATTGAATCCTTGGGATGATGAGATCGTTCCTCGTAAAAAATTAGATGAGATAGAGGTCAAAGGTAGGCTTCGTAATGTGCAACGTGAAATTGGTAAGATGTCCCGTAAACGCTCACCTGAAGAGACTTACAAGATGCTCACAATCTACCTTAAAAGATCACTACAACTCTCCTACATAGAGCCTTGGTTTCAGTTTTTTTTACCGCCGAGATTAAAAGGGCGACTTTTTATTGCGACGATTGGCAAGTACTATTGGGTGATTGGAACGCCACGAGGCGAGTTTGGGGCTGCATTTAATTTCTATCAGAAAGAGATTCGTAAATCATTAGAAACTCACCTAAATAAGATCTCTAAAAAGCGTTGGAAAATTCCGCCATTTCGGATCTCAATTATGCCAGAGAACCCTAATACTCGCGCCTTTGATGAAGAGATTGCTGCATTGATGCAGATTAAATCAGTGCCGATGAAATCTCAAGAAGAGAGACGAGCAATGCTTGCTAAAGAACGTCGGGAGCGATTAGCAAAACAAGCATTCAATGAAAAATCAGCGGATATTGGCACAACGAATAATCAGCAGATAGATCCAGCGGAGTCGGACAAACCAGAAGAATCACAAGAAGCACAGCATATTATTTCCGATCTGTTTGCGGAAGTTCTACAATATGAAGTTCGTCGGCGGACTCGGCAGTAGAGGTGATGTGATGAGTGAATCAAATATGAATGGTGCAATGAATAGCGAGAAATTTGCAGCACTTGTAGAAGAGATCAAACAGCGAGATTCTCACAGAAAGCAATCCCGAAGTGGGCAACAACAAAGCCATAGCTCCCGAAAGGATCATTCTTTCATAAAAGCAGATAACGCTATGGATTCCCAAGATGTTGAATGTATTGAATATAGAGATCAAGCACTGAAAGATTGTGTTTTAGAAGAGAAAGAGGGGCTATCGCAAGAAGCTTTAACTACACAACTGCTAGCAGAGGCGCAAAGAGAAGAAGAGAAGGCGCGAGAATGGCACTATTGGCGAGAGCGGGCGATGAATTTCTTGATTCGTCGAGAACATAGCGAAGTGGAACTTCGGCAAAAACTGCAACAGAGACAATGTCCGCCGGCGCTGATTGATCCGATTATTGATTGGCTTTATGGGGAGCGCTATTTGAGTCTTGAACGATTTGCTTATAGTTATAGTAAAAACCGCGCGGACTTAGGTTATGGGCCCATTCGAGTTCGTTATGAGTTAGCGCAAATTCATCGGATATCTGAGAAAGATATTAAAGCCGCTTTCAAAGAGATTAATTGGCGCAATGCGCGTGCGATCGCTGAACGTAAGGTGGGTAAAAAAGAGGGGGCTAAATATTATGCTGCACTCTACCGCCGAGGGTTTAGTGGGGAAATGATAGTCGAGGATGATTTTTGAATTCTATACAATTTATGTGATCAATAGGATATAGGATTTGTAAAAGAAAGGGACTGTAAAAGAAGGGGGGTATGATAAATGAATTTGCCTGCTTTTGATCTAACTTCCGCCATTCGAACAAAATCAAGGTATAATGTTGTGTTAGTTTATGTTTATTTGATTGAGGCGTCATTTTATTGAAGCGGATTTTCAGTTTTTAACTTATTTAGATTTGAGTAATGCATAAGAGGATGAGATATGGCATTAGAGGAACAATTGCAGAAGTATGGCTTGAGCTTTCAGGATTTGCAAAATCATCAGGGCTTAACGGAAGTTGATACATTATTCCAACAGTTTCTACCGGATGAAACATTGCAATCACTACTTCAATGGCGTCGAGGCGAGCTCAATTTTACCGCAATTGAAGAGTCAGAATTTCAAATTCTCTTAGGGCAATATATCAATGGCTTTATAGCGAAGCTCTTTGGAATTGAGAAAGAGAGTCAAAAATTAGTAGATCGGGCAGCACAATATAATCGTTTGATGCGCTTTAAAGAGCAATTTATTCAGCGAGGTGCTAAGCGCTATCGGCAAACGATTGAAGGGGATTTTGCCACACATCATGCTGCATTATTAGCAAAAATGGGTGTGAGTGATGAGGACCCGAATTTAGAGGCGAAGATTGCAGAGTATGCGCTCTCTCTTGATGCAGAAAAAAATGCTTCAGAGATCGAGGCGCTCTATCAATGGGGTTCTTTAGCAGAATCTGATCCTGTCGGTGCGGCACGGGTTGCGGATTGGATGACTTTTAAATTCCCCGCGCGTTTAGATTATGATCATCTTGTCTCTACCAAGGAGGAGTCATTCCAAGGGATTCCTGTGAAAGTGGGGACGCATCCACTTCGTAAACGGGATGGCTTTGCGCTTACAGATCAACGCATGAATCGTTATGAAGTGGCTAGTGAAATTGAATATTGTAAGTATTGCCATGATCATGATGGGGATTTTTGTAGTACCGGTTTTCCCGTGAAAAAAGGGGATCCCGCCCAAGGTTTCCGTAAAAATCCTTTTGGTGCTGCACTGACGGGTTGCCCGCTTGATGAGATGATCTCAGAGATGCAGCGTCTTGAAAAAGAGGGGCTTTCAATTGGTTCTTTGGCAATTACTATGGTTGAAAATCCTATGGTACCGGCAACAGGCCATCGGATCTGTAATGATTGCATGAAATCCTGTATTTATCAGCGTCAAGAGCCGGTCAATATCCCTCAAATTGAGACCAGTGTACTTTCAACAGTTTTAGATCTGCCATATGGTGTTGAGATCTATAATCTGCTTGCGCGTTGGAATCCTCTTAAACCAACAGATTATCTCCCTGCAAAAGAGAATAATCGGAAAGTATTAGTGGCCGGAATGGGGCCTGCGGGCTTTACGATGGCGCATTATCTATCGCAACAAGGTTGTTATGTTGTAGGGATTGATGGCCTTAAAATTGAGCCGCTCCCACAAGCATTACTCACTGCACCTATCAAGTCTTGGGCGGAGTTAGAAGAGAATCTTGGCGATCGGATATTAGCAGGATTTGGTGGTGTTGCAGAATATGGCATTACCGTTCGTTGGGACAAAAATTTCCTTAAATTGATCTATTTGACCTTAGCACGCCGAGAAAATGTCGATATCTATGGCGGTGTCCGTCTAGGTGGGACTTTAACACTCGATGATGCTTTTGACTTAGGGTTTGATCATGTTTCATTAGCTGTCGGCGCAGGTTTACCTCGTGTTCTTAAAATTGAAAATTCCTTAGCAAAAGGGATGAAGCAAGCCTCAGACTTTTTAATGGCGATGCAGTTAACAGGTGCCGCAAAAGATAGCTCCATTGCGAATCTTCAAGTAAGATTGCCAGCCGTTGTGATTGGCGGCGGATTAACTGCAATTGATACCGCAACGGAAGTACAGGCTTACTATATTAAACAGGTAGAAAAAGCCCTTCATCGCGTTGAGATCTTAGGGGAAGAGAAAGTTCGGGAGAATCTATCGCCGGAAGATAATGAGACTTTAACGGAATTTTTAACCCATGGTCGAGAAGTGCGCGCCGAGAGGACTCGTGCAGCAGAAGTCGGTGAAACACCTGATTTCAATCCACTTCTAGCAAAATGGGGTGGTGTTATGGTGGCTTATCGCCGGAAGATGCAAGAATCACCCGCTTATACGCTGAATCATGAAGAGATTACGAAAGCCTTTGAAGAAGGTATTCATTTCGGTGAGGAGCTCAATCCTCTAGGGGTAGAACTTGATCAATATGGCCATGTGAAAGCCATTCGCTTTATGAAATCGGGAGAGACGGAAGTAACAGTTCCGGCACGAGCGGTCTTAGTGGCGGCAGGTACATCGCCGAATACTATTTATGGCACAGAGTATCCAGGCTCTCTTGAAATTGAAGAGAAGCATCATTTCCAAGGATATGATTTAGATGGAAATTTAGTACCTTTTGAGTGGGGGACAAATAATAAAGAGGCATTTGCGCCCTTTACCTCTTTTAGACGAGGTGAGAAACGTGTCTCTTATATCGGTGATACCCATCCTGTTTTTAATGGTAATGTGGTTAAAGCGATTGCAAGTGCGAAAAAGACCTCGAAATTTGTGATGGAAGCATTGGCAAGATTGCCGGAGAATACCTTAGGCAATGAATCATTAGCCACGACAATGAATGGAGGGTTAGTAGCCACCATTGAATCGATAGATAGTAGCAATCCCACTGTATGTGAAGTGTGGGTCAAAGCGCCAATGGCGGCCAAAAACTTCAAGCCAGGGCAATTCTTTAGAATGCAGACCTTTGAAACAGGCAGTGAGATTGTTGCTGGAACACGTTTACAAATTCCACTTCTGACAGTTTCCGGGACAGGATCTACAGAGGATGCAATTCGTCTTTTAGTATTCCAATGGGGAACAGGTCAACGATTAATCCCCTCTTTAAAACCTGGTGATCAAGTCATCTTAGCGGGTCCTACAGGCGCACCAACGGATCTTCCATCAGGTAAAACAATCTTGGTGGTTGCCGGTAAATGGGGCGCTGCTGTTATGCTTGATATTGGATCTGCACTTCGTAATGCCGGCAATAAGGTCATTTACCTTGCGGCAATGGGCTCAAAAGATGATGTGGATCAAATGGATGCTTTAGAAGAGGGCGCAGATCAAATTATCTGGGCTGTCGGTAAAGGTGAGCCGATTGAAGCAAGAAGACCCCAAGATCATTCAGTTGTCGAGTGGGATGTGATTAAACTGATCAAAGAGCTAGATGATCAAGGTATTGTCGAGATGAAAGCTGTTGATCGTTTAATGGCAATGGGTTCAACAGGAATGTTAAAAGGTTTCCAAAAAGAGCTCTCTGAAGGCGGATCTCTCTATGATCGTTTCAAAGAGGATCTACATATTACCGGTACTATCGGTAGCCCAATGCAATGTATGATGAAAGGGGTTTGCGGGCAATGTCTACAGTGGCAGATCGATCCTGTGACGAAAGAGCGTACCCAAGCTGTATTTACCTGTTCACAACAAGATCAACCCCTTAAAAATGTGGACCTTGATAACTTGACTGCCAGAACCAGTCAAAATCGTTTGCCTGATATTATCTCTTCTCATTGGCTTAGCTATGTATTAGCAGAGAAGTCGAAACAGCAAGAATCATAGTTTATTCCTTAATGCTGTATAAATTGACGTTATATAAAGTTTAAACTGTTGAAAGCCTCTTCGTCAGAAGGGGCTTTTTAGTATTGAGGAGTTAAGGTAACGGGGGTAGATAGTTAATGAGATAGTAAGATCGGTTCAAAATAGGCATTGTTTAAATGCCGGCACATAGGCTGATCGAGGCGAGGAAGTCGTTCTATTTGGCATCTTGAAAATATTGTTTAGTAAGATCTTATGTTTTTTATAGTAAGATCGGTTCAAAAAAAGCATTATTTAAATGCCGGCGAATCGGCTGTAAGAGACAAGGAAGCTATTCTATCCGGCATCTTGCAAGTGTTGTTTAGTACGGTTTGATATTCTTTTAAAGTTTCACACTCGCTACATAAAAAATCATTTTTCTTAAACCAAATTGACTATAAAACGACGAAATAAATAAATCCCGCATTATCTCTCGATAGTGCGGGATTCGGTTTAATTATGAATAGAATTTTAAGAATTTAAGTATAGCAATTTTAATTTAAAGTTGCACGGGTAATCCTACTAATTTTAGTTGAAAGTTTTTACCCAATCTTAAAAGATCATTAAAAATGTCTATTTTTACTTGCGGCAATACGTAAGCGAAGAGCATTTAATTTGATAAAGCCGCCAGCATCTTTTTGATCGTATGCGCCACCATCATCTTCGAAGGTTGCGATATTTTCGTCGAAGAGGGAATCATCTGATTTACGGCCTACAATGATCACATTACCTTTATAGAGTTTTACACGGACAACACCATTGACGAATTTTTGTGATTCATCGATCATCGTTTGAAGCATTTTACGCTCAGGTGACCACCAATAACCGTTATAGATCAAGCTTGCATATTTGGGCATTAATTCATCTTTAAGATGAGCGACTTCCCGATCAAGTGTAATTGATTCAATAGCACGGTGCGCTTTTAACATTACAGTACCGGCAGGTGTTTCGTAACAACCGCGTGCTTTCATGCCCACATAACGGTTTTCAACGATATCCACACGACCTACACCATTTTCGCCTGCGAGTTTATTGAGTTTTGCCATCACATTCGCAGGAGAGGTTTCAACGCCATCAATAGCAACAATATCCCCATGACGATAAGTTAATTCAACATAGGTGGGTTTATCAGGTGCCGCTTCAGGGGAGACAGTCCAACGCCACATATCAGCTTCAGGCTCTGTCCAAGGATCTTCTAATACTAAACCTTCATAAGAGATATGGAGTAAGTTTGCATCCATTGAGTAAGGAGATTTTTTACCACCGCGATCGATTTGGATATTATTTTTCTCCGCATAATCGAGGAGTTTTTCACGAGACATTAAGTCCCATTCACGCCAAGGAGCAATAACTTTAATGCCTGGTTTAAGTGCATAAGCACCCAGCTCAAAACGGACTTGGTCATTTCCTTTACCTGTTGCGCCATGAGAGATCGCATCTGCATTGGTTTCATTGGCGATTTCAACAAGGCGTTTTGCAATTAATGGGCGCGCAATAGAGGTACCAAGAAGATATTCACCTTCATAGATCGCATTTGCACGAAACATTGGGAAAATAAAGTCGCGGGCAAATTCTTCACGTAAATCATCAATATAGATCTCTTTTACACCTAAAGCTTTAGCTTTTTCACGTGCAGGCTCAACTTCTTCACCTTGGCCGATATCTGCGGTAAAGGTGACCACTTCACAGTTATACTCATCTTGTAACCATTTAAGGATCACAGAGGTATCTAATCCGCCTGAGTAGGCGAGCACGACTTTATTGATTTTGTCCATTCTAGTCTCCTAACGACTTTGGTATTGATCATAATTTATGATAAGTAATTTTATAATAAGTAATTGATTTCATATTTGAAATCAATAATGGGCTTATTTTCTAAGCTCAAAAAGATCTTCCACTTCAGGAATACTCTCTTTATCGGTGATAAATAAAATCAGATGATCGTTCTGTTCAATAAACATAGACGGTTCAATCTTCATCACTTTACCACGACGGATAAGGCCGGCGACAACCACATCTTCGGGCCAGCGAATGCCTTCTAAGGATTTGCCGACGATTTTAGAAGTCTCTGCATTACCATGGGCAATAATTTCCATAGCTTCTGATTCACCCGATCTTAAAGAGTATACCTGAACGATATCCCCTTTTCTAATATAGGTAAGTAGGGTGCTTAATGTTACCTGTTGTGGGGAAAATGCAAGATCAATATTAGACTCATCTTCAATCATCTCAAGGTAAGAGGAGCGATTGATGAGCGACATGGTGAATTTAGCCCCTAATCGCTTAGCAAGCATTGCCGCCATAATATTGGTTTGATCATCATTAGTCAGTGCGCAGAAGAGATCAGTATTTTCAATATTCTCTTCAAAGAGAAGTGCCTCATCAGTACAATCGCCATGCAAAATTAAGCTTCGATTCAGTTTAGAGGCGAGTGCATTGGCACGTTCAGCGCTCGCTTCAATGAGCTTAACATGGGCAAATGATTCTAGCGCTTCTGCGAGTGCTGCGCCAATATTGCCACCGCCGGCAATCGTGACCCGTTTAGCGATCCGCTGCTTTGATTGGAAGAGTTCAATCACTTCCCGAGCATCAGAGCGAGCACAGAGGAAATAGACCTCATCATCTTCCTCTAGAACAGTATCTTCTTCAGGAATAAATTCACAACCCTCGCGGTAGATCGCAACATAGTTGATATTAAGATGACGTGTTCGGCGTTTAATCTTAGAGAAACGACGCCCAAAGAGCTGTGAATCTTTCTCCACTCCCATTGAGACAATTAAGGCTTCCCCTTTAGCAAAACGAAGGACATCGAGTGCGCCGGGGAGTTCAATGATATTTTTAATATAGTTGGTGATGAGCGTTTCGGGGCTAATGACCACATCGATATGGAATGTAGAGTCAAGTTTATTGCCAAAAAGATCGCCCGCGCGTAAGTAATCTTGTGAGCGGACACGGGCAACTTTGAGCTTGATACCAAATACCGTGTGCGCAATTTGTGAGGCGACAATATTCACCTCATCACTTGAGGTCACTGCGATCAAAACATCCATACTCTCGGCGCCCGCTTCTTTAAGAAGAAGAGGGGAAGCGGCATTGCCACGGATAGTGCGAATATCATAGCGTTCTTTGAGAGCTGCTAATGGTGCATATTGATTATCAATGATAGTGATATCATTTTGTGCCTCTTTTGAGAGTACATGCGCAACAGTTGAACCCACTTGACCTGCGCCTAAAATTAGAATTTTCATGAGATCTTTTACTTGAATTTTAGATAGTGCAATCATACCGCAAATAAAAGGCGTTGTGCATATCAATTTAATGATTCTCTATGATTAAAACAGCATTTATTGTCTATTTGAGCTATATTTAGAGTCAAATTGTATTTAGACAATTAATGTGATCGATATTATTCATGTTTTTAATTCATATTTTGAGTGTGCAAAAGGAGTGGATGATGATATTACCTCTTATCAATATGGGGCGTGCACGACGTTCGGTATCGAGGCAAGCAATATTACTAAAGGCAATATTATGGTTATTGCTGATTGTGATGTTAATTCCTATCGCTTCTTTTGCTGAAGAAACAGAAGGTCAGATTAAAAAGGTTTATATCTTACATACTAATGATACCCATGCGCGAGTGATTGGTGATGACGTTCCTGCTAAAGATGGGAAACCGCTTGATCATGGCTTAATCGGTTATGCTCGTTACAAAGGCGCGATTAATGCTTTTAAAGAGCGTTATCCTGAGCAAGTATTAATTTTGGATGCCGGTGATACCATTCATGGAACTAATTTTGCCACTTTATCGAAGGGGCAGAGTGTGATTCGTCTTTTAAATGAGATAGGTTTAGATGCGATGACGCTTGGCAATCATGAGTTTAATTATGGGCAAGAGGCTTTAAAAGCAGCTATTGCAGAAGCACAATTCCCTGTATTAGCGGCGAATGTCCTTAATAGTGAAGATCAACAGCCGGTATTTGAAAGTAGCACAATTTTAGAAGTCAATGGTTTAAAAATTGGGGTGATCGGTTTAGCGACACCTGAAACTAAGGTGAAATCATCCCCTAAAAATACCGAGGGTTTAGATTTTGTTAATCCTGCAATGATTGCTGCAAAAGAAGTTGAGGAATTGAAAGGGCAAAATGTTGATGTGATCGTTGTATTAAGTCATTTAGGAATGGATGATGAATCAGAAATTACCTCTTATTCAGTGCTTGATCAGGTAGCGGATATCGATCTTTTAATTGATGGTCATAGCCATACGCTGCTACCGAAAGGAGAGCGTTATAAAGATACAATGATTGCCTCAACAGGGAATTACCTTGAAAATATTGGGCTTGTAACTTTGACATTTACCAATGATCAATTAACTGATCTCACGGCAGAAACAATCGATTTTGTGCATGCAATGCAGTACCCGGTAGATGAGGAAATTAGTAATGCAATTGACGCCATTAATCAAGAGAATGCGCGTGTGACTGCAGTTGAGGTAGGCACATTACTCAATGATCTGAATGGCGAACGGGAAAATGTTCGAGGTAAAGAGACAGACTTGGGGCAGTTATTAGCAGATTCAATGCTTTGGGCAACAGATGCCGATATTGCATTGACTAACGGCGGGGGGATTCGAGCCTCTATTCCGGCGGGTAAGGTGACTTATGGTGATTTCTTAACGGTGTTCCCATTTGGCGGTTTAGTGACTGTCATTGAGGTGAGTGGTCAAGATATTCAGGATGCCTTAAATCATGGTGTGGATGCCTATCCGGCAGTTGCCGGTAAATTCCCGCAAGTGGCAGGTTTAACTTATCAACTTATCGCACCTAACGGGGATCAACTTGAAAAAGCGCATGTTACCAATATCATGATTCAAGGAAAGCCACTTGATCTTAATGCGACTTATCGTTTAGCAACCAATGATTTTATGGCCATTGGTGGAGATGGTTATGAGATGTTTAAAGGGAAGCCACAATTATTACTTCAAGGTTTAATGGTGGATATTTTGATTGATTATATCAAAACACAATTGATGAATGAGCAGGGTGAATTTCAATTTCAAATGGAAGCACCCAGATTAATCCTTGTAGAGTAGTTGCTGATGAGCTAGTGACTTTAAATTTGTAGAGTACTAAATAGAGCATTAATGCTATATCGTTATGAGTGAATGGTGGGATAAATTATCCCACTGAGAGAGAAAGGGATTGTAGAGAAAAAGAATACAATTCCTTTTTTATTATTCCATATCGCTAACAATATGATAGGCATCTATCTTTATGGGTACTATTGTCATCACCTTTATAGTTATCTTTATAGCCATCTTTTATTGGCGAAAAGAGTAATATTGAATTTATTGGTAATAAAAGCTACAATGTCGGCCTTTCAAACCTGATCATTCCTATGATTCTTTTTCGCTAGATTTAGCACTGTTGCGATGATTTAAGTTAGCTAGAATGCTTTAAATAGGGATTATTCAGATCGGTTAGATGTCCCTGCTACGATTTTCGTCTGATGTTAGCATTAACCACTATAGCTTCGATATGAGCTAATTACTAGATGCAGACGTTTCTCACCTCGTTTTTCGGTCACAATTACTTACAGGAGTATGTTTATGGCGCCACAACATGTTGCAAAACGCCCACAACACTTTGCCGAAGAAACCGTTGGTTCTTTGATGGACTTTGATTTTATCTGCGTTCCAGAGAGCTATACCGTAGGAGAAACTTTCAAATATCTGAGGAAGAATGTTCATGGTAAGGCCAATATTCACTATAGTTATGTGATTGATCCATTGGGTGTCTTAGTGGGCGTGCTCTCTTTGCGTCAATTATTAGGGGCGGAAGAAGATCAGGTTTTACAAGACATTATGTCACCGGCAACTTTACGTCTTGATTATGAATTAGACCAAGAGCAAGCAGCGAAAATCTTTCAAGATAGTGATCTTGTCACACTTCCTGTGGTTGATAGTAATGGCCGAATGATTGGGGTGCTCCATGTTGATGAGATGATGGATGTTATGCAGCAAGAAGCTACTGAAGATATTCATAAAATGGCTTCAATCTCGGTAGATGACGATGAAGAGGATAAGGGATTATTAGAATCTTCTTTTGGTTGGCTCTATAAAAAACGTATTGGTTGGCTCGTAATTCTTGTGTTTGTGAATCTCTTATCCGGTGCCGGAATTGCAAGTTATGAAGATCTTTTAGGAAAATATCTACATATCGTCTTCTTCCTACCACTTCTCATTGCAAGTGGTGGAAATGCAGGATCGCAATCGACAACGCTCGTGATTCGGGCAATGGCTGTCGGTGATGTGACGGTCAAAGATTGGTTTAAGGTAATTAGTAAAGAAGCGCTGGTCTCTTTTGCATTAGGTTTAACGATGGCAGTGGCGATCTCTTTAATTGGTTATTATCGAGGAAATGCTTATCATGTCGGTGCAGAAACAGCGATGATTGTTGCGATTGCGATGGTGGTGGTTGTGATGTTTGGAAGTTTACTAGGTGCAATTCTTCCTTTTGTTTTCCGTCTCTTCAAACTCGATCCTGCAACTGCGAGTACTCCATTGATTACTTCAATTTGTGATATTGCAGGTGTCTTTATCTATCTCGGTACTGCAAGCCTTTTTTTAGTGTTTGATTAGTCAATAATAGATAGGAAGTACCTATGAAGTATCAAAATTGGGTGAGTTGTTTTATGCGTTATTTCTCAAAACAGAATCTATCCGTAGCACTGTTAGGTTTCTCATCGGGATTGCCGATTTTAATGACACTTTCAACGCTCACCTATTGGCTCTCAACACTCAATATTGAGAAGGGGACTATTGGGCTTGCTTCTCTTTTGGGTTTACCTTATCTTCTGAAGTTCCTATGGGCACCTTTATTGGATATTTTTCATCTGCCTATATTAGGAAAATTAGGCAGAAGAAAAGGCTGGATTATCTTTTTTCAGATTCTCATTGCGTTGATCTTTGTAGTACTAGCTTGGATTGATCCTTTGGAAAGCCCTTATCTTTTAGGGTTTATGATCTTTCTGTTAGCGTTTGCTTCGGCAAGCCAAGATATTGTTGTAGATGCTTACCGTATCGATTATCTTGATAAAGAGAATCAAGCGTATGGAGCAAGTGGTTATCTCTTTATGTATCGTATTGCGATGCTCTTTATGGGGGCCGGCGTTCTGATGCTATCTGACAGTTATAGTTGGTCTTTTATTTTTCAGATGATTGCTATTTTAGTGGGGATTATTATTGTATTAACGTTGATGATCCCAGAACCAAAATCAGAAAAGGCAACAGAAATCGTTGCAATAGACAATGAGACTGCTTCGGAAGCCTTGCTGCGAGTTTTAAATCGATTTATCGAAGGGTTTGTCCACTTTTTTCAGCGGGAAAGAGCACCTTGGTTTCTATTATTGGTGGTATGTTACAAATTGCCGGATGCTGTTTCTGGAGTTATGGTCACCAACTTTTACTATGAATCAGGATTTACCGGCACTCAAATTGGATTAGTCACAAAAGTATATGGCTTAATCGCTACATTGGTGGGCGCATTTTTAGCAGGTACGATTATCAATCAATTAGGCCTCTATAAGAGCCTTATTATTTCGGCTATTCTGATTGGCATCACCAATTTAGGCTATCTTCTGATTATTATTTATCCCGGTAGTACGACAATGCTGACGGTTGCCATTAGTGCGGAGAATTTCATTTCAGGATTCTCAAGTGCGCTCTTTATTATGTTTTTAGGGCTACTTTGTGATCGAAATGCTTCAGCAACACAATATGCGCTATTAAGTGCTTTAGCGGCTTTCGGGCTCCGAATTTTAGGTGGTGCTTCAGGGTTTATGGTGGAAGGACTTGGATGGACTGATTTCTTTATTATGACGGCAGTATTATTTATCCCTAGTTTAATTTTGATTATCATGCTCCGATCTCAAATTCAGAGATTGAAAGCGCCAGAATAGAGCACTGAAATAGACAAAGCCTGCAATGAATGCAGGCTTTTTATATGATCGATATCTCTAAGGATATTCTTCTGTTTATTGAGCAATGGGAAGCGCACCTACAACAGGGCAGTGAACTATCCATAGTTTAGCATGCATTACTATTTCGTTGGATAAAATATTTGATCTCTTCAAACCAATTGAAGCCACCATTTTTGTACCAAACTTGTTCAGTATTATCGTCAATACGAATAATGGTATCCCACTCTTGATCTCTCATAAGGCAGTTACCAACAGATACTGCATTTCCATTTTTATCAATAGGTTGTTTCATATTAAATCTCCTAAATTTTTATTATTAATATGGTGATAGGAATAACTCATATTTTTGAGTTATGGCTTATTAAAATTATGATGATGCTACGAATGAACACAATCGTATTTTAATAGAGTTTTAAATTTTTAATATGTTATATAACTTAGTGTCTTTTCGACAATTTAACTAGAGGGCTAGATAACTTTATGAACTAAAGGATTCAGGTAAATTGATCCTGAACAATATATGCAATCTAGCGCAAACATTGCGACTTAATAAAAGTCAAATTACAGTTCAAATGTTAGAAAAAATTTTAAACGGATTTATTGTAGAGATCGTTACGATTGTTGTTAGTGTTATATAAAATTAAAGAAATAAAATGATCATCTACAATAAGGCATGCATATTTGCATTGAATTAGTGTAGCGCTATCTTACAGGAGATGCAACATTTTTATACTCAATCAAACAATGTTTCTATAATATTTTGATAACAATATATTGATAACAAAAAATATTATTAAAAATAGAATGGCATTCTATTGCATTGAAAGATACGTATCTAATTCATAAAAAAGTGGAATTAATATATTTTGCGAGAGTTTAATTTACTAGAGTTTAATCTAGTGTTTAATTGAAAATTGATATTTGTCTTATCTGATGACGGTTTTCTATTGTGGGAAGAGCCAAGTCGGAATGATATCTGTTATGATGAACGAGTGTTTTTATATCGATAAAACAACTAGGAGAATACTATGTTTCAAGCCCTCTACTTAGATCAGAATCCTGAATTTAGCTGTCAAATTGAAGCATTATCATTAGATACCTTAAAGGCGAATGCGCGTGAAAAAGGTGATGGCGATACGCTTGTGAAAATTTATTACTCAACGCTCAATTATAAAGATGCGTTAGCGGTCACCAATAAAGGCCGAATTGCGCGGCGTTTTCCGATGATCCCTGGAATTGATTTTGTTGGAGAAGTGGTCGAAACCACTCATACAGAGCTCAAAGTAGGTGATCTTGTCTTTATGAATGGGCTTGGATTAAGTGAAAATCATTTTGGCGGATTATCTGAATATGCTTTTGTGCCGGGCAGAGATCTATTACAGGTTCCTGAATCCTTTACCGCATTTGATGTGATGGCTTTAGGGACGGCGGGTTATACAGCAGGACTCTGTATAAATCGTTTACTTGAGCATGGAATCAAAGCTGATAATGGGGAAGTATTAGTTTCAGGTGCCACAGGTGGTGTTGGCATGGTAGCATTAATGTTACTCGGTAAATTAGGGTTTAAAACGGTCGCTTTAACTCGTAAAGCAGATGCTGAGCATTTTTTTGAGGCTTTAGGTGTCAGTAGAATTGAGCAAAATCCGGCTTTTTATGAGAAGGGAAAGGTATTACAGAAAGAGCAATATCAAGCCGCGGTTGATGTATTAGGTGGCCATCCTCTTGCGAATATTTTAGCGCAGACTCAATATAGTGGGATTGTCGCAGCGTGTGGTTTAGCTAGTGATATGGCGCTTCCTACAACTGTTGCACCGTTTATTTTACGAGACGTAACGCTTGCAGGTGTTGATAGTGTCATGGCTCCAAAGGAGAAGCGGGTAGAAGCTTGGGCGTTATTGAGTCGATTACTGACCTCAACAGATCTTCAGGATAAAGTAATAGAGATCCCGCTTTCTGAAGTGACTTCAGTAGCAGAAGCGATGATTTCAGGGACGATTAAAGGGCGCTTTGTAGTAAAAATTGCTTAACTGATTACCCGGCGCAATGTCATAAAATGTAACGTAATTTAACAAAGTCGCAGTCTTGACCCTTGATTGACTCTAGGATTAAGAAGGATGCTTTAGAGTATAGAAGGCGCGGTTGAAATAGATCAGCGCCTCTTTCTCTTCTGATGCGCGAATTTCAAAGAGTTCTAGGATGAAGAGTGTATGAGTACCAACCTCATAAGTTTCAATAATATGACCCTCAAGTTGTGCGAGAGCGCCTGTTAGCAAAGGTAACCCTAATTCCCCTTTTTCAAATGAGAAACGGGCAAAGCGGGCTTCCATAGAGACAGGATGCAAGCCACCAAAATATTCAGCTACGAGTTGTTGTTTAGCGCTTAAAATATTGACAGCCATTGTGCCATTTTCTTTAAAGATCGCATTCACCGCACTGTTGCGATTCACTGAGATCATCATCGTAGGCGGTGTATCGGTAATAGAAACCACTGCGGTTGCCGTTAATCCTGCGCGACCAGCAGATCCATCTGTCGTGATCACATTAACGCCGGCACCAAGTGTTGCCATCGCATCTCGAAAAAATTTTTTGACATCTTGATGTTGTGAATCCATACCCATTATTTTTTATTTCCCTATTGGCACTCTATGATTACTCAGTTGGATAGTCTATTTGCTAGGTTAATTGGCTAGGCTATTGAGTCAGTAATCTTCGTACTCTATTTTTATATTGTATTTTATATTTATTATAGTTAGCTCTATTGATTCTAGCGGTTAAATATCATTTTGCAAAAAATAATCACAGAGGACATTATTCTTTGAAAAGATCTATAGAATCAAAATTGAAAACTTAAAATCAATGGTGGGAATATGAAAAGATATTTCACAAATAGGGGGTGTTTGGGTAGAAAAGAGCCAATTTTTAGGACAATTGTTGGGTTATCAAGCGATACACGTCAGGGTAATTCTCTTTCCATTTATCATGACCTGCAATAATCTCAGTGCAATCGATGTTATGAATGCGAGGATGTTTACTGTCAATACGGTAGTAGCCTATTGCTTTACTCAATCCCGCATTTGCGATTTTGTAGCCATAGCGCAATGTATCATCATTTTTAGAGTAGCAATTGTAGATATTGCCGGTAATATGATCGGCAATTTTTTCCCAATCTTCTGTCTGATTTCCGACCGCACCGCCCAGTAGATAGAGGTTGTGGAGTTTCTTTTCGGGCTGTTGTAGAAGCGATTCTGCGGTATAGTAGATTACTCGGCAACCTAGGGAGTGCCCGACAAGTGAGTAGGAATCTTGAGTCTGTTGTAAAATTTCCCCGAGCATTTCGCCGGCATCTTCTGCTTTTTTCATAGAAACATGCCAAGGATTAGTCGCAAGGCCATAAGCAACCATCGTCCATGGTGTTCGTCGAAGAAGTGTCGTTGCAGCAGCGGAGGGTGCTACAAAGCTTTTGATAAAATCATTGATCTCTTTTGAATCCCACGTTAAGCCATAGAGTTCAACATTATCCGGAATATCATTGTAGGCCTCTAACCAATCTTCAAAGATTTTGGTTTTATTATTTAAAAAACCATTAATAAGAATCACTTTCTGAGCAGGAGAATCATCATCTACTTTAGGGGCTTTTTCAAGCTTTAATAGATCGAAATGTTGATCTTTTGCAAAATAATCCCCTAAAAAGAGCTCCCCTAATTTTTTGCCAAAATGGTGGTTTTCGGGTTGCTTTTTGAGTTTCTCTACAATCTCTGTTATTTCAGCAGTAGTTAATGTGTCTTGTGGGTATTTCTTCATTACGCGTCCTTTTTAGGGGAGAATCTAGTGAAAGGTTCCTCTATCAATCAGCCTGTTTGGGATATTCAAGTATTTGAGTATTCAATGCAAATACTAAAGTGATTATTGGGGAAGATGTTTTTGTCGGTAACGATCTACCCAAAGCGCAGTGCCTGCACAGACGGAAGCCGGCATAATAAAGAGATTTAAGATCGGCACCATAGTAGCAAGATAGACTAAGCCACCAAAAGGTATATTCGTAATACGATCTTGCTTGAGGCTCGTTAACATTACCGGAAAAGAGATCTTATGATTATCAAAGGCATAATCACAATATTGTAAGGTTAACATCCAAGCACCAAAGATAAACCAGAGAAATGGCGCTACCACGTTGATCACCGGCACAAAAGAGATAATAAGGATGAGTAAGGCGCGGGGGATATAATATTTGATACGTGTCCATTCCCGCTGAAGTGTTCTTGGAATATCTTTAATCACATCAGACCAAGGCATTGATTCTGCCAGTATACCACGAAGTTCAGCTTCTACTTTTTCTGCTAAAAAGCTATTGAAGGGGGCTGCGATTATATTGGCAAGCGCACTAAAGAAATAACCAAATATTAGAAGAATAGAGGCTAATACCATAGGCCACATGAGATATTTAAGCCACTGCAACCATGAGGGAAGGTGGGTTAAAAGATATTCAATCCAGCCGTCCACTTGTAAGTAGAGCCAAGAAAATGCGCCCCCTAAAATAATAATATTCACTAATATTGGCATAAAGACAAAGCGCTTCATTCCGGGGCGTATCATTAAGCGAAAACCTTCGAGAAAATATTGTAAGCCATTTTGGTTACTGCGTTGAGATGCATTGGCACGCATGGTAAGAGATCCTCATATTTTAATGATGCTCAATCAGATTGAACTACACTAAGCTGAATTACGATTAAAGTTAAATCAGATTAAGCAACTAGATTAAGCAACTAGATTAAGCAATTAAATTACACAATAATATAAACAACATTATTGCCATTATATAGTGCTAAAGAATGGATATTTCAAGTAATCATAAGTTATTGCTTGAAATATTCAGCGCGAACAATATTAACGACCGCGCTATAGTACGCGATTCAAATAATCTATTTAGCCGGGAAATCCCAAATTTCAAAGGTATAATCATATTGATTTCTCTCATCTTTATGATGTGCTTCCTTAAAAATCTCAGTAGCGCCGGTAAAATCAAACGGTGGCATTTGAGTATCACCCTCAATGTCAGCGTGAACATGGGTGAGATAGAGGCGATTCATTAAGGGGAGTGCGCTTTGATAGAGTTTTGCCCCCCCCATAATCATGATCTCTTTTGCATCTAAAATCTCTTCAGCATACTCAATAGCTGTTTCTAATGAGGTAAAGGTATGACAACCGGCAATCTCAGTGACCGTTCTTGAAACTACTAAGTTCTCTCTACCCGGTAGTGGCTTTCCAATCGATTCGTAAGTTTTGCGACCCATAATAATGGGCTTTCCGAGCGTACTCTGTTTAAAAAACTGCAAATCTTTAGGGAGATGCCATGGAAGGCTATTGTTATTGCCAATAGTGCCGTTATCGGCCATAGCAAGGATGAGAGAGATAATAGGTTTTGACATATTTGAATTCAATTTAGATTGTAAAGAGCTGAAGATTATAAATTAATTGTTTACTTTGAGAATAGTTTATCATGAATACATAGCGGAATGTTCTATGTCGCGAGTGAGTTGATTGACTTTAAACTGAATCTATCAGCCTAGGACTCGTGATAATATTAGATGAAAGGTTGAGTGTAAAAAGGATATCAGATTATGGATCATTAAAACTTCTCCCTTAATAAAATAGGGGAGAGTGTTATAATGACCTCCTACTTTTATGAATATGATGGATAAACAATGAGTAATCAAAAAGATTCCAACAAACCGGTACAAAGAAAAAATAATGCGATTTATGCCTTACCGAATCTCATTACTACAGCGTCGATGCTCTGTGGATTTTCTGCGATCTTAATGGCATTAGATGCTTACTATGGTGCTTATGGTGGTGCGGATATGCCACAAAGCTTTACTAAAGCCGCTATTTTAGTCTTTATTGCCATGATCTTTGATGGTTTAGATGGTCGTGTTGCACGTATGACCAATAGTGCGAGCGCTTTTGGAGAGCAGTATGATTCACTCTCAGATCTTATCTCTTTTGGGATTGCACCGGCGCTGATTATCTATCTTTGGGCGCTTAAAGAGAGCCATTTTAATATGATTGGGGGCTTATCTTGGGTGGTGGCTTATATCTATTTAGCTTGTGCTGCGCTTCGATTAGCACGCTTTAATGTCCAAATTGGCAAAGTGGATAAACGTTTCTTTGTCGGTATGCCAAGCCCAACAGCCGCCGCGATTGTGGTGGGGTTCGTTTGGTTTGGTGAGAATATCGGCCTTGATTCACCTTGGAAAGATTATATTGCGCTAGTATTGACGCTCTATAGTGGTTTGATGATGGTAACGAATATTAAATTCTTCAGCTTTAAAGATATTCGTTTCCAAAATCCGGTGCCTTTCTTTTATTGGGTACTGCTTGTGATCCTATTAGGAATTTTAGCGGTGTGTATTGTGCGTTTCCCCGGCCAAGCAATCTTCTTAATTCTATTGGCGTACGGTCTTTCAGGGCCTATCTATGCTGTAATGCGTTTCCGTAAACGCCGAGAATTACAGAGTCGCGTTAAAGATCGAGCAACTAGAAGAGCTCATCGAACAGCAAAATCGGCTACAGCTACTGATAGTGCTGAGATTAAAGAAACCGCGGTGGAGTTGACCGCTACTGATGAGCGTTCAACTCAAGAAGAGATAGCCTCACACTCAGAGACAACTTCACAAGATAAATAAAGTAGCCTGAATCACTCAGACTCGGAAGATCGGTAATTCTGTTGATAAAATAGAATTACCGATTTGTTATTTTATCCCTTTAAATATAATATTGAGGCTCAGTAGTGAGATCAATGAAAGAGATCAATGAAAGGATATGGGAATGGATACAAGGCAGGCCACTTACCTAAAACTCTTAGGCATACAAGCTTGGTGTAAACAGGAGGATTTGCCTCGTATTCGAGAATATCAAAAAGCGCAAGCAGGGCAATCTGTTAGCGCATCTGTCAGTGTCACATCGGTTAGGGAACACTCGGCGATTGCGGATCAGAGTACGCCCATTCCACCGCAAGCTGATCATTCCTCCAATCATGTAATGAATAGTGCTGAAACCGCAACAAGTCAGCGGAAGCAAGGATTTTTTAGTGATCAGCTATCGTCCATTATTGATGGGGAAAAAGGCCAACCTCGCCGGCAAGTGATCAATGAAGTGGAAACTAACGATCAAGGCACCACGACAAGAATATTAGAATCAAACGTACACAATATTCCACAGAATCATCAATCGGCGAAAGCTTTTAAAGCCGAGCCATTCGAGGCCACGTCATTTCAGGGCAAGTCATCTGATACTAAGTCATTCGAAGCTAAACCATTTGAATCTAAGCCATTTAGTAGTAATAAAGCGACTTCAATCTTTACATCTGATTTTCTACAATCGATTCGACAATGTACCGCTTGTGAATTCTCGCAAAGCCGGCAAAAAGCCACGCTTCCAAGACAGAATCAAAATGCAAAAGTAATGGTCATTACCGATATCCCTCTCAAAGAGGAGATGTATCAAGGCGTTGTGCTTGATCGGCAAGATGAATCATTCTTCTTTAAGGCATTGTCGGCGGTGGGATTACCACCGGAATCGCTCTATATTACCCCTTTTATTAAATGTCGTCCGCCGGAGCTGCGAGATGTGACGGCACAAGAGTGGCAAGCCTGCGTACCGATTTTGCAACAGGAAATAATCGGTTTAAATCCTGATTTCCTCTTTATATTAGGGCGGACATCGGTGAAGTTTCTGTTAGGGCAAGAGTTGCCTTTTGATCAGCTTCGAGGAGAGATTCATCAGGTGAATATGGCCGGGCGACAGTTCCCGGCGATCATCTCTCATTCGCCGAAAGTCTATGCGCATAATGCAAGATTAAAAGCAAACTTTTGGAAAGATGTTAAATTGCTACGACGATCTTTATCGGATTGATCAATAGCAGTGGATATCGGAAATAGATAATAATAAGCGACGAGCAGATTAGGGATAAAGGGGCATAGAGTAGTATGGCAAAGATTGAGATTGTGCCGGCAACATTAGCGGATTTAGACGCCATTTTAGAGATTGAGGCGCGCGCATATCCGGTTCCTTGGAATCGAGCGCAGATGGAAGATGTCTTTCATCAAAAGGTGATTCGTCAAAAACTACTCTATGATGGTGTTTTAATCGGTTATACCTTTGTTTCGATCATTTTAGATGAGGGGCATCTACTGCATATTACCGTTGATCCTAAGTATCAAGGTAAAGGGCTTGGGCATGTGTTGCTCGATTCAGTGCTTGCATTGGGGGAAACACATCAATTAGCGACGATTTTTTTGGAAGTAAGAGCAGGGAATACGCCGGCAAGAGCGCTGTATGAAAAGCGAGGCTTCAATCAGATCGGTTTGCGTAAAGGATATTATCCTTGCCTAATTAATGGCCGGGAAGATGCTATTGTGATGGCCTATACCTTAGCAACTGCTTTTGATTTTAAGTAGATTTGACATAGGTTTCAGGAGACTCTGAAATCATCCCCGAAAATCGCTATAATAGACTACTTTTATAATACTGTATCAATGGCACATCAATAACAGATCAACAACGAATCGTAGAGATTGCCAAGCGTCATTTTTGGCGTGAAGGTAGATTTTTAACGGATTGATTCGCTTATCTTACTTCACGATGTGAGTCATATTAGGATTGAAATAATGATAGAACTAGATTTAAAAGGACTCAATTGTCCGATGCCGATTCTAAAAACGAAACAGGCAATGAAGAATATGGTCAAAGGGGATCAATTACGAGTATTGGCGACAGATCCTCATTCAGAAATCGATTTTAAAGCGTATTTGGCGCGTACCGGGGATCATTTACTCGAATGTTTCGAGGCTGATGGTGTCTTTACGTTTCTAATTGAGAAAGCTTAGATAGTACTGTTTATTCCTTTCTATCTCACTATTTTTATCGATGTAAAACTAATAATCTCTTGGCAATACAATAACTGATACTGCTTACAACCTATACTGTTTATTTTATGAAAATTATCCGTAGAACGGCGCATCACTCTTATCAACGTCCCGAGCATTCGACACTGCTACAGCGCGTGCTAGCGAATCGTGCGATTACAGAGGATTCAGAATTAGATCTTTCGCTGAAAGGGCTCTATCCTTATCATTCGCTAAGTAATATTGAACCAGCAACACAATTAGTGGTAGAGGCCATTTTAACGGAGAAAGATATCCTTATTGTGGGGGATTATGATGTCGATGGTGCCACAAGTATCGCCCTTGCAATGCGTATTTTACGGGATTTTGGTGTTTATAATATCCGGTATATCGTTCCGCATCGTATTCTCGATGGTTATGGACTTTCTCGCTCTCTAGTACAAAAGATCCTCATCAATCCCCCCGATCTACTCATTACAGTGGATAATGGAATCTCTAACATTGATGGTGTCGCCTTAGCTCGTGAAAATGGAATTGATGTTGTCGTCACAGATCATCATTTACCGCCAGAAACATTGCCGAATGCCAATGCGATTGTGAATCCGAATTTGCCGGGTGATCAGTTTCCAAGTAAAGCACTAGCCGGCGTTGGCGTTATCTTTTATCTACTGTTAAGTGTACGGGCCAAACTGATTGAGGTGGGGTACTTCAAAGGGCAAGCACAAGGAACCATTCCAAATCTTGGGCGCTATCTTGATATTGTGGCGCTTGGTACTGTTGCCGATTTGGTGCCATTAGATGGCAATAATCGCAGGATGGCGCAACAGGGTTTACTGCGAATGCGGCAAGGAATGATGATTCCCGGCATTGCGGCCTTAATTGAAGTGTCACAGCGTAATCGAGAGAAGCTTTCGACGAGCGACATTGGATTTAGTATTGCCCCCTTACTCAATGCCGCAGGTCGCTTAGATGATATGCAAGTGGGAATAGAGCTGCTATTGACCGATCAATATGAAGAAGCTTTTGCGATTGCACAGCAGCTCTATGCGCTCAATGAAGAGCGGAAAATGATCGAGCGGGGGATGCGCGCGGAAGCGAATGATGCCCTTGAAAAAGTGCAGTTAAAACGGGATGAAGTGCCGCTCGCAATCTGCCTTTATAACGAGTTATGGCATCAAGGGATTACTGGTATTGTCGCTTCTCGAATCAAAGAGCAATATTACCGCCCCACCTTTATCTTTGCTTATGATAATGAAGGGCTGCTCAAAGGCTCTGGTCGCTCGATTCAGGGCATTCATCTTCGGGATGTGATTAGTAATGTTGCACGTGATAATCCCGGTATTATCAATACCTTTGGTGGGCATGCAATGGCAGCCGGGCTCTCGATTTATGAGGAGTATCTGCCACAATTTACCGAAGCTATTAATGTTGAGATGGCGAAATCTTTAGAGGCTTTAGAATCCGCCGATGAGATCTTAAGTCAAAAGATCTATACAGATGGAGCACTTGCGCTAGAAGAGTATCGATTAGATCTGGTGGATGAGATGAAGCTTGCTTATCCTTGGGGGCAACAATTTCCTGAGCCACTATTTGATGATCGTTTTGAAGTGGTGGATTACCGTATTTTAAAAGATCTGCATCTGAAGTTTACCTTACGAAAACCCGGCACTCACACGCTCTTTGAGGCGCTTGCTTTCTTTCAAGCACATCAGATTGTTGATAATGTGACAGAAATTCACTGCGCCTTTAAGTTAGATATTAATGAATGGCGCGGAGAGCGTAAATTGCAGTTGTTAATCGATTATTTTGAAGCTGTATAATTGTTGCTGATTCTTTTTATGAATGTCATATATAGTAAATTGGGTTTAAGAAAACTGATTTTAAACAGCACTTGCAAGATGCCGGATAGAATAGCTTCCTTACTGATTACAGCCGATGCGCCGGCATTGAAATAAGCTTATTTTGAACCGTTGTTACTATAAATCTGAATAACAAATTTAATAGCAAAGCTGAATAGTCATAGAACTCGTTAGACATTTGATGTAAATCTTATCAAATAGATAAATATGGTTAATATTTGCGCATAATCGTACGTTATCTCATTTAAGATCGTGATAATCTGTCTGATATCTGTTTTTAAAGGAGAATGTAGCTCAAGTAATCGATATACAGAAAATGGATAAGAGATTACTTGAGTGAATGTTAGGGCAAATATGATGAATAAAATAACAACTGAAGATAAGGCCTTTTTTGGCCATCCGCGACCATTAAGTTCGCTCTTTTTCACCGAGATGTGGGAGCGCTTCTCATTCTATGGTATTCGACCGCTACTGATTCTCTTTATGGTGGCGACGGTGAATCAAAATGGTTTAGGCATTGATGCGGTTACCGCTTCTGCGATTGTCGGAATTTTTGGTGGTGCAATCTATCTTGCAGCGCTTCCCGGTGGCTGGGTTGCTGATAATTGGTTGGGGCAGGAGCGAAGCGTTTGGTATGGTTCCTTAATTATCGCACTCGGTCATCTCTCTATTGCACTATCCGCTTGGTTATCGGTGCACTTTTTTTATCTTGGTCTGATCTTTATCGTCATCGGCTCAGGACTCTTTAAAACCTGTATTTCCGTCATAGTCGGAATGCTCTATAAAGAGGGAGATCCACGTCGAGATAGTGGTTTCTCAATCTTCTATATGGGAATTAATTTAGGCGCTTTTATTTCGCCGATTATTGGCGGGATTTTGAATGAATCTTATGGCTGGCATGCCGGCTTTGCAGTGGGCGGTATTGGGATGTTAATTGCCTTACTGATCTTCCGCTTAAAGGCGATGCCAGATATGCGTCGCTTTGCGAAGATTGAGGGGATTGAACCCACGTGGCAAACACCGAGCACAATTTCGCCATTGACTAAACGAATTGGATTAGGCTCAATTGCGCTTATTGCAGTGCTCTTTATCTTGATTAGTGTCGGCGTTATTCCCTTCTCACCGGTTGCTGTAGTGAACTATACGACAATTATTATTGCGATTACGGTAGGGGCTTATTTCTTAGGACTCTTTTTCTTTGCGAAACTCAATAAGCAAGAGCGTTTTCAATTGATTATCTGTTTGATTCTCTTTGTGGCAGCCGCATTCTTCTGGTCAGCCTTTGAACAGCAACCCACCTCAATGAATCTCTTTGTAGATAGCTATACAGATCGTACCGTTTGGGGTTTTCAAATTCCAACGGCTTGGTTCCAATCGATTAACTCAATCTTTATTATTATCTTCGCACCGCTTTTTGCTGCACTTTGGATGGCGATGAGTAAACGTAATATTGAACCAAGTAGTATGACGAAGTTTGCATTTGGGCTCTTCTTTGCGGCGGTTGCTTTTATCTGCCTCTATCTTGCAAGTAATATCGTTGTAGGTGAGGGTTCTAGATTAGCATCCCCAATGTGGATGGTTGCTTGTATGCTCTTTTTAACCTTTGGTGAGCTCTGCTTAAGTCCTGTCGGACTCTCGATTATGACGAAAATTGCCCCCAAAATGATTCGTGGGCAGATTATGGGATTATGGTTCGCCTCTGTTTCCCTGGGAAATCTAGTAGCCTCAAAAGTCGGGGGGAATGTGCAAGCAGAAACTATTGGCGATTTACCTAACATCTTTATGACGATCATTATTGCGTTAGCCGTTGTTGGTGTTTTACTGCTCTTCATTAATTTAGTCGTTCGCCGTTATGTGAAAAATGTTTAGAATTGAATAGGCTATTATTATAGATTTTCAAAGATAATACCTTATTAAGCGCTCGATCTTTGGGTCGGGCGTTTTTTATGGTCAATTCCCACAAAGTTCCCTCTTGACCTAAGCTTTAGATAACTGAAGTTTAGAAGCGCATCATAGTCGTGAGAGGGGAAAGCGATGATCAGAGATAAAATTAAAAAATTTGAATTATTAGGGAACAGAGCACCACATTTTTCAGCAATAACTGTGGAATTTAGACGGTTATTAGTGGCGCTAATCTATAGCGTAATATTATCGATTATCGGCATATTGTCGGCATTTTCAGATACTTTAATGCCACTACAACACGGCGTTGCATTGAATGATGCTAAATGGTCGACACTACCGATAGAATCTTACTATGTCAGTGAAAAGCTCGATGGCGTTAGAGGTTATTGGACGGGGAAAGAGATGCTTTCAAGGCAAGGATATCCGATTACTGTACCTGAGTGGTTTACCCAGAATTTAGGAGACAAACCTTTAGATGGGGAAATTTGGCTTGGAAGAGAGACTTTTGAAACGCTGTCAGGATTAATTGCGCGTGAAGATGTGGCAGATCCTTTATGGCAGTCAGTCACTTATCAGATCTTTGATATGCCGGCGGAGAAAGGCACCTTTAAAGAGCGGGTATCAGTGATGAAAGCACATATTGCCTCCCTACAACCTCAAAATCCTCATCTGAAAATGATTCCACAAGAGAAATTCAGTTCAAAGGAAGCGCTTGAGACCCATCTACAGGCCATAGCAAAAACCGGTGGCGAAGGGTTAATGTTGCATCATCAAGATGCTTATTACCAACCGTATAATCGCACGAATGCATTGATTAAACTCAAAGTCATTGATGAAGGTTGTGCGTTGGTTCGGGGTTACTCTCCGGGGAAAGGGAAATATCAGGGAATGGTGGGTTCATTACGGGTAGAAACCATCATTGATGGCGAAAAGCGTTACTTTAAAGTAGGTTCAGGATTAACGGATCTGATGCGAAAAGATCCACCTGAAATAGGGCAGGCAATTATCTATCGCCATAATGATTTTACGAAAAATGGCATTCCCCGTTTCCCTCGTTTTAAAACGGTTCACGTAGAGGAGAATTGCGATGGTTATTGGGCAAAAGAGGGTATTGATGGATTAATGACTGAGAACAGCTAGGATCTATAGCCTGATTTAGCTTTCTATGATATAAATCTGCTTACTAATGAATGGATCAACCTACTGTTCATTAATGCATTGTGAGAGGGTTGTTGCTATAATAATCAGGATTTATTGTAACAATAATCTGATAAAAGGATTTCAATATGAAAAAATTAGCAGTGGTGAGCCTTGCGCTCTTGACATTAGCAGGTTGTACTAACTCAAGCCTCTATTCAGGCGATGTATATACCGGCAATCAAGCAAAAACGGTACAAGCAGTCTCGTATGGTACGGTAGTAGGAGTCCGTCCTGTAACGATCCAAGCAGATGATTCATCGCCATTAGGCACGATTTCGGGTGCTGTATTAGGTGGCGTTGTCGGTAATGCTTTTGGTGGCGGACGTGGACGTAATATTACAACAGCTGTAGGTGCGATTGCCGGTGGTCTTGCTGGTGATAAAATTGGTCAAGAAGCGAGTAAAGTCAATGGTGTACAGTTAGATATCAAAACAGACAGTGGTCAAACCATTGCTGTGGTTCAAAAACAAGATGCCAATGTGATTTTCTCTCCGGGTCAACGTGTTCGTATGACAGGCAGTGGTCGTAATATTAACGTATCACCGCTTTAATGCGCTCGAATCATTGATTCGATCATCATTGATTCTGGCATAGTCGCTCAATCATTTAAATGATTGGATGATCGTTCAAGATCGATTCTATCGATTATAAAAAGAGACCCTTTTAGTTGAACTAAAAGGGTTTTGTTACATTTCAATAATGCTTATTTTATATTGATCTTACTATTTGAAGAAGTTAAGTGTTCCAATTTGGAAGACTTCCACTAATAGATGAGAAACAATTGCGACCAAACCATAAATGATAATGATATAAGGCATTACTTTTCCACCAAAAGCTTGGAATTTTAGAGGCGTATTCGGATTGCGTTTACGATAGCTGATGACCATTGCGGCCGGGACAATCACAGACCAGATTGCCGCAAAAAGGCCGGCAAAACCGATGGCTAAGACAAAACCATTTGGGAAGATCATCCCCAAAATAGTTGGGGGAAGGAATGTGATTAAGGCGGTAATTAAGCGACCTTTCGGCGTATCATCGATTTTGAAAAGATCGGCAATATAGTCAAATAATCCTAATCCTGCACCTAAGAATGAGGTTACAACTGCGAAAAAGGCAAAGAAGCGAAGAGAGAGATCTGCAAATTCAGAGGCATTGACTTGATTCAATAGCCAAGCAACTTCATCACTGCCCACTGTTAAGAAACTAGCACGATCGATGCTTCCCATAATGGCCGTCATCCAACAGAGATAGAATACGAAGGTAATAATCATTCCCCAAAGAATCGCTTTGCGAATTTTGCTACCCTCAATTCCATAATATTTCACAAAGCTTGGAACACTTGCGTGAAAGCAGAATGAAGTAAGGAAGAAAGGAAGGCTTGCAAATGCATAGAGTGCAAATTTACTTTCGCCGGTAGGTTCTAACAGATAAGGGATCTCTATCTGCCCTAATAATCCTGTGACCGCCGCAAAAAGCGTGATAAACATCCCGATCATTAAGATAGTTGAAAGGCGATCCACCGCTTTGGTACTCCACCAAACAATCGCGGTAAAGAGTAGGGCAAAGATAAAGGATGATTGGTAGCGAGGAAGCGGAATATTGAAGTTATTCATTAGGGTATCGCTAATCACTGATCCAGAACCAACTACATAAGCATAAAGCAGAATATAGAGTACAAAGGCGACAGAAAAGCCATTAATTAAGCGCCAAACATTACCGAGATTATCTTTGACTAAGGTATCGAAGCTTGCGCCGGGATTATAGTTGAGATTGACTTCGAGGATCTGTTCGGCAGTCACATACATAAAAAAGACAGTCATAATCATAATGAGCACTGTCCAACCATACCACATACCTGCTGAGGCAATCGGTAAACTGAGCATACCTGCACCGATCATTGTGCCGGCGGCAATCATAGCACCACCAAGGACGGTGGGGGATTTATCTACTTTTATCATAATCTTTCTTCTACTGTTTATTGCGCTACTATTCAATAGCGAGGGTCTTTTTAATTACTGCTACTCTTTAATGAGAGATGTATCGGTCTATGCTGATCTATCGAGATCTATTGTATTTGAATTTGTCTTTCATTATCTAAAAGTCTTTTCTGATCTAAATAGGTCGATCATAGTTGATTTACTATAATAGATTCTCAAGAAAAATAAGATATTCGCATAAGAATCAATCAGTAAACAGAATGTTTTATGGGACTAATATTGCTTGCTTTTCCAATAAAGAAGCAAACTATCGTAAATAGTAGCACGTTCAAAATGGGCTGCAATCAATAAAACAGAAGACAGATCAATGAAAGTTCAACAAAGGATTTAAAAGTTTATACAGTACATTTACTATGATTCTTATCTACCTTCATTTAACTTAGCTTGGAAATCCTATAGGAAATGTTTATATTGAATAATTTACTCGAACCATAAAGAGAGAAATTACTATCGAATTATCTGTGTAAAACCATAAATGATGCACAAATGAACCCCATAAAATGGTTGTAGGATTATAGTAGCGAAGGGCCATATTGAGTTATTTGATGATGACGGGCTATTTTTATCTATGCCTTAAAAATCCTCTATTTTTAAATGGAATTAAATAAGGGGGAAGATGATATTACTTTTAGTTAATATTAAAAAGGAGAGAGTTACATAAGCGCTTTATTAAAAAAGGAAGTTATCAGTAATGAGATAAGATATTCATCAAACACGCTTTACAACTTATGGTTTATCTGCTGGGAGAATTGTTCCCGAGTTTTAACCATTATTTTTTGCTCTTTAAAAATTTGAATATAATTCAATAGGTTATAAAAAAAGGAAAAATCATTGGTATTTTAGGGTAAAATGATCCTTGAACTAGATTTTTCCTTTCTTTTTGGATTTTAATCTATTGTTCACTGCCGCATAGGCAGCTTAGAAAAACAATAATGAGCGATTGCCACCTTTGCAACAGTTCACTGCCGCATAGGCAGCTTAGAAATATTTGTGTTGTTCTAGGTAGATCTTTTAAAAGTTCACTGCCGCATAGGCAGCTTAGAAAAGTACAAGAATTACTACAGATATAGAAACTGAGTTCACTGCCGCATAGGCAGCTTAGAAACCCTTTCTTGTATCTCTTTAATATTGTCAAAAGTTCACTGCCGCATAGGCAGCTTAGAAATTCTCCAAACGCAAGTGGACTGACCAACATAAGTTCACTGCCGCATAGGCAGCTTAGAAACTTACTATGACGTAAACTAGATCATATTTTGAAGAATCAGAACAAAAAGATCTTGATCAAAAGACATGACAATAAATGGTTATGAGGCATCGTAAAACTCACGAATAAAAATGAGCTCTATTTAGATACGGTGTTCTTTACAAGAGATCGGGAAGTTCAAAAAGAACTAGAGAGATAGACTCATTTAAAAACGATAGACGATAAAAAACCTTAGAAGGTAGAGCTCCCACTCATCTACACATGGATCATGTCTTGTGACAAGGCCTACGGCAGGGAGATTCACCGTGTTTCTTCTAAGGTCCATCTTTATAATAACGAATATCTAAGAAGGTGACAATATGATTGATATTCAATTCATCATTGATTCTAAAGAGTTACAAAATCAGTGAGATCAATTAGCTGAGCGATGTACTCAGCGCCAACCACTGATGAGACAGATTGCCGGAATGATGGAAGCTGGTGTACAAGATAACTTTCGTGCCGGCAGTCGGCCAAAGTGGGCTCCGGTTCGCCGAGGTGGTTTGCCTCTTACATTAACTGAACATCTCGCCGGGAGTATCAGTTCAGCGTCTAATAGCGATAGCACCGTAGTTATTCGCAGTTTAGAAAAATCGTAATGACATCTAGGCAGAAGGCTTGCTTTATCTATACAGTTATGAATACCGATATATTCGGTATTAGTGGGGGTTAATGACATCAAGCAACAATGAAATATGTTGTCGACTCTGTTAGATCAAAGGGGATAGATTTAAAGGTATCCCCTTGTATCGTATTATTTTTAGGCAGATAAAGGCTATACATTTGTAGTTTTTGTGATAGACTTGCGAAACGTTTGCGGTGGGATAAAAGTCCTATTCTTCATATTAACTTACAGCACATTTTGAGTTTTCGGTATATTTTTTCTTCTTGCGTAAGTAGACCATTTCACCATTCATCACCGCCTTGGTTAGATTTCTCTTTAGGGATTTCTTGCAAGATTAACGTCACGGGCTATCTATTCACTTTTTCCTAACAAGTTGATTCCTATTAATTTTTTTAGTTGATGGATCCTTGAGCTTATTGAGCTTTTCATCATCTGCCTTAGGCTGAGCTTTTATTGAAGGGATGGATAGATAGAATTTTCTCCTCTTTTTTCGACTTTGTGAGGAAAATAATCATATGACTATTGAAGTATCCCCTGTTGAAGCTGTACCTACTAGAATGCCTACTTTAATCGAGGCATTAATTCCCATTGTTTTTATGATGTTTGCCTTAGTTATTGGCATATTCTTTTGGGGGGTAAGCCCTCATATTCCCCTATTACTGAGTGTTTGTGTGGCGATTTTAGTCGCGATGCGCCTAGGTTTTAAATGGAAAGCGATTGAAACCGGGATGTTAGATGCGGTGCGTTTAGCACTGCAAGCGATCGTCATTCTAATCGTGATCGGCACGATTATTGCTTCGTGGATTGCCGGCGGTATTGTACCAACCTTGATCTATTATGGACTCAATCTTTTAGCACCTGAATACTTCTTAGTGGCCGCTTGTGCGATCTGTTGTATTATTTCCATTGCTTCGGGTAATGCTTGGACCGCGGCGGGAACTATTGGGATTGCTATTATGGGAATCGGCTTCGGCCTTGGAATTCCTGCTGAAATGGTGGCGGGCGCTGTGATTTCTGGTGCATATTTTGGTGATAAAATCTCACCGCTCTCTGAATCAACGAACCTTGCGCCGGGGATTGTCGGCGTAGATCTCTTTGAGCATATTCGTTATATGCTCTATACCACGATTCCGGCATTGGTAATCTCTCTAATTCTTTTTACCATTTTAGGGTTTACGATCTCGGCGGATTTCAGTAACACTGCCGCAACGAACTTTACGTTACAGCAAGATCTTAAAGATATTTTTGTCATCAGTCCTTGGCTATTATTGGTACCGGCATCGATCATTATTGTAATGATCTTCCGTATTCCGGCATTCCCGGGCTTAATGATGGGCTCTATTCTCGGCGTTCTTTGTGCGATTTTTGTACAGGGTGCAGAGCCAAGTATGGTTTTAACAGCACTTTATGATGGTTACTCGATTCAAGTGGCGAATGAAACCTTGAATGAGCTTTTGAATAATGGCGGAATTGTCTCTGTCTTTGCCACTGTATCACTTGTGATTATTGCGATGTGTTTCGGCGGTATTTTAGAGTTTACCGGCATATTCCAAACAATTGTATTTAGTATTGTTAAATTAGCGAAAACAACGAGAAGTCTTATTATCACAACGGTGGTGACTTGTATTACCGGCAATATTGTTGGGTGTGATCAATATATGTCGATTATTATTCCGGGCAGAATGTATGCCGAAGAGTATCGCAAACGGGGTATTAAGGGCAAAGTGCTCTCTCGGACGTTAGAAGATGCCGGCACAATGACCTCGCCACTGATTCCTTGGAATACTTGTGGTGCCTTTATGGCAACAACGTTAGGGGTTGCGACCTTTAGTTATCTTCCTTATACCTTTTTATGTCTATTAAGCCCTGTGATTGCAATTATCTATGCGGTGAGTGGTTTTACCATTGAGTATTATGAAGATGGGGAAGCACCGAAAAAAGTTCGACGTTTTAGAATGGCGAAACGAATCTAAAATAATCTCTATTATTCAGATTAAGCAAATAGAGCACTTCATGCTGAGGTGCTTTTTGTTGTCTAAAAGTTAAAGACTTTGAGTTTTTTATTTGCGGGCGCGAGGTTTGTCTGGATTTGCAAGTATTCTTTCCCGCCGGGAATCAGATTGAATTTGCAATGACTAGAAGATTCATCTCATCGCCGGGAGGGAACGATCGTGCGATTGCCACAATCTTGCGCCGGCAAGTAGGGTGATTCCTTAATGCCAAAAGATAGAGATGATTGCCGAGAGATTAAGAATCGCTCATCTGCGGGCGCGAGGTTTATCTGGATTTACACGCATTCTCTCCCACCGAGAATCAGATTTGACTAGTAATGATTAAGAAGATTAATCTCATCGCCGGGAGGAATGATCGCGCTCTTGCCACAATCTTGCGCCGGCAAGTAGGGCATTTCTGAATGCCGAAAGATATTTTGATTTCAGTAAATTACTTGGATTATTCTGATAGAGATGATTGCCGAGAGATTAAGAATCGCTCATCTGCGGGCGCGTGATTTGTCTGGATTTGCAAGTATTCTTTCCCGCCGGGAATCAGATTGAATTTGCAATGACTAGAAGATTAATCTCATCGCCGGGGGAATGATCGCGCTCTTGCCACAATCTTGCGCCGGCAAGTAGGATACTTCTTAATGCTGAAAGATGTTGTGATAGTAATAATTTATGCTGGTAGATGTGACGGTTATCAATACTAAGGATTATTCACTATTATTTGTTTTTCACAAAAAAGCATCATCTCTGCACAAATTCTATTTAAAATCTTTAATTAGCCTATGCAAAAGTTAAATATAATGTAAAATAGCAATCATTATCATTCGTGTTAACGTTTCATTTGTAAAAGGAAAAGGCTTTTGTTCATGAGAATACATTTTTGGGTTCTCATTCTCATTGTATTATCTGTGATCTCTCTCTTTGTAGGAGTCATCAATATTTCTGTGAATGACCTCTTTCATCTGACAGATGCGCAAAAACAGACGATCTTAATTAGTCGCTTGCCGAGATTGATTGCGATTCTGATTGCCGGCGCTAGCCTCTCGATTAGTGGCCTCATTATGCAAAAGTTGAGTCAAAATCCTTTTGTCTCGCCGACAACGGCAGGAACAATGGAATCTGCACGATTGGGGATTTTAGTAGCTATCCTTTTTGTCCCTGGCGCTTCGCCACTTTTGAAAATGGCTCTGGCTTTTATCTTTGCATTGGGTGGAACCTATATATTTGTTCAAATTCTCAATCGTATTCGCTATAAAGATGCGATATTTATTCCGCTGATTGGCCTGATGTTTGGCGGTATTATCGGTTCTATTTCCACCTTTATTGCTTATAAATATGATCTCATTCAAAATCTAGCTTCTTGGCTCATCGGCGATTTTTCTATGGTAATGGCAGGGCGCTATGAGTTGATCTATATTGCCGTTCCCTTGATGGTGATTGCTTATCTCTACGCACATCAATTCTCTATTGCCGGTATGGGACAAGATTTTGCTAAAAACTTAGGGCTTAAATATCAACAAGTGGTCAATATCGGTCTTGCTATTGTGGCAATGGTGAGTGCTTCGGTGATTTTAACGGTTGGTATGATTCCATTTTTAGGGCTAATTGTGCCGAATATTGTGTCACTCTATCGGGGCGATAATATTCGGGCTACCTTGCCATTTACCGCTATTTTAGGCGCAATTATCGTTTTAATATGTGACATTGCTGGACGCTTAATTATCTATCCTTATGAAATTCCTATTAGTGTTATGATTGGTATTGTCGGGAGTATTGCTTTTATCTGGCTTCTCTTTAAGAAGGTAGGTTCGGCATGATTCAGACACAAAATGGCTTACAACGAGGCCTAAGTCATCGCACCAAATTGATTATTTTAGCGATTCTAGCGATGGCTTCCGTTGCGCTCTATCTCTTTTATCAGTTAGGGAGTAATTGGGATTACGTCTTACCGCGTAGAGGTTATAAAGTGGGCGCAATGGTGATTGCCGGCAGTGCTATTGCATTTTCGACGGTTATTTTCCAGACGGTGACACATAATCGCATTTTAACACCTAGTATTATGGGGCTCGATTCACTCTATCTGTTGGTGCAAACCATTTTAGTCTTTTTCTTAGGTGGCAAGAGCTTTGCGATGATGGGGAGCGTACCGCTCTTTTTCATCTCTGTTGGAGTATTAGTCTTCTTCTCATTAATCCTGTTTAGAGGCGTTTTAGGGAAAGAAGGTCGATCGGTTTACTTCTTGCTATTAGTCGGGATCATTTTTGGCGCACTCTTTCAGAGCCTTTCAACCTTTATGCAGGTATTGATTGATCCGAATGAGTTTCTGATTGTTCAAGATAAGATGTTTGCAAGTTTTAACAATGTGCAGGTGAAATTAATTTGGTGGGCTTTGGGGATTTTAGGCGTTGTATTTTTAGCCTATCTACCGATGATTAAATATCTTGATGTGTTAACACTTGGGCGAGATCAATCGCTCAATTTAGGTGTGCCTTACCAAAAAATAGTGATGGTTTCGCTAATTGTAGTGGCGATCTTCACTGCGGTGTCTACTGCACTCATTGGTCCCATTACCTTTTTGGGATTATTAGTGGCCAATCTAGGGTATGAAGTACTCAAGACCTATCGCCATACGATTTTGTTAATGGGTACGGTATTGATCAGTATTATTGCATTGGCATTTGGACAGTTATTAGTAGAACGTGTCTTTAGTTTTTCAACGACATTGAGTGTGATTATCAACTTTATTGGGGGAATCTACTTTATGTATCTATTGTTAAGAGGGAGTCGTTAAATGATTACAGTCGAACATATTTCTAAATCTTTTGGTCATAAAAAGGTCGTAGATGATGTCTCTTTAACAATTCCTGCGAATAAGATTACTTCTCTCATTGGTCCTAATGGTGCAGGCAAAAGTACATTACTTGGCATTATGAGCAGAATTTTAACTCCAGACAGTGGTCAGGTGGTGATTGATGATGTACCGATTACCGCCTGGAAAGAGGAAGATCTTGCGAAAAAGATCTCGATTCTAAAACAGGCAAATCATCTTAATTTGCGGATTACGGTACGGGAACTCGTCACTTTTGGGCGTTTCCCTTATTGCAAAGGTCGTCCCACAGCAGAAGATCAGCGCTATATTGATGAAGCCATCGAATATATGGGGCTTGTGGATCTACAACATAAATATATTGCCGAGCTTAGTGGCGGTCAGCGTCAATGTGCTTTCATTGCAATGGTGGTAGCCCAAAATACAGAGATTATTTTCCTAGATGAGCCCCTTAATAACCTTGATATGAAGCACTCAGTAGAGATTATGCAAGTACTTCGTAAGCTCGTTGATGAAAAGGGCAAAACAGTCGTGATCGTGATTCATGATATTAACTTCGCCTCTTGCTATTCCGATCATATTATCTCGCTCAAACAAGGTGCATTAGTGCATGAAGGGGATACCGCTTCGATGATCGATAGTAAAATTTTACGGGATATTTATGATATGGAGATTCCTATTCAGATGGTGGATAACCGCCGAATCTGTGTCTATTTTTCTTAAATAGCGCTTGTGAAAATAATTTTGTTAAAACAAGAGCAGAGAAGTGACTTTTAAAGCAACAATAGATCAACAATAATTCAAAATTATAAAGTCACACTATTGATTCCCAATAGAGATTCAAAATAGAGATTTAAGATATTCAAATTAAAAACTTTAGTACCAATTTTAGTTCATTTTAATGATTAATAACAAGGAGTAACACCCATGAAAAAATTGAATAAGGCGATTATCGCATCCACTTTAGCGCTACTATTAGTGGCTTGCGGTGATGATAAAGCACCACAAACAGAGAGTAATGCAACTGCTTCAACTACAGCGGCAGCGACAACAGCACCTGCGAAAACTGTAACCATCAAACACGCTTCAGGCGAAACTGTGGTTCCTCTTAATCCAGAGCGCGTTGTGGTCTTTGATTTTGGGACTTTAGATACGCTAGAAGCGCTCGATATTGATGTTATTGGTCTTCCTAGAGCGAATATGCCGGCGTATCTCTCAAGCTACGATAATGGTAAATATCTCGATTTTGGTACTTTAAAAGAGCCAAATTTTGAAGCCATTCATGGGGCAAAGCCTGATTTTATTGTGATTTCGCATCGTCAAGCGCCGCTTTATGAGCAGTTTTCTGAGATTGCACCTACAATTAATTTAGCGATTGATAATAAGCATTATCTTGATTCTGTAACTGGTAATATGAAAACGTTAGGTCAAATTTTCGGTAAAGAAGGGGAAGCAGAGAAAGAGATTAAGGCTATTGAGCAGAAAGTTGCAGATGTTCGTGCGCAAACTGCGAATATGGATGAAAACGCTCTTATTTTACTAGTAAATGATGGCAAAATTAGTGCTTATGGTCCTGGTTCCCGTTTTGGGTTAATCCATGATGTGTTAGGTATGAAACCTGCAGATCCCTCTATCAAGGCGGAATCAACTCATGGACAAACTGTTTCATTTGAATATGTGATGGACTTAAATCCGGATTATATCTTTGTCGTAGATCGTAGTGCTGTTGTAGGCAATAGCGATAGTTCGGCGAAACAAGTGGTGGAAAATGATCTTGTGAAAAACACCAATGCTTATAAAAATGGCAAAATTATCTACCTTGATCCAAACGTATGGTATCTCTCAGGTGGCGGATTTAAATCCACAGAAACAATGATTGATGATGTACAAAATGCCATCAAAAAATAAGTTATCGATTAGTAATCGTTAGCAATAATCGTTAGTAATCGAAACGATAGAAAATGCCTTTAATAACCTTTAAGATGCCTTGCGCGTATCAGAGGATTTAAAGGCATTTTGCATTTCATCTTTCAAATAAAAGTTCATTCTCGGCGGGAGGGAATGCTTGCAAGTCCAGATAAAGCAAGCGCCCGCAGATAAGTGATTCTTAATCTCTCGGTATTGAGAAATGCCACAATTGCCGGCGCGGGATTTAGGGAAGAACGGGATTATTCACTCAGGCGATAGGATAAACTGCCTTGGTGATTTCAAATAAAAGTTCATTCTCGGCGGGAGGGAATGCTTGCAAGTCCAGATAAAGTGAACGCCCGCAGATAAGCGATTTTAATCTCTCGATATTGAAAAAGTGCCACAATTGCCGGCGCGGGATTTAGGGAAGAACGGGATCATTCGCTCCGGCGATGGGAGAAATTGTCTGAGTCATTTCATATCTTTAAAAAGGCAATAATGCTAATACATCATACGCCGGAACTTCATAGGGATGGGCTTCTTTCATAGCTTTAATAGCTTCTTCAATCAGTGGCTTAGCAACGACTAATTCCACCCGCCATTCAGGGACAATTTTTAGTGTATCAATAGTACCAGAGTACGGATGACTGCCGGGAAGTGGTTTAAATTGTCCTTGACCTAATGTTTGCCAAGCGCAATGACTATAATGACCGATTTGACCGCCACCGGCAGCAAAAATTGCCTCTTTGACAGATTCAAGATGAGATTCCGGGACGAAAAAGATGAGTTTATACATAATCAGAAATACCTTCTGTCTGTGAAAGGTTATATAGTAAATTGGGTTTAAGAAAAATGTTTTTTAAACAGCTATTACGGGGTTTTAAAAGAGCATAAAAGCTGACTCACCAACACTTGCAAGATGCCAGATAGAACAAGCTTTCTTACCTCGATCAACCGATGCGCCGGCATTTAAATAATGCTTATTTTGAACCGATATCATCTACATTGATCTCTATTTTTTGGTAAGATGAGCCACAAATCATAGCCCGCTTTCATCAATATCACACTTTTTATAATAGAGATCAATATCAGATGCACCCATTCAGAAATAGCATACTACTGCTTGCCACATTGAGTCTACTTTCGGCTTGTAGTACAACATCAATGCCGGGGAAGAGGGTCGAGTTACGCATTGCTTCTCAAATGGTGGATTGTGTCGGCGTTGTGCCTCAAAAGTGTCTATTGGTTGAAACAATTTCCGAGGGGAATGGATCAAAAGAAAACAGCTTCGTTAATTCGAGTGGGGATCGGCCTGATTGGCACTATTTCTATCAAACAATAGAAGGTTTTGAATATCAGCCGGGTTATGAGTACCGGCTCTCAGTGCAGGTTGTGCCGGAATCTTTCGATCAAAATGATGTGGCAGATCGATCCTCTATTCGCTATCAGCTGATTAAAGTTATTTCGAAAGTCGCCGGAGAATCTCATCATTTACCGAAAACGCATCACTATAATGTTGCGCCTCGCCGGTCTTAATAGGGGCGGCTATGGAGTTTTACTATAATCCCCCGATTGAACCTTGGCTCGATATTCTCTATCAAGATGATGATATTATGGTGGTCAATAAGCCGGCAGAGTTTCTCTCGGTGCCGGGTAAAGGAGCCGAGTTACATGATAGTGTTATTTCCCGCGTGCAATGGCAATATCCCTATGCGGAAACGGTTCATAGATTAGATATGTCAACGAGTGGGATATTAGTGATTGCGCTCACAAAAGAAGCCGAGCGGGAATTAAAACGGCAATTTCGAGAGCGAGAAACGGAGAAAGCCTATATTGCCGATGTTTGGGGCATTATAGAAGAAGATGGAGGTTTGATTGATCTGCCACTCATTTGTAATTGGCCGGAAAGACCGAAACAGATGGTCTGCTTTGAGCGAGGGAAATCAGCAAAAACGCTTTATCAGGTGATTCATCGAGATATTGCGCATAACTATACGCGCGTCTCTCTTGTTCCCATTACCGGGCGCTCTCATCAATTGCGAGTTCATCTGTTAAGTATTGGTCATGTGATTTTAGGGGATCGCTTTTATGCCACCGGTGAAGCTTACTATTGCCGGGATCGATTAGCACTTCATGCTTATCAGTTACAATTTTCACACCCCATAACAAAAGAAAGGCTCACGTTTAGTTGTGAGCCTCCCTTTTAGTCTCTTAGAATCTATGGATTACTCAAGTGGTTGACCGGCAGTCTCTTTGACTAAGAGTAGCGCAATCAAGCTCACAAGCCCGGTTACAATGACATAAAATGCTGGTGAAAGCGGATTATCTGTCCAGCCGATCAGAAGCGTAACAAAGAATTGGGCAAAGCCACCAAAGATCATGACGGTGAAGCTATAAGAGATCGAAAGCCCTGTTGCGCGAATACGGCTAGGGAAGATCTCAGCACAGAGCACGATACTGGCAATACCATTACCGATCAGGAAGAAAGCAAGAATTGCTACAACGATAAAGAGCATATAAGGCTCGGGATACTTGTTGATTAAGACAAAGGCAGGGTAGATGAAGAGCACAATCCCCATACGTGTCCAGAAGATCATCTGTTTACGACCAATTTTATCGGTCAAAATCCCCATAAATGGTGAGAGCACAACTTGGACTAAACCTGAAACCGTGACTGCCCAAACAGTATATTTAAAGTCCATTTTAAGCTGTGTTGCTGCGTAGTTCGCCATATAGTAAGCGATGATATAGGTGGATGCAGTAATTCCAAGAATGATCAATACGCCAGCAAGAAGCGTTTTCCAATAATCTTGAAATAACTCTTTTAAAATAGCTTTCTCTTGGGAAGGATCTTTATCCTCTTCTTTTGTTTCCGGTAAGTTGCGACGGATATAGAGTGCAATCGGAATAATGATTAATCCTACCGCAAATGCCGCACGCCAGCCCCAAAGTGTGAGTGCTTCTTCTGAGAGAATTAATCCTAAGATACCACCAATGAGCGAAGCTAAGAGTTTATTGAGGTTTTGGCTAAACATCTGCCAGCTGCCATAAAAGGCGCGATTATTGTTGTCCGCATATTCCATTAACATAGCGGTAGATGAGCCTAATTCTCCACCTAATGAGAAGCCTTGTAGTAAGCGAGCCGAGATAATCAGAATCGGTGCTGCAATCCCTATCGTTTCATAGGTGGGTGTTAGGACGAATATTAACGTTCCTAATCCCATTAAAAAGAGAGTCAATAATAGTGCCGGTTTTCGGCCATATTTATCGGCATAAAGACCGATACAGACAGCCCCTAAAGGGCGGGTTACAAAGCCAACGCCAATCGTTGCAAAGGTGAGTAGTAATTTGGCAAATTCATTATCTGCTGGGAAGTAAAGTTTACCAATTAAGACGGCAAATACCGTATAGATGCCAAAATCATAGAACTCGATAGCATTCCCCATAGTAATGCCGGCAACATTCTTGATTCTAGCCCCGCGGCTGTCATTTTTTGAAACAGTAATCACGTTAAATCTCCTCATAGCCCTAGTGGGCTGATGAAATGGTGAGTAAAGGAGCCTGATTTTAACAAGTCACATTCATAGGCATATTGCGTAAATTATAACTATGTCATTTACTTATTTCAGGCTCGACAAAAGACCACATAATGTAGCCATGTAAATATCAATTAGATTGATTGTAGAAAGATTGTATAAAAGGGTTAAGTAGAGGCGATCAAGCAGAGTGAAGTTGCAAGATCGCTCTTATAGAGAATCATTTATCATTATTGCTCTTTATAAGAGCTCAAGATAACACAGCCTTAATTAATGCTACTGTTTAGGGCAAAAAGCGTAGACTAAATTGACCCAATAATGAGCGACAATAGGAATCAGTGCATCATTAAAATCATATTTGGGATTGTGTACAGAGCAGCTGTAAGTTCCTGTATCGCCATTACCCACAAAGAGATAGCACGCAGGCACTTCATTTGCAAAAAATGCAAAGTCTTCACTTGCTGTCATTGCCGGAAAATCTTCGATGATCTTTTCATCGCCTAAAACCTGACGAGCCACATTCTGCGCAAATTCTGTTTCTGCGGCATGATTATAAAGAATAGGGTACGAACGAATATAATCAATCGTTGCCGAAGCACCAAAACTGGCGGCTTGTCCATTAATAATCTCTTTAACCCGTGCTTCTACTTGATCTTGTGTTGAAGGATCGAGATTACGAATAGAGAGCTGCATCGTGGCAGTTTCGGGAATGACATTAAAGGTCTGTCCTGCATGAATAGAGCCCACTGAAATAACTGTCATTTTCAGAGGATCAACATTTCGGGATACGACTGTTTGCAAGCTCATGACGATAGAAGAGGCCACAACAATCGGATCAATAGAGAACTGCGGCATTGCGCCATGTCCACCCTTACCGGTAATAGTGACAGTAACTCGATCAGAAGAAGCCATCGCGGAGCCTGCTTTAAAGCCAAAGTGCCCGGCAGGGAATCCCGGCATATTATGAAAACCAAACATTGCATCACATGGAAATTGCTGTAGCGCACCATCAGCAATCATCGCTTTAGCACCGCCAAGCCCCTCTTCAGCAGGTTGGATATAGAGATTTACCGTACCTTGAAAATGGGGATTCTCTGCAAGATATTGTGCCGCAGCCAATAAGGTTGAAGTATGTCCATCATGACCACAAGCATGCATTTTGCCAGGATTTTGACTTTTATGAGCAAAGTTATTCTCTTCGGTAATCGGGAGCGCATCCATATCCGCACGTAAACCAATAGTCGGACCATCGCCTGTTGAGAGCTGAGCAACCATCCCTGTTTTACCGAATCCTCTAGTCACTTTATAGCCCCAAGCAGTTAACTTCTCGGCTACAAGGTTACTTGTTTCGACTTCTTCAAATCCTAGTTCTGGATGTTGATGCAGATAATGACGAATTTTGGTCATCTCTTCAGCAATCGTCTGCATTCCCGGCAATAACGACATGATCATTCACTCCTTTGGTTTTTTATTGTTATGATTTATCTGTGTGACTTTTTAGTAATAGCAAAAAAAATGTAAATGAGTGTATAGCATATCTTGTTTTTTTATTGAAAATAGTTGTGATAATTTTTTGTACTGCTAAAGACACGATTATTATCACTAGATCCATGTGCTATATATGGTCATATATAGCATCTAATTAGGGGTTGCTTATGATTATGTCATTGATTAGGAGGAGATAGAGAGATGGGGAAAGATAAATCAGTCATCACATCAAGTCAGAATTCTTTAAAAGAGAAGGGAAGTTTTGCTCAAGATATAAGGATTTACTTAACGAAGAAAGGTATCTCCCTCTCGCCTCGAATCTACTTTATTCAAGCATTGAGCTATATGGCACTTGGCTTATTCTCATCGTTATTGATCGGCTTGATCTTAAAAACGATCGGCGACAAGCTCGGTATCACGACTTTGAGCGATATTGGTCAATTTGCGATGGATAGTAAAATTGTCGGTGGTGCGATTGGGGTTGCGATTGCTAGTAGTTTGCAAGCACCGCCACTGATTCTCTTCTCGGCACTATTTGTCGGGGCGATTGGTAATCAATTAGGGGGTCCTGCCGGCGCGTATGTCGCGGTACTTTTAAGCGTAGAGATCAGTAAATTATGCTATCAAGTGACCAAGCTCGATATTATTTTAATACCCTTGATCATGCTGCTTGTAGGTTATGGTTTAGCGCATTTAGTGGGGATTCCGGTCAGCCATCTCATGCAGCGTTTAGGGCAGTTGATTAATTGGGCAACCACCCAAGAGCCTTTCAGTATGAGTATTATTGTAGCGCTTCTGATGGGGCTAGCTTTGACTGCGCCGATCTCAAGTGCGGCACTTGCTTTTATGCTCGGCTTAGAGGGCTATGCTGCCGGCGCTGCGGTGATTGGTTGTAGTGCGCAGATGATTGGATTTGCCACGATAAGTTATCGTGATAATAGTTTTGGGGCTGTTATTGCCCAAGCGATTGGCACTTCAATGCTCCAGATCGCAAATATCATCAAAAATCCTTGGATCTTACTGCCTCCTACATTGGCCGGTATGATTGTCGCTCCTATCGGTATTCTGCTTTTTGAGATGAAAAATAATCCCGCAGGCGCTGGAATGGGAACGAGTGGTTTTGTGGGGCAATTTATGGCATTTGAGACGATGGGTTTTTCTTGGTCTGTTGGTTTTGCGGTACTGCTTTGCCATATTGTATTGCCTGCATTATTCGCTTGGTGTATCGCTTATTTGTTGAGAAAAATGAGGCGGATTCAAGATGGTGATTTAGCGCTTAATTATCAGTAATTATTCTGTTTACTTTCCCCAATTAAGTGCCGATGTAGGATCAGCCTGATGCAATAATGATCAAGATAGCAGAATAGGATGAAGAAGATCAGACTTGTACATTCAAGCGGTGTTATCATAGCTAAAGGGAGTGCTCAAGGAAGTGCATTATCCGCCTTCCATTTTCACAATTTTATTTTGTAATTTCCATCATTTATTAAGGAGCTTCAATATGTCAAATAGAACAGGTATTACAATGGGTGGCAATCCTATTACATTATTAGGAACAGAAGCGGTTGTAGGGGAGAAAGCACCGCAATTTACCGTAGTGGATAATGGTTTAAACCCCGTTACATTGGCTAATTTTGCCGGTAAAGTGAAATTGATCTCTGTTGTTCCCTCTATCGACACGGGTGTTTGCTCAATCCAAACAAAGCGCTTTGAAGAAGAAGTGGCGAAGTTAGAGAATGTGGCGATGATCACAATTTCAGTAGATCTTCCTTTTGCGCAAAAACGCTTTGCGACAGAAAATAATCTTACACACAATCAACTTCTCTCAGACTACCAAACCCACGATTTTGGAATCGAGTATGGCTTTGAGATTGAGAATCTCGCACTCTTAGCGCGTGGTGTTGTGGTGATCGATCAAGATGACGTAATCCGCTATGTGGAATATGTCAAAGAAGTGACGACTGAGCCTGATTATGAGGCGGCGTTAAGTGTGGTAAAGGTACTCTAGCTACAAATATCAATTAAAGATAAAATCAAACGACAACATAGAGCCTAGGAAATATTCCTAGGTTTTTTATTGTTGTATATTTGTTCAAATATCGAGTGAATCTATCAAAATATCAAAAAAGTCATATCTATTTACATTCCTTTCCTTTTTTTACTTTTAGGCTTCAAATAAACAAACTATTTCTGGTATTTTTTGTTTATATTTTTTATTTTTGTTTCGAAAAAACTCTATTAAATTAATTGAAAGTATTGATAGAGCAGTAAGTTGAAGTTTTCCTCCTAAAACATCTCTATTTTTTTTGTAAAAAAAAGAATAAATAAGTAAAATAATATTCTTTAAAATGAATGTATTGGTGAAAAAGACGTTATGAATAGAATATATAGTGTTGTATGGAGTTATCTTAAAAAGGATTATGTTGTTACATCTGAGTTGGTGGCTCAAAAACGAGCGACATCGAGTGTTGGCAATGCAACTATTGTGGCATTTACATTAATTTCTCTCTTTGGGGGGCCTGCACTTGCTCAAGAAACTTCTCTGGAAGCTGATAATATCAGCGATAAGGGGATAGCATTAGACTCTATCGTGATGCTTCCACAAAACTCTATCAATGAAATTGTGCATAAAAGTACTGAAGAAGAGTATGCTTTAGAAGAGGAAGATGAAAAACAAATTAAGAAAATTAGATTAGCTAATTCTCAGCCTAGCATTTTATTGAAAAGTGGGAGATTAATTGATGATACTAATTCCCAAAATATTGGATCGTTATTGCCTAAAAATAATGCTTTCACTATAGGAGAGGGGGCTACAATAGACTTTTCAAGTATAACTAATAGTTCTGATACAGAGCTTTATCCTAATACAATCGTTGGGGCTATGGCAATAGGGTATAATGCAATATCTCAGCATGGCAGAGCTATAGCGATTGGGCAGGAGGCTAAGGCTACAACAGCTGATGGTCTTGCACTAGGGTATAAAGCTCAATCAGGAATAACTTCCGATAATGTTACGTATGGAAGAGCATCGATTGCTATAGGCAAAGGTGCCCAAGCCTATTTTGACAGTTCAATTGCTATTGGTGACGGAGCGAAAGTAAGTTCAAATAAAGGGCTTGGTAAAGAAACCCATCATTTAAAGAGTATAGCAATTGGAGCCTCTGCAACAGCAAATCATAAGTTTGCTATAGCATTAGGGTCATCCGCATCTGTTAATGGAGAGTCTGCGGTAGCAATAGGGAATGGCGCCACTACAGCAGCAGATCGAGGTATTGCCCTAGGCTATCAAGCAAGATCGGGAGAGGACACTCCAGGTATGCTATATGGCCCAAATGCAATTGCTATAGGAGCTGAGTCTTTTGCTAGAAGTAATGGGAGTATTGCGATTGGAATAAAATCTAACACAAAAGCTGTAAATTCTGTAGCAATAGGGGTAGAAGCTACAGTAAAAGACGGCGCTACTTGGGGTATTGCAATAGGTCATAAGGCGACCTCTCAATTGACTGATGCAATTGCAATAGGTGCTTCATCTATAGCTGGTAAAGGGGCTATATCGATAGGGGAAAGATCTGAATCTAAAGCAGAAGGATCTGTAGCAATTGGGGCTAAATCTAAAGCAACATTAGAAAATACCGTATCATTTGGTAATGATACGCTCCAACGTAAATTAGTGAATGTCGCAGATGGTTCGGTCAAAAAGGATTCTAAAGAAGCAGTCACAGGTGGTCAATTATATGTGCTTGGTACAGGTGTTGCTACAGTTTTAGGTGGCGGTGCTCAGTTTGATAATGGAGTTTGGACTGCTCCTGATTTCTCAGGTGCTTTAGGTGCTAAAGAAGGTACTATTAAAGATGTTAATGCTGGCTTTGCGCATGTTAAAGGCGAATTTGATAAGACAAATAAAAATGTGACAGATGTTACAACTGCTTTAGGTATAGATGATGGTAAATGGTCGGTGAAGCTAAATGGATCAGATAGTGAGACTACGACAGTGAAATCAGCTATTGAGAATATAGATGGTCGAGTAATGAGTAACAAAGTTGCATCTGATGCTAATAAAAAGTCAGCGGAGGATTTAACGCAAGCTTTAGGTGGCGGTGCTTCTGTAGGTGCAAATGGTGTAGTTACTGCCCCGAGTTATGAGTTTAAAGATAAGAGTAAGCATGTAACAGTAGGTTCAGCTTTAACCAATTTAGATGGTCGAGTAGTTTCAAATAGTGAAAGTATCGAGAGTATCGAGAATAAAGTATCTGCGGGCACTTTAGGTTTAGTGCAATTATCAACAGATAAGAAATCCTTAGTAATTGCCCCAGAAGCGAATAGTGCTGAAACTTTCAATATTGCTAAAAAAGATGAAAATCGTAGCTTAACTGGTGTTGCTCGAGGTAAAGCAGATAATGATGCGGTCAATTTTTCCCAGATTAAGGATGTTACAACTGCCTTAGGTGGCGGTGCTCAGTTTGATAATGGAGTTTGGACTGCTCCTGATTTCTCAGGTGCTTTAGGTGCTAAAGAAGGTACTATTAAAGATGTTAATGCTGGCTTTGCGCATGTTAAAGGCGAATTTGATAAGACAAATAAAAATGTGACAGATGTTACAACTGCTTTAGGTATAGATGATGGTAAATGGTCGGTGAAGCTAAATGGATCAGATAGTGAGACTACGACAGTGAAATCAGCTATTGAGAATATAGATGGTCGAGTAATGAGTAACAAAGTTGCATCTGATGCTAATAAAAAGTCAGCGGAGGATTTAACGCAAGCTTTAGGTGGCGGTGCTTCTGTAGGTGCAAATGGTGTAGTTACTGCCCCGAGTTATGAGTTTAAAGATAAGAGTAAGCATGTAACAGTAGGTTCAGCTTTAACCAATTTAGATGGTCGAGTAGTTTCAAATAGTGAAAGTATCGAGAGTATCGAGAATAAAGTATCTGCGGGCACTTTAGGTTTAGTGCAATTATCAACAGATCAACAATCTTTAGTAATATCGTCACAGGCGGATAGTGCTAAGACTTTCAATATTGCTAAATCAGATGAATCTAGCCGTACTTTAACTGGTGTTTCTCGAGGTAAAGCAGATAATGATGCGGTCAATTTTTCCCAGATTAAGGATGTTACAACTGCCTTAGGTGGCGGTGCTCAGTTTGATAATGGAGTTTGGACTGCTCCTGATTTCTCAGGTGCTTTAGGTGCTAAAGAAGGTACTATTAAAGATGTTAATGCTGGCTTTGCGCATGTTAAAGGCGAATTTGATAAGACAAATAAAAATGTGACAGATGTTACAAACGCCTTGGGCGGTTTAGAAACCAATGGAACTTGGGAGTTAAAGCTTGGTAAAGAAGGAAGTAAAGCAACAGTCACTGATGTTAAAGCAGCTTTTGAAAATATAGATGGTCGAGTGGTTTCAAATAGTGAAAGTATCGAGAATATCGAGAATAAAGTATCTGCGGGCACTTTAGGTTTAGTGCAATTATCAACAGATAAGCAATCCTTAGTGATTGCCCCAGAAGCGAATGGTGCTGAAACTTTTAATATTGCTAATGCAGATCAAGGTCGCACACTTACAGGTTTAGCAGATGGGGCTATTACTGATATTTCTAAAGATGCAATTAATGGCTCACAGCTTTACAGTGCAAATCGAAATGTAGCTACCGCCTTAGGTGGCGATGCTAAGCTTGATGGAAATGGTCAGTTAACTGGCGTTGATTTCTCAGGTGCTTTCGGTAAGGGGAAAGGCTCTATTACAACGGTCTATGCAGGATTTGAAAACTTAGATGGCCGTATCAAGGCATTAGATGGGCAGATGAGTAATGTGGTGAATCGTGTTGATGATTTAGAAACTGGTAAATCAGGTATTATTCAAGTAGAAGATAACAATAAACCTTTAGGAAAAAATGATCAAAATCATACCTTAGTGGATAGCAATTTCCCAGCTAGTTCTGAAAAGAATACAGGGAATAAAGATGGCCAAATTATTATTAATAATGGACTTGCAGGAAATGGTGATTTTAACATTGCGCAAGATAACGGCAACGGAGATGGTCGTAAATTGACGGGGTTAGCAAATGGTTCTATTGCCGAAAACTCTAAAGATGCGGTGACAGGAGGTCAATTAAATCAGACGCAGGATGCTATTGGTAAGCTACTCGGTGGAGGAGCGAAGATAGATAGTAATGGTAATGTTTATTACGATGAAAATGGTGCAGCATTAACCGTGAATGGACAGGGATATAAAACTGTGGCTGAAGCGATTGAAGCGATTGATCAAGGCTCGCTCTTTAGGGTGCAAGGTGAGGAGATTGTTGTTAATGGCGCAACAGGTGCAACCTCTGTGAATTTCAGTAATGGTGATAGTAACAGAGTGATTAAAGGTGTTGCTGATGGTAATATTGCTGAGAATTCCAAAGAGGTTGTGAATGGAGGTCAGTTATGGGCGCTTGATCAAAAAGTGGATCGTGAAGTTACTAGCATTAATAATACTTTAAGTCACTATAATACTCGTCTTAATAATATTGAAAAAACAGTTCATCAAAACCGTAAGATTGCGAGTGCTGGTGTTGCTGGCGCAATGGCAATGAGTTCTATGCCTTATGTTGAAACAGCAAAATATTCTTTTGGTATGGGGACTGCAGTATATGATGGTGAAGCGGCTATTTCTGCGGGATTCACTTTCAAAATTGGAGATAGAAGCTTGTTACGTATTAATGCCTCATACGACACTCAAAATAAAGCAGGTGTTGGTATTGGCGTTGCGTTTGGTTGGGATTAATTAATAATTTTGCAAGTTTATTTAAAAGTATAAATATTATTAATGCTAATAAGGTGGTTTTGATGAATATCATAGCCACCTTTTTTATGTTCTAAAACTTCTCTTATCGTAATGTTGTCACTTATTGATAGCATTAAAAAACATCATTCTTGCTAAAAATAAATTTAGGGGCTGTTGAACATTGCAGTTCAAAATAAAAAAAGCGAGCGGTAGAATATTATCGTCAAAAAAAACCTACCTCTCGCTATGTCTCGAACCATGCTTACAGATAAACTATGGCTGAAACTGAAGCCTATTCTCCTAGATTTGAATATCTATGACAAACCAAATTTAAGAAATATCGTTGAGGGTATTCTATTTAGAATGAGAACAGGTGTTCCTTGGAGGGATATTCCTGAGCAATTTGGGCGACCTAATACTATTTTTAAAACTTTTAGTCGTTGGTCTAAAAATAACAAGCTCTTGAAATTATTTAAAAAACTATCACAAGATGTTGACTATGAATGGCTGTTTATAGATGCAACTCACATTAGAGCTCACCAGCATAGCACAGGAGCAACCGCAGATAATCCTCAAGCAATATCTAAAAGTGTTGGTGGAAATAGTTCAAAAATTCATATGATCGTAGATGCTTGCGGTAATCCCTGTGAATTTATCGTAACAGATGGAACGACCCACGATATCAAGGTCGCTCCAGAGCTACTTAGCAGGGTTCATTTAAATACGACAGATTACGTTAGTGCAGATAAAGGTTATGATTCTGAGAGTTTTAGAGAAGATATTATAAATCAAGGAGCTAAAGCTATTATTCCTAAAAAGAGGAATACTCTTACGAATAATAATCATATGGACTGGCATATTTATAAAACTCGGCATTTAGTGGAGAATGCATTTGCAAGGCTGAAACATTTTAGAAGTATAGCAACAAGATATGACAAGCTAAAACAACATTATGAAAACAACGTTGCTTTAGCTTGTGCCTATATTTGGCTGAAGTTATGAATGTTCAACAGCCCCTAGTATATTTACATATATATATTATAATACACTACGTTTACAACGATTTATTTTTGTTTTTGTATTAGCGTTAGTTATTATCTGAGATTAGATTAAGGAGTACATAAATGAATAGAATTTTTAAGGTCATTTGGAATCATAAATTACAACGTAAAGTGGTTACAAGTGAATTAGGTCAGAGTGATACAGGTAATAGTTCAGTTGCAAAATCTACAAGTAGAACTATAGAAAGCACTCGTTACCCCCATAATAGAGTTTGGCTATCACTAATAATGGCTGGTTGTCTAATAACAACCTCATATGCGCAAGAAAGTGAAGAATTTTCTAATGAAAGCGCTTATGACTTATCTGCTCCTGAAGTTCTTCCTACTATAGAAGATGAGGATGATGATAAACAATCTATGCGATCAGTGGTTGTACCTAAATCTATTGTAGCAATTGCACCTTTTGCAGATCTTACAGGCAATAATGTTACAAGTGGATCTCTTACCATTACTAGTGATAATGATATTTGGACAGGGAACAATAATGACACATTGAATGTGACATTTAATCCAGGTGCCAAGATGTTTAAAACAAGTGCAAATTCTGTACTGAAGAACGTGAATATAATAGTGCCTGCAAATGCTGCCTTAGCATTGATGGGGAAGATTACCGGTACTATAACTGTCGATGCTTGGCAGAAGACAAATAATCAGCCTATAAATATTTACAACTACAATTCCATTGAAGAGCTAAAAGTCAGTACAACAGGTAGTGCAATTGATATACATAATTGGACTTGGGAAGGTGCAGATCACCCTGGACAGGCATATATTAAAAAGACAACGATTGATTTTTATGGACGTTCCGCAAAGGCTACTATTGAATTTGATAATCGTTCTAATAATAAAGCGCCTAAAACATCGAAAGCCGGTAGTATTAAATTCGATAAAGTTGTAGATGCCAGTAAGATTAGTATATTGAATAATACAGGGGTAATGTATGAGGAGGAAAATGCTCGTTGGAAAGATGGATTACAATTTGTTAGTGCGGATCGATGGAATGTATCATATAGCGGGTCTAATTCAGATGGTAAAGTCGTAACGATTGACAATAGAGCACGACCAGGAGCCAACGGATATATATATTGTACAGGCTCGTTGTATCTCGCGGATACTCAAAATCTAGACGCTAATTTTGTAGTGATGGGAGGACAAGTTGTATTTGGGATGAATGTTAATCGTAATGAGAAATCTCCAGCCCCTCAGTTTAAGGTTCGAGAATTAGATTCATTAGTTGTACTGTATGATTCAAAGATTGACTTTCGTCAAATGGGCAATATTGATACTAAAAAATTGATTATTGATACGAATCAACATCAGCAATCTAAAGGTAACACTACTAAAGTTATTTTGAATGCGACTGGTGGTCAATATAGGGCTCCTGTCAATCTTATAGATAGACAAATTGAGGTTGTCGGTAATGGTGGTCCTGTTATTATTGAAGCAGATGTGACTAAAACAGGTTCAACAGCTTTAGGTAGTAATTCACCCTTACAGATGATGTATTTTAATCAAACTATCAAAGACAGTAATCATCAAGCGACATTGCATTTTGATAACCGTAATAATGTACAAGATTATAAAACTATATCATTCACTAATAACTTTTTAAATACTTTTGAGTCTAAAAAAATTAGTGGTGATGGTGTTGGGTTTTATTTCGATAATCCAGAGCAATACAATCGATTATATGAGCGTAACCCTGATTTCCAAGGATTTGATATAACAGGATCCCATTTTGTTCTTTTAGGGGATCATACAAGCAAACCTATTGAATTAACATCTCTTCACAGCTATATCCATCTCGAACATCAAAATGCCCCAGGGCAAGTATTTGGTCGTTGGGATATGAAAGAAGGGTCATCAGGAGTTACTGATCCCAATAGACTGTATGTTGATTCAGACTGGTTACCATCACAAGATATACTGGCTGGCTCTACAAATTATACACATCTGGATGAAAACGGCACCTCTGATACTCTGATTACGGTGTTGAATCCTAGTGAAAATTTTAAAAATAATCCTAATATGTTAAAGGTTTATTCTGTCAAAGATCCCGATAAAAAGGCAGGGAATGTAGGGTGGAATGGGGGAGAAAAGAATGGGGTTGTTGTAAATAATGATTCTAATTCACAAATAATTGATGATGATGTAGCTAAGATTTATGTAGGAACAGGGCTTGCCTGGGGAGGTAAGAATGATCAAGACCTGTATCTTCGCTCAGGAGCCTATCGGTATGATATTAAATCAGGGAAAACCCTAAATCTCACAATTGGTAAAGAGACCGCAGAAACTGTATCTAAAGCAGTTATTAATGGTGATAATAGTGCTAATTTAGCAATAGATTCCAAACGCGGTATTATCACATTAGATGGAGTATACAACTATAAGGGATCGACGACGGTAACTGGTGCGGGTACCGTTGTTTTGAATAAAAATATTAGTCAAAATAACTTAATTGTTGAAGGTGGAACACTACGGTTAGCGATTAATAATCAAGAGTTTGCTGGCCTTAAGAATAAGGGAGAGATCCAATTACGTGGTAATTCTCTACTTGTTAAGGGAAATGATAATGTTCTTGGGACAATTGTCTTAGGAAACGGGCAATTAACGTTAGCTGGTAATAATACAATAACCAATGCATCACAATTAAAAGGTGGTGCAGATTCTACTATTGTACTAAATAAAGGTACGACCACGACGATTACGAGTGTGCAAAGTGATCTTGCTGCCAATATTAATGTTAATGGTACGTTATTATTTAATGATATTTTAAGTTTTGGTCAAGGGCGTTTAAATATTGGCTCAGATGGTCGTATTAAGATTCAAAATCAATCTGAATTTAACCAAGCTTTATCAGGTCAAGGGCAAGTAGATATTGTTGGTAAAGATGCACAGAATCACTTTGTATTTGGTTCAAATGTCGGTAATCAATATGCAGGAACCTATAATTTTACAACAGCGACTCTTTCTGCTAAAGAAGGAAGCAATCAGCAAACAATTAGTGGGAAAAGTAATCTTGTTTTAAACGAGGGTGCTACGCTGGTAATGGATGGCAATCTTACCGCTAAAAATGCAACCTTTAATAAAGATTCTAGCTTGAATTTCAATGGAAGTTTAGCTGGAACGCCAAAAGTAGATGGGAAATTGACTGTTAATCAACTCAATCTCAATGGGGGTACAGTTAATATCACTATTGAAGATGGATATGGTCAAGGAGCGGAAAGCAATGGTAGTCCAATTAAGGATGGAGCCGAACTGACTGCTGAGCAAGTATTTGCTTCAGGTGTTGGTAAAAAACATAATTTGACGCTTGTTGATTCTGGAAATCAGTCTGTTATTTTAAATGATAGTACCAAGGTATCTGTTAATGGTGAAGAAGTTAAAGTGCAGGATGAAGAGAGTTTTATCGAACTAGAGCGTACTCTTCGCCAAAACAATGCAATTGTTGGTTTTGCAAAATATGGTGAAGGTGTTACCACAACAAATGGAGATCGTAATGGTCTATTTGTTACTTCAGGACTCCATTCTGTTCAAATCATTCAAGGAAGAGAATTAGATATTAAAGCAACTGACAGTGACAAAGACAAAAGTTTTGCTTTACTTTTGACTGGAGCTGGGGGAGTTGTACTTGATGCAAACCAAGTGGGTATGCAATATGGTAATGCAAGTAATAGCTACACTGGTGGCACAACTGTCAAAAATGGTACAGTTAATCTTACTAAAAAAGATGGCTTTGGTTTAGGCGCTTTAGTCATTACTGATAATGGTATTGTTAATCTTCATGATCAATCACAATCTGTCACAAATCTGAAAAATGAAGGTGCGTTAAAGATAGCTCAAGATGGTACTCTTACTGTAAGTGGGAAAGGTACCAGTACAAAATCAGACGGTTTACAAGGTCAAGGAACTTTAGTAGTTTCTGGTATTGATGCCGGCCTTACTTTATCTGCTGATAATAATAATTGGGGTGGGAAATTTGATGTTCAAAATGGCGTTTTGACGGTTCAAAGTGATCAAGCTTTAGGATCAAGTAATGTTGTACTAGCAGAGAATGGGGTATTAGATATTGCCTTGAAACAAGGTGATACTTATACATTTAACACCTCAGTAAGCGGTAGTGGTAAAGTCGATATTAATGCAAGTGATAGAGAGCTTGTATTTGGTGATAAAATTAATCCAGAATTTACAGGTACTTATTCTCTTAAAAATGTCAAAAATACAGATTTATCAGGTGATAAATTTGCTCAGAGTAGTATTATAATCGGTGAGAATTCTACAGCAACAATCAAGGGTGAATCATCCTTTAATAATTTCACTATGGATGGTTCAGATAGTCAGCTTAATTTCAACTTTGGTATAGGAAGTCAGGATAGCCTTTTAGTTGCTAATAATCTTTATATTAAAAGCGGTATTATTAATGTAAATATTGCAACTGATGAGAAAGGACGAGCAACTAGATCAGATGCACCACAAAGCGTCAATGATATTTTTGGTTCAAGTGACACTCATCAATTAGCTAAAGTTTCAGGGAATGGCAGTTTAGAGGTTGGGGATAGTGTTGTTTATAAAATAAATGGCAAAACAATTAATGAGGGAGATACTGTAGAGCAAACTTTTACTCTTGCTGATAATAAAACCAAAGTGAAGGTAACTTATGGGTATATCTTTGGCACAGGAGATATGCTGATCGCAGATAACGCAGATAAAGGGCTATACCTCAAGTATGAAGCCAAAAATGTGACGATTATTGAAGGCGATTATAATAATACCAATAATAGTAATGGTGCTAATACAGGTGGCTCAGATGTTACTGTTGAAAATGGTGGTAGTATCAATAATGATGGTGGAAAATTAGAAACTGAAGGTGGCGACTTATCTACCAATTGTACTAATACTGACCCGAAAAAATGTGGGGATATTAATAATCAAAATAAGGGTGAGATTAATACCGCTAATCCAGTAAAACCAGGGGAAGGTGGTGATCTTAACTCTGGTGGTAATATTAATAACGGCGATGGTACGATTATTACAGATGGTGGTAATGTTAATGCCGGTGGGAATATTGATAATAAAAATGGTGATATTACGACAGGAGGAGGTAATGTCTCAGGTAATGGTATTAATAATGATGGTGGAAATATTGATACTTCAAAACCAGAAGGAGAAGAAGGGAAAGGTGGTAATGTTAATGCCGGAAATGGTGGCATTAGCAATAATCCCGATCAAGATAATCAAGGTGGAAATATCATTACTGATGGTGGTAATGTTACGACTAAGGATAATGGGAACCTTGAAAATAGTGGTAATGTAAATACTGCAAAACCGGGTGATACAGGTGGTAATGTCATTATTGATGGCACTTTGGATAATAAATCTGGAGGTAATATTGTAACTGGTGGCGGTAATGTTTCTGGCGGTGCCGGTATCAATAATGAAGGTAAGATAGACTCCTCAAATCCGAATGGTGAAGGTGGAAATATCACATCTGGTGGCGACCTCACCAATAAAAAACCATCAGAAAATGCAAAATCTGGTGATGGTGATGTCATAACTGGCGGTGGAGATATTATTGTCGGTGGTGAGATTGATCCTGAAACTGGTAAGCCTGTAGTCGATGAAAATGGTAAGCCAAAACCAGGCAATGGTGGAAATCTCACCAATAATGGTGGTGTGATTGATACCTCGAAAGAAGATGATAAAGGTGGAAACATTATTGTTTACCCAACACCAGAGTGTGATGAGTCAAGTGAAACTGAATGTAAAGGTGATTTCACCAATAACGGCGGTGAAACGAAAACCGGCGGTGGAAATATTGAAGTAGGTAAAGATCTTACTAACCAAAATGGTGGTAAGATCGATACCTCTCGCCCAGGAGAAATAGGCGGAGATATCTCAGCTAAAGGGGATATTACCAACGAAGGAGCAGAAAGTGAAATCAAGACTGGTGGTGGCAACATCACAGCTAATGGTAATTTAACCAACCAAGGTGGTCAGATCACAACTGAGGGCGGTAATGTTTCAATCGATAATAATGTCACTAACAGCGGCAAGATTGATCTTGGCGGTGGTGAGATGAATGTTGGTGGAATGCTTGATAATAAGAAAGAAGCTGGCGAAATCATTATTGGTAACAAAGATGGTAAACCTGGCAAAGTCGATGTGACCGGAGAGCTCAAAAATGATGGGGTTATCGATTTAGATGGCGGTAATCTCAATATCAATGGCGGTGGTTCATCAACCAAAGATGGCGGTCTCAAAGGGGATAGCGGTAGTATCAATGTCCCTGGTAGCAAAACAAATGGGGATAATACCTTTACTGTGAGCGGTAACAATAGCGGCTTAGGTTCTGGCGTGAATGTCAATATTGGCAAAGGTGAAGGGAATAACGGTAACGGCCATATTGTTATTGATCAAGGTGGAAGCCTTGGTGAAGCGGGTATCAAAAATGATGGTACTTTAACGCTTGTGGGTGAAAAGACCGGTAATGATGCTGTGAAAAACAACATTAGCGGTCAAGGGCATATTAATATTAAGCCAGGTACTGAAGGTGAGAATCCTGGGGATGTTGAACTTGCCGGTGATAATAGCGGTTTTGGTGGCACCATTAAGGTTGATGAAAATGGAAACCTCATCATTAACGATGATCTTAAACATTTAGGTGGAGAAGGTGCGACAGTTAATTTAGAAACTGACAATTCTCACTTGACTTTCAATAATATTCCTAAAGAGAGTGATTCAAATAACACTTTAGAGCAAACCATTAAAGGTCAAGGGGATGTTACGCTTAATGATAGCGAGATTGTAGTTAAGGGCGATAATTCAAATTTCAATGGTAGCTGGACGTTAGGATCAAAACCAGGGACAGAAAATGGCGGCAGTTCGCTCACTGTTTCGAAAAATGACAATCTTGGTGGTGAGGGCAATACTGTCAATATCGGCGCTAGTAGTACCTTGGTACTCGATCACTTCAATAAGTCACCAGAGGGAGGTTCGTTAGATCTTAACCACTTAAATAGTACTCTTAAAGGCGATGGAACAGTCAGTCTTGTGAATACTGATCTTGATTATCAAAAAGATAAAGCAAATGACTTTGGTGGAAACTTTGATGTAGACCAAAATTCTAATTTAAAAGTAAAAGATAATGGGTTTAATCATGGCCTAACTGGTAATGGTCAATTAACTATTGATGCGAATCAAGGAGAGTTTAACTTCGGGGGTAATGTTGGTTCAGATTTCGCTGGAACGGTGAATATTAATAATGGCCAATTGACTCTAAATGACAACAATAGTAATGCAGTCAGTAAAGGTACGCTTAATATTGGAAGTGATTCTAATGTGAGTTTTGAGAAAGATGCTCAAGGTAATCAAGAACTCAATAATGTGAGCTTTGGTGGCGGTCAATTAACCTTTAATAATGGTATCTCTCAAGAGTGGGCTCAAATGAGTTCTACGAACGTATTAAATACGAATACTCTTGATTTCTCAAATGGTGGTACAGTGCGTGTTGAGGGAATGCCGGAAGCATTAGATCCATCTACTCAAGGTTTGAGTTTAATTGATTTAAACGTTGCAGATAATGCCTATCTCCAATTAGCAAGTACAAAAGAGGTTAAGGGAGACATTAGCGAGCTGAATTTAGAATTAACTGATCAACAAGGTCAGTCAGTAAAGGATAAGGCTGTAAATATTACTAATAAATCGACTGCACCAAATGATTCAGAAGTAGTAGCAGAAGGAATATTTGCTTATGATTTGAGGTCAGAGGATAAGTCCAAAGATAAAGGTCTTTTCGTAAATTACCAGCTCACCGGACTTGCTATTCTTGATGGGAAAACCGTAATTCTTGAGGGCAGTAAAGATAAAGCAAATGCGTTTACAGCGTTAATTTCTGATAAATCAGGCAATGGAAATCTTGAGATTCGTAATATCGAGGGTAGTGCTGTTATCTTAAATAATAGCAAGAATAGCTATTCAGGAACGACAACGGTCGTGTCAGGTAGTTTGATTGCTGGTATTACTGGCGCCTTAGGTACGACTTCTATGCTGATAGTCTCTGAAAAAGCAACTTTTGATCTTAATGGTACTGAACAAACCGTTGGAGGATTGACTGTACGTAAAGATGGACGCTTTGAAGGAACTGGTGTTCTAGAGCATAAGGAAGGAAATAGTGGGATCTTTTACAATGCCGGTACTATCCAAGTAGGGATGTCCGATGCGCAGAAGATAAGTAATGAAGATACAATTAATCATTTAAAGTTTAATTCTGCACTTCGCAATGAGGGAGCATTGGATCTTCGTGGGCCAAAGATTGGTAATACATTAACTATTACAGGTAATTATGAAGGTGCTGGTGATGATGCAGCGCTCCATATGAATGCCCATATTATGGGAAACCATTCAGCTACAGGCGATCAACTAATTATTGAAGGAAAAGCTTCGGGTCAAACAAATGTCTTTATTACAACAACTGGTGTAGCTGGTCAATTAGTTGTTGGTGATTTAGCAATGATCAAAACAGGTGGGTCAACTGAAAATGCGTTCAAATATAATGATGTCAAAAAAGGTTCATACGAGCAGTTCTTAGTATTATCTAATGACAACTGGTATTTGACGACTGATTTTGAACCAACAGAACAACCAGGTACTGGTGGCGAAAACGGCAACGGTGGCGAGAACGGCGGTGAAAGTGGTGGCGATAAACCAGGCACTGGCGGCGAAAACGGCGGTGAAAGTGGTGGCGACAAACCAGGTACTGGCGGTGAAAACGGCGGTGAAAGTGGTGGCGACAAACCAGGTACTGGCGGCGAGAGCGGCGGTGAAAGTGGTGGCGACAAACCAGGTACTGGCGGCGAGAACGGCGGTGAAAGTGGTGGCGACAAACCAGGTACTGGCGGCGAGAACGGCGGTGAAAGTGGTGGCGACAAACCAGGTACTGGCGGCGAAAACGGCGGTGAAAGTGGTGGCGACAAACCAGGTACTGGCGGCGAAAACGGCGGTGAAAGTGGTGGCGACAAACCAGGTACTGGCGGTGAAAACGGCGGTGAAAGTGGTGGCGACAAACCAGGTACTGGCGGCGAGAACGGCGGTGAAAGTGGTGGCGACAAACCAGGTACTGGCGGCGAGAACGGCGGTGAAAGTGGTGGCGACAAACCAGGTACTGGCGGCGAAAACGGCGGTGAAAGTGGTGGCGACAAACCAGGTACTGGCGGCGAAAACGGCGGTGAAAGTGGTGGCGACAAACCAGGTACTGGCGGTGAAAACGGCGGTGAAAGTGGTGGTGATAAGCCAGGCTCTAATGGATCAGGATCGGACTATGATAATTCCGGTAAAGATACTAATACTGAAGGTGGTGATGTCAATGCACCTGGTGGTGATGTCAATAATAAAGATGGAAACCTTGAAACCGGTGGCGGTAATGTCAATGGCGATAATGGCATCAATAATGAAGGTGGAAATATCGATACATCAAAACCTGGTAAACCAGGTGAAGGTGGAGATGTAACAACCAAAGATGGTGACATCAACAATAAAGATGGGGAAATCAATACTGACGGTGGTAATGTCAATACCGGCGGTAATGGTTCTATCAATAACGGTGGTGATGCCAATGGTGAAAATGGTGGGTCGATCAATACCGGCGGTGGTAATGTTGAATCAGGTAAAGATATCAACAATAACAATGGCGGTAAGATAGATACCTCTAAGCCTAATAAACCCGGTGAAGGTGGAGACGTCACCGCGAAGAATGATGTCAATAACAAAGGCGGAGAGATCAACACTGATGGTGGTGATGTGAATGCTGGCGGTAAAGTCGATAATGGCATTGGCGACAATGGTAAAGGTGGTGAAATCACAACCGGTGGCGGTAATGTTAATGGCGATAATGGCATCAATAATGAAGGTGGAAATATCGACACATCAAAACCTGGCAAACCAGGTGAAGGTGGAGATGTAACAACCAAAGATGGTGACATCAACAATAAAGATGGGGAAATCAATACTGACGGCGGTAATGTCAATACCGGCGGTAATGGTTCTATCAATAACGGTGGTGATGCCAATGGTAAAAATGGTGGGTCGATCAATACCGGCGGTGGTAATGTTGAATCAGGTAAAGATATCAACAATAACAATGGCGGTAAGATAGATACCTCTAAGCCTAATAAACCCGGTGAAGGTGGAGACGTCACCGCGAAGAATGATGTCAATAACAAAGGCGGAGAGATCAACACTGATGGTGGTGATGTGAATGCTGGCGGTAAAGTCGATAATGGCATTGGCGACAATGGTAAAGGTGGTGAAATCACAACCGGTGGCGGTAATGTCAATGGCGATAATGGCATCAATAATGAAGGTGGAAATATCGATACATCAAAACCTGGTAAACCAGGTGAAGGTGGAGATGTAACAACCAAAGATGGTGACATCAACAATAAAGATGGGGAAATCAATACTGACGGTGGTAATGTCAATACCGGCGGTAATGGTTCTATCAATAACGGTGGTGATGCCAATGGTGAAAATGGTGGGTCGATCAATACCGGCGGTGGTAATGTTGAATCAGGTAAAGATATCAACAATAACAATGGCGGTAAGATAGATACCTCTAAGCCTAATAAACCCGGTGAAGGTGGAGACGTCACCGCGAAGAATGATGTCAATAACAAAGGCGGAGAGATCAACACTGATGGTGGTGATGTGAATGCTGGCGGTAAAGTCGATAATGGCATTGGCGACAATGGTAAAGGTGGTGAAATCACAACCGGTGGCGGTAATGTCAATGGCGATAATGGCATCAATAATGAAGGTGGAAATATCGATACATCAAAACCTGGTAAACCAGGTGAAGGTGGAGATGTAACAACCAAAGATGGTGACATCAACAATAAAGATGGGGAAATCAATACTGACGGTGGTAATGTCAATACCGGCGGTAATGGTTCTATCAATAACGGTGGTGATGCCAATGGTGAAAATGGTGGGTCGATCAATACCGGCGGTGGTAATGTTGAATCAGGTAAAGATATCAACAATAACAATGGCGGTAAGATAGATACCTCTAAGCCTAATAAACCCGGTGAAGGTGGAGACGTCACCGCGAAGAATGATGTCAATAACAAAGGCGGAGAGATCAACACTGATGGTGGTGATGTGAATGCTGGCGGTAAAGTCGATAATGGCATTGGCGACAATGGTAAAGGTGGTGAAATCACAACCGGTGGCGGTAATGTTAATGGCGATAATGGCATCAATAATGAAGGTGGAAATATCGACACATCAAAACCTGGCAAACCAGGTGAAGGTGGAGATGTAACAACCAAAGATGGTGACATCAACAATAAAGATGGGGAAATCAATACTGACGGCGGTAATGTCAATACCGGCGGTAATGGTTCTATCAATAACGGTGGTGATGCCAATGGTAAAAATGGTGGGTCGATCAATACCGGCGGTGGTAATGTTGAATCAGGTAAAGATATCAACAATAACAATGGCGGTAAGATAGATACCTCTAAGCCTAATAAACCCGGTGAAGGTGGAGACGTCACCGCGAAGAATGATGTCAATAACAAAGGCGGAGAGATCAACACTGATGGTGGTGATGTGAATGCTGGCGGTAAAGTCGATAATGGCATTGGCGACAATGGTAAAGGTGGTGAAATCACAACCGGTGGCGGTAATGTCAATGGCGATAATGGCATCAATAATGAAGGTGGAAATATCGATACATCAAAACCTGGTAAACCAGGTGAAGGTGGAGATGTAACAACCAAAGATGGTGACATCAACAATAAAGATGGGGAAATCAATACTGACGGTGGTAATGTCAATACCGGCGGTAATGGTTCTATCAATAACGGTGGTGATGCCAATGGTGAAAATGGTGGGTCGATCAATACCGGCGGTGGTAATGTTGAATCAGGTAAAGATATCAACAATAACAATGGCGGTAAGATAGATACCTCTAAGCCTAATAAACCCGGTGAAGGTGGAGACGTCACCGCGAAGAATGATGTCAATAACAAAGGCGGAGAGATCAACACTGATGGTGGTGATGTGAATGCTGGCGGTAAAGTCGATAATGGCATTGGCGACAATGGTAAAGGTGGTGAAATCACAACCGGTGGCGGTAATGTCAATGGCGATAATGGCATCAATAATGAAGGTGGAAATATCGATACATCAAAACCTGGTAAACCAGGTGAAGGTGGAGATGTAACAACCAAAGATGGTGACATCAACAATAAAGATGGGGAAATCAATACTGACGGCGGTAATGTCAATACCGGCGGTAATGGTTCTATCAATAACGGTGGTGATGCCAATGGTAAAAATGGTGGGTCGATCAATACCGGCGGTGGTAATGTTGAATCAGGTAAAGATATCAACAATAACAATGGCGGTAAGATAGATACCTCTAAGCCTAATAAACCCGGTGAAGGTGGAGACGTCACCGCGAAGAATGATGTCAATAACAAAGGCGGAGAGATCAACACTGATGGTGGTGATGTGAATGCTGGCGGTAAAGTCGATAATGGCATTGGCGACAATGGTAAAGGTGGTGAAATCACAACCGGTGGCGGTAATGTTAATGGCGATAATGGCATCAATAATGAAGGTGGAAATATCAACACATCAAAACCTGGTAAACCAGGCGAAGGTGGGGATGTAACAACCAAAGATGGTGATATTATTAATAAACCTGATAATAACGGTAATGGCGGTTCTATCATCACCGGAGGTGGTAATATCAATGGTGGCGGAAAACTTGAAAATGATGGCACTATTAAAACTGATGGTGGTGATATCTACATTAAAGGAGATGTTAACAATAATAACAAGATTGAGCTCGATGGCGGTGAGATGAAAGTTGGGGGTAACCTTAATAATAATTTATCCGGTGATATCTCTATCGGTACCAAAGGCAATGGAAATAAACCAGGAAAAGTTGAAGTAGATGGCAGTCTCAATAATCAGGGAGTTATTGACCTTGATGGTGGGAACTTAGTCATTAATGGCGGTGGTTCATCGACAAAAAATGGTGGTTTGAAAGGTGATACCGGTAATATCATTGTTAATGGGGATAAAGACTTTAGTGTAACTGGCAAAAATGACGGTCTTGGTAAGGATGTAACTGTTGAGATTGGTCCAAATGATAAGGATAAGAGCAATGTAACCATCAACCAAACTGAGAGCTTAGGTTCTGCCGGAGTTAATATCGGTGCTGGTGGCTCTCTCATCCTTGATCGTTATAACAAAGATCAAAATGGTATCTCACCAGACCCTAACTATCTCAATAACACAATTAGTGGTAATGGTACGTTAGGTCTTAAAGATACAGATCTTGACTATAACGAGAAGACTGCAGATTTTGATGGCACATTCAACGTTGATGCTGACTCAAATTTAAGAGTGAAAGACAATACCTTTGATAAGAAACTCATGGGTAATGGAACCTTGACCTTAAATGCAGAAGGTAAAGAGGGAGATATCACGCTTGGTAATAATGTCAAAGACTTTGGAGGAACCTTCAATCTTCAAAATGGGCAGTTTATCTTAGATGAGAAGTATGAAGTTCGTGGTAGTGAAACGAATACTTTATCGAATGCGACCTTGAAAGTCGGTGCAGGCTCAAATGTGAAGTATCAAGAGGGCTTTGACGGCGATAGTAATATCGGTGGTGTTGCTTTTGGTGGCGGAACGCTAATCTTCACTAATGGTGTTTACCAAGAAGGTGCACAGCTCAAATCGCAAAATGTGATGCATGTGGATACGTTAGATTTAAGAGATACCACAGGTGGCACAGTACGAGTTGAGAAGATGCCAGATACTTTGGATGATACTGTGAAGGATGGTTTAAGTCTGATTGAGCTTAATATCGGTGATCCACAATTGCAGTTAGTAGATGCGAAAGCAATAGAAGGCAACTTAACTAGTAATCTCAAATTAGAGATGACAGGTGAAGATGGTAAACCGCTTACTAATAAGGCAACTATTCAGAAGTTGACGAATAGCGGAATCTCTACTGATGGCAGTGGCAAAGCAGTAGCAGAGGGAACATTCGATTATGGTTTAACAACAAGCCAGAAAGATGATGGTCTCTATGTGAGCTATCAATTGCAGAAACTTGCGATCCTTGATGGTAGTACTGTGGTATTAGAAGGTATTGCGGGTAACAATAATACTTTCAAAGCTGATATTTCTGAGAAAGGAGGTCATGCAGCAGGTAGTATTGAGATTCGTAACAATACCAAAGAGGGCGTTGTTACATTGTCAGGTAATAACAGCTATCACGGAGCAACAACGGTTACTTCCGGTGGCTTAAAAGTTGCCGGTGACAAAGCGCTTGGTAATACCTCTTATCTCACTGTTAAAAATGGTGCGAACTTCAACTTGAATGGCACAACACAAACTGTGGGTGGCATGATGGTTGAGAAAGGAGGATTATTCTTCGGTACCGGTCATTTGAATGGTACAAAAGGTGCTATCTTCAATAATGCTGGCACTATTCAAGTAGGTCTGAATGATACTTCAGGTCAAGCGCGCGGCATGCAAGCAACAGGCACTGAAGATCTCTATCTAGGCGCAACCTTACACAATAGTGGCGATATTCGTCTTGCGGGTAATATTGCGGGTAATATTGTTGGGAATACCTTAACAATTGATGGTGATTACACAGGAAGTGGTAATGCTATGCTCTATATGAATGCCAATATCAATGGCGTGGGTAAATCCATTGCCGATAAATTGGTCATTAAAGGTAAAGCAGATGGTACCACTAAGGTCAATGTCAATACATCGGGTGCAGGAGGTAAACTTGGTGAGAAAGATCTGATGTTGATCGAGACGATTGAATCTTCTGATGATGCATTTAAAGCTGCCAATACCATTACTTTAGGTAGTTATGAATACTTCTTAACGAAAGGAAAAGAAGATCATAATTGGTATCTATCGGGTGATCTTGCAACAGAAGATCCAAACAAACCAGTAGATCCAAACAAACCAGTAGATCCAGATAAACCAGATAATCCAAATACCCAACCTGCGAAAGGTATATACTTCCGCTCAGATATTGGGGTGAATATTGCGAACACTAAAGCCGCTGTTCATACTCAAATTCCTGGATTAGGCGGTGTTGGTCTTGGAGGTAATGAAGTGAGTGCAAGCGGTATCCGTTCACTCGGTTTGAATACCTCTACGATCAATGGTGAATTTATGCCTGATAGTAGTATTTGGAATATTACCCGTGGCGGTAAGAACAAAGGTCGTACAGGTGAAGGTCAAGTCGATTATGACAATGATTACTTCAGCACGACGATCGGGGGAGATCATCTCTTTGATCTAGGTATGGATGGAACTGCTCGGTTAGGTTTAATGATCACGACGATGAAGGCAAAAACTCATGCGAATAACCAATTCCTTGAGATTATGTCTAACGGTAAAGAGAAACGTGAATCTAAAGGTCGTGTAACGGGTCAGGCATTTGGAATCTATGGTACTTGGTACTTAGAGAACGATAATCCATTAACACCTTATATTGATGGATTGATCTCTTACGGTACTTATCGTAATAAAGTGGAAAGTCATGGTAACCCAACATCATCGTATCGTTCACATCTCTGGAACATTACGTTACAAGGTGGATATCCAATCGACTTAGGTAATAATGTTGTGATTGAACCACAAGCACAATTGACCTATCTAAACTTCAGTGCGAAGCGTTATCGGGATGAGAGTTCCGGCGTTTGGGTGAAAAACTCAATCTCTGGTAATACTGCTGGCCGTGTAGGACTCTTTGTCTATCCAAAAGAGGGTGATATCAAGCCTTATGCCGGTATTAACCTCTGGTACGATGGTACTAAAGCCGTAACGCAGTTTGATGGAGATAAATTCGATGGCTTACGCGACGGATTCTCTGTTGAGTTGAAAGCTGGGGTGACGGGTGTGATCGCGGAGGATCTCACAATGACGCTCGATACTTTCTATCGTAAAGGTAAACATAAATCGAAGGATTATGGTGCGGGCATGACGCTTAAGTATCGTATTCCACAAAAAGCGATTGATTAACCATTGATTTAAAATACACTATTCTGTTTTACAGTGATTAATATAGAGCCATCAAGTAGAAATATTTGATGGCTTTTTTTATCTGCAGTTTTAGTAACCCTAAGTCATAGTAAGATCGGTTCAAAATAAGCATTATTTAAATGCCGGCGTATCAGTTGATCGAGGCAAGGAAGCTGTTCTATCTGACATTTTGTAAGAACTGTTTAAGTAGGTTCTAAATTAGTGATTGAACATATTTGCAAGAGTGGGGAATCTTAAACCGGTATGACTATCAATATAGAAATATTTCTTAATTGTTACAGAATTGTCACAATCGATTTATATACTGTCTTCAGTCGCGGGAATGAAGACACAAAATCTACCCGTCTCCTTAAATCATAAACTTTTATTTTGTACACTTAGGAGCGTTTCTATATGAAAACTTTCAAGAACAACATCGCAAAATTAACGGCTGCAGTCGCTTTTGGTGTTGCAGTAAGTGCAACAGGCGCAATGGCGCAAAACCCTGTAACAGTTACCGGCGCGGGTGCTTCTTTCCCCGCACCAGTGTATGCCAAATGGGCTGCTGAATATGCCAAAGAGACTGGTAATCGTATTAACTACCAATCAATCGGTTCATCTGCAGGTGTTAAACAGATCGAAGCGGGGACAGTAGATTTTGGTGCATCAGATGCGCCACTTTCTGAAGCGCAGCTTAAAGAGAAAGGTTTAATCCAATTCCCAACCGTAATCGGTGGTGTGGTATTAGCGATTAACGTGGATGGTATCAAAACAAATGAATTAGTATTAGATGGCGAAACTTTAGGTGACATCTATCTTGGTAAAATCAAGAAATGGAATGACCCCGCAATCGCTAAATTAAATCCTTCATTAACCCTTCCTAATCAAGATATCTCTGTTGTTCGTCGTGCAGATGGTTCAGGTACTTCATTCATCTTCACAGGCTACCTTGCAAAAGTGAATAACGAGTGGAAAGAGAAAGTCGGTAGCGGTTCAACTGTGAACTGGCCTGTGGGTATCGGTGGTAAAGGGAATGACGGTGTGACAGCATTCGTTCAACGTATCGAAGGTTCAATCGGTTATGTTGAGTATGTATATGCAAAACAAAATAACTTAAGTTACACAAAATTAGTCTCTAAAGATGGCGAAATCGTAAGCCCTGGAATCGATTCATTTAGTGCAGCGGCTAAAGAAGTTAAATGGAATGAGTCTTTTGTACAAGATATGACGGACAAACCAGGTAAAAATGCGTGGCCTTTAGCTTCTACAACTTTTGTGTTGCTTCACAAAGAGCAAAAAAATTCTGTAGTAATTAATGAGATCGTAAATTTCTTTAACTGGGGATTTGGAAAGCAAGGTCAAGAGATTGTGACTGCGCTTGATTATGCACCACTTCCAGAGAATGTCGTTGAGATCATTCAAACAACACTCAAAAATGATATTGAAATCAAATAAAAAGATAATTGATAACGGTTTAATACTCGATGATTAGAATGATTCAATATCAATCCTGGTCAGAGTCGTAGTTAAACAAAGAAAACCCAATCATAGAATGAATTATTATGATTGGGTTTTCGTCTTCAAGATCAATTTATCATTTATCTTGTTGTAAATTGGTTTATGATATTGAATTTTTAGAAGTGCATAAATGTAGAGCTAGAAATATAGTAAATCTAGTTTAAGAAAAGTGGTTTTTAAACAGTTATTGCAGGATTTTAAAAGAACATAAACCGTACTCAATAACACTTGCAAGATGCCGGATAGAATAGCTACCTCTCTTTTTACAACCGATGCGCCGGCATTTTAATAAGCTTATTTTGAACCGATATTACTATAAAACTACAAAACAATGTTTGAATGAATATTTGAATTAGTTATCTATTTATCACTTGATCTACTGCATAGCGATTTCTTCTCAGAGGAATAAGATAGAGCCGTAGAGCAAGGTAGTAAAGTTACTCAAAATGTTACTCAAAACGATCAGTCAACGATCAACCTTAAAGAATCTAAAGAAGAGACTCGATGAAAACGATAAAGAATCCTCAGTCGCCTATTCCTGATAAAATTTTTGCCATTAGTGTAAAATCCTCAGCGATATTTGTTTTAATCCTCTTAACCGGCATTATGTTGTCCCTTATTATTGCTTCAATGCCGAGTATCAAAGAATTTGGTTTGAGCTTCCTCTGGAATAAAGAGTGGGATGCGCCAATGGATCAGTTTGGTGCTTTAGTACCAATCTACGGAACGATTATTACCTCTGTGATTGCGCTTGTGATCGCTGTTCCTGTGAGTTTTGGGATTGCGATCTTCTTGACAGAGCTTTCCCCACTTTGGCTACGTCGACCCATTGGTGTTGCGATTGAATTATTAGCGGCGATCCCTAGTATTGTTTACGGTATGTGGGGGCTTTTTGTCTTTGCACCGCTTTTCGCGAAATATTTCCAACGCCCATTAGAATCGTTCAGCAAAGATATTCCATTTCTGAAAGAGCTCTTTGCAGGGCCTGTTTTCGGGATCGGTATCTTAACTGCCGGGATTATTTTAGCGATTATGATTATCCCTTACATTGCCTCTGTCATGCGTGATGTATTTGAGAGAACGCCGAGAATTATGAAAGAATCGGCTTACGGTTTAGGGGCGACTACTTGGGAAGTGATCTGGAAAGTGATCCTACCTTATACCAAAAAAGGGGTATTCGGTGGGGTGATGCTTGGACTTGGGCGCGCACTAGGTGAAACGATGGCGGTCACATTTGTGATCGGGAATACCTATCAATTTGATAGCTTCTCACTCTTTGCACCAGGCAATAGTATTACGTCATCCCTTGCGAATGAATTTGCCGAGGCTTCAAGTGAATTGCATACAGCAGCCTTGATGGAGTTAGGTCTACTGCTCTTTATTATTACTTTTATCGTCTTAGCCATCTCTAAACTCTTTATGAAACAGGAGCGTGCATAATGAGCTCTTCTAATAACATTCGACAAGCAACGATGACGCAAGCAGAACGCACTGCTGTGATTGAAGCACGCAAGAAAAAGCAGCAACGCCGGAAATATATCAATAAATTCGCCATTACCTTATCGCTCATTGCAATGGCTTTTGGTCTCTTCTGGTTAATCTGGATTTTATGGACGACAGCGACAAAAGGAATGGGGGGCATCTCTCTGCAATTCTTCACCGAAATGACACCACCCCCGAATAGTGAGGGGGGCGGTTTACTCAATGCGATTGTGGGCAGTGGAATTTTAATCCTTTGGGCAACTGTTATCGGGACACCTTTAGGTATTTTGGCCGGGATCTATCTGGCAGAATATAATGCCGAAGGGAAGCTCTCAGCGGTTATTCGTTTTATCAACGATATCCTCTTATCAGCACCCTCTATCGTGATTGGTCTCTTTGTCTATACTGTTGTGGTCGTTCGAATGGGGCACTATTCAGCACTTGCCGGGATTATTGCTTTGGCTCTGATTCAGATCCCTATTGTGATTCGTACTACAGAGAATATGTTACTGCTCGTACCGAATACACTTCGGGAAGCCGCGTATGCCCTTGGAACACCTAAATGGAAGATTATTCTACGGATTACCTTGAAATCATCTCTATCAGGAATTGTTACAGGGATTCTATTAGCGATTGCTCGAATTTCAGGGGAAACCGCACCGTTACTCTTCACGACGCTCTCTAATCAATTCTGGAGTACGAATGTGATGGAGCCAATGGCAAGTTTGCCGGTTACAATCTACAACTTTGCAATGACGCCAGATAGTAACTTGCAAGCACTTGCGTGGTCAGGGGTATTCTTTATCACAATGGCGATCTTGTTACTCAATATTATCGTTCGGGTCTTCTTTAAGTCCAATACGAAAAACGATTAATAGCTCAGGAAAAACAGATATAAAGCAATCAAGATGGCAGAAGAGAAGAGTTTTGATAGAGATAAGATGCTTGTTTTGTCATCATTCTGTCATATTGATTGTTTACACTAAAACCGCTTATTCCCTCGAATGTCGCGAGAGGATACTCAAACTCTAGTAGGAATAGTAGAATGAATTTAGATAATAAAACCAATGCCGATCACATTGATAATGCTGCGCACGATCCATTTATAGCGGCAAGCAATAAAGCGACGGTAGAGAAGAAAGAACATGCTGCCAAGATCAGTGTGCGTAATTTGAATTTCTATTACCAAAAATTTCACGCGTTACATAATATTACGCTAGATATTCCAGAGAACCAAGTAACCGCATTTATTGGTCCTTCAGGTTGTGGTAAATCAACCCTTCTTCGCACATTTAACAAAATGTTTGAACTCTATCCAGAGCAACGTGCCGAAGGGGAGATTCTGATTAATGATGAAAATATCTTAACAAGTAAGCAAGATGTGGCGCTATTAAGAGCGAATGTTGGGATGGTTTTTCAGAAGCCTACGCCATTTCCGATGACCATTTATGACAATATTGCCTTTGGTGTCAAACTCTTTGAAAATCTTTCTCGGGCAGATATGGATGCGCGGGTAGAGTGGGCATTGACGAAAGCGGCGCTTTGGAGTGAAACCAAAGATAAATTACACGATCAAGGAACGAATCTTTCCGGCGGTCAGCAGCAGCGTTTGAGTATTGCACGTGCAATTGCGATTCGTCCTGAAATTTTGCTAATGGATGAGCCTTGTTCGGCACTTGACCCGATTTCAACGGGGAAAATTGAAGAGTTAATCTTTGAATTAAAAGAAGATTATACCATTGTGATGGTAACCCATAATATGCAACAAGCGGCTCGTTGTTCAGATAAAACCGCCTTTATGTATCTTGGTGACCTGATTGAGTTTGATGATACTGATACTATTTTCACGAAACCGAATCATAAGCAGACAGAAGATTATATTACAGGTCGTTATGGTTAAGGTATTTTTAAGGCATTATTAAGAAATACTTGAGAAGCGACTAGATCGGGATACAACCGATCGTAATAAAGGCACACAATGATTGAAGATCGCCAAAATGAGGATGCTCAATTAAATAGGATCGATTTTGGTGATTTTCCCAATTTTATGGGTTCGTAGGTAACGAAATGAAAAAATTAGATTTTAATAGCCATATCTCTGCACAATTTAATGCAGAGCTTGAGCGCTCAATGAGCAAAGTATTAGAGATGGGCGGATTGACTGAGCGTCAAATCCAAGATTCTATTAAAGCGATGATTACGCAAGATGAAGTACTTGCGAAAGAGATTATTGCCCGGGATGAAGTGATTAATGAATTAGAAGTAGAGATTAATGAGCTCTGCATTATGATCATTGCTAAACGCCAGCCCACCGCAAGTGATCTTCGCCTTTTGATTGTGATTATCAAAACAATTGCCGAACTTGAGCGTATCGCCGATAGTGCGCGTAATATCGCCAAAATGGCATTTACACCGCTACCTGAAAATCATGCTTCGATCCTAGTGTCGCTTGAATCTTTGGCTAATCGCAGTTTACGTTTCTTTGAGAAAGTACTCGATGCCTTTGCGCGTATGGACTTTGAAGCGGTATTAGATATCTATCCTGAAGATGATCGCATTGATGGGGAATATGATAATGTTATTCGTCAATTAATGACCTATATGATGGAAGATGGTCGCACGATTCCCTCGGTACTAAGTGCAATGCAGTGTGCCCGTTCTTTAGAGCGCATTGGGGATCGTTGCCAAAATATTTGTGAATTTATTATCTACTTCGTCAAAGGTGTTGATATTCGCGTTCAGAAGAATGCACGTTTAGAAGCATTACTGGAAAATCGAGATAAGAAAGCGTTGTAAAAATTTCAGTGGATAAATTTAAACCTCAGTTTTTTAGCTGAGGTTTTTTTATGGCTTATTGTCTATTTTTGATAACTCTTTGATGAATTCAATGGATAAGAGAAATAGTAAAGTTAAGTGTGTTGTTTATTAGGGAATTACTACAGTATTTGTTATGATCAAAATATAATTATGAACCAAATCTTAAAAGTTTTTATCCTGTATCGATAGAGAGAAATCTAAAATATGCGTATTCCATTAATGATGAAATCCATTGTATTGGCAACAGCTCTCACAGGCTTAACATTATTGAGTATGCCGGCAATGGCGCAAACTCAGCAGAGCAAAGAGTCTCAAGATTTTGCCATTTGCTTAATCAAGAAAACTTCTTCAATAGATCGTTTAGAACTTGTACAATGGATTTACGGTGCAATGTCCTTACATCCTGCGCTCAATGAACTTGCCGCGATTCCTCCCTATAAACGAGATATTATGGACCAGCGTTTAGCGAGATTAGTCACACGACTTTTAACCCAAGATTGCCGGCAGCCATTTCAAAAATTAATACAAACAGATGATGCAGAATCTGGTATTGAACTTGGTTTTACAGTATTAGGGGAAATTGCAATGGAGGGATTGTTAGAAGATCCGAAGGTTTCATCAGGACTCATTGATTATGTTCGATATTTAGATGAGGATCTTTTTTTAGATCTACTTGAAGAGTAAAAGATGTTGTTCTTAAGCGTATAGGTATCTCATTGATATTGGCTTAGATTAAGTAGATACTGTGGATATCAATATAGAGGAAAGCAGTTACAAAAATGGCATATTGTAGTATTTAATCGTAATTCACAATATGCCATCTATTTTGGGGGTAAAGCCATCAGTTATCGATGATCAATCAGTCATTGAGTCTAATCTGCTGAATGACGCAATATTGAATGAATCGCATTATATCGAGGGTTTGTAACGACCTCTTCTCCTAACTGATGGGCTGCAATCCAACCCCAACGTGGATTGAGTAACATTCCTCGGCCAATGGCAACAAGATCTGCTCTCTTCTCGGCAATCACTGATTCTGCTTCTTGTGCTGTAGTAATTAAACCAACGGCAATTGTGGTAAGGTCAGTTTTTTGTTTAATCGCTTCAGCAAAAGGTACTTGATAGAGTGGTTTGACGGGGATTTGTTGTTCTAATGAGAGAGCACCGGTGGAGACATGGATAAAATCAGCCCCTTTTGCTTTTAATTGTCGAGTTAATTCAATCGATTCTTCTAAATTCCAACCGCCATCGACCCAATCGGTTGCAGAGATACGCACACCGACAGCGACTTTAGGGGATACTTTCTCCCGTATAGCAGTAAAGACTTCCATAAGAAAACGAATACGGTTTTCAAAACTGCCGCCATAACGATCTGTACGTTGATTGGAAAGCGGAGAGAGGAATTCATGTAATAGATAACCATGTGCAGCATGAAGTTCTAATAATTCAAATCCAGCACGTTCCGAGCGAAGAGCTGCTTCAACAAAACCTTCAACGCGGTCAGCAATTTCAGCCTCTGTTAATGCCTTTGGAGTCGCATCATCGATATTAAAGGGTAGAGCAGAAGGTGCGACAGTTTGCCAGCCACCTTCGGCAATCGATAATTGTCGATCTGTTTTCCAAGGAATATCGGTCGAGGCTTTTCGGTCTGCATGGGCTAACTGGATTCCCATTTTAATAGGAGAATACTCTTTGATTTCTGATAGCAACGATTTAAATCCAGCTTCCTGTTCATCATTCCAAATCCCTAAATCAGCAGAAGAGATTCTACCTTCGGGTAATACCGCAGTCGCTTCCACAATTAAGAGAGAAGCCCCTGATTGTGCTAAAGAGCCATAGTGCATTGAATGCCAAGCAGAAGGAATACCTTCTATCGCTGCATATTGACACATTGGTGGAATTACGAGACGGTTTTCAAGTTGCAAAGCCCCTAGTTGATAAGGTGAAAATAGTTGACTCATAATATTGACCTCTATTAGATATCATCTATCACAATCGCACTATTTTTTATTAGTGACTAGTTACTAAATAAAATGGTAAAAAAGACTGTAAAAATAGATCTATATCAAAATGTTAATGAATGCTTTATGGTAGCGCTATAGATGTCAACATTGATTGTTTTTTGTAAAATGATCGTGAAATATTTTACCGGAGTATTAGCCGGCATATTATTTACTTATTAAGTGCCTGATTAAACCCCTATCAATACAAACCCAAATTTTGAGCCTTTACCTACTTCACTACTGACTTGTAGTTGACTGTTATGATTGTTAAGGGCGTGTTTGACGATGGCAAGTCCTAAGCCGCTGCCGCCGGATTGGTTGCGGTTTCGGGAGGAATCTACGCGGTAGAAGCGCTCTGTAAGCTTATGAAGGTGTATCGCAGGGATGCCTGCACCTTGATCTTCAATGGTGAATTCTACTCTGTTATTTTGCTGTTTGAGAGATAGATGAATGGGTGTTTCAGACGGATTATGCTCGATTGCGTTATAGAAGAGGTTGCTCACGACCTGCCGTAATTGCTCTGAATTTCCCCAGATTTCGATATTAGGGGCGATGTCGCTGGTGATGTAAGCGCGTGTTTCAGGATGATTTTGTTGATAATCTTCAATGATTGAAGTCAATAGGGCAGAAAAGTTAAAGGTGGTAAATTGATCTTCTTTAGGCGCAGTTTCTAAGCGAGTGAGCGCCATTAGCTGAATGACAAGCGCGTGTAACCGCTCGATTTGCTCTTCCATTCGTAAGAGTGCTTTACCTTCAAAACTCTCTTTCTCTTCATCAGAGAGATTATTTTCAAGCATCTCAACGTAGCCTCTGAGGACGGTAAGGGGAACGCGTAATTCATGATTCACATTGGCAAAGAACATCTGTCGTGTGCGTTCGGCAATTTCACGATCAGTAATATCGCGAGCGATGATCAGTAGGTTATTTTCGATATAGGGATAGTAAAAGCGACATTCTAGTTCTCGTTGATCATGCTTTAAGAGGAATGGTTGATCAAAATCTCCTTTTTTAAAGTATTCGACAATATCGGGTTTACGAATAAGGTTAAAGATATTTTGCCCTTCATCTTGCGGCCAACGGAGTTTAAGCATCGCTTCTGCTTGTGGGTTACACCAGTTTAACCGGCCATCTTTATCACAAAGAATGGTTGCATCCGGCATTGATTCTGCACCTTTACGGAAATACTTAATAAATTCTAGCAGTTGATTTCGCTCTTTACGTTGGTCTAGACGCATACGCCGTAAACCATGAAATATTCGCAGCCAAACACCTCTTCCTTCTGGTGGATAGATATTATGATCCACCCAAATCCAATGAGAGAGTCGATAGGCTTGCCGATAATGCCAAATAAGGAGGAATAGAGTTTCCAGAAATAGCCAAAGAAAAAGATGTCCAACAATAAATGAGAGCAGAATTGCCGGTAATGCAGCGAGCAACAGTTCTACAATAAAGTGTTTTATGGAGATATGGCCTAGCATGTAAGCATCTTTCCTCATGAATATTAAATATTGCCTATAAGATAATGGAAAACGATGGGAAATGTTTGAATCATCATCATTATGAATATTTAATAGGCAGATTGAAATAAAGGGGAATTGATCATTCTCGATATGAGATTGGTTATCTAGTATGAAATGATACTTATATTAACTATAAAGTTGGTTATGAGGGTGAAAAACGATAGCCTTCGCCCCGAACAGTTTGTAATAATTTATGGTGTCCTGTCTGTTCTAAAATCTTCCGTAAACGGCCGATTGTCACATCTACAGTTCGTTCATCTACATAGCTATCAATTCCCCAAACGTGGTCAAGTAATTTCCCTCGGCTATATACCCGATCTAAGTGAGTCATAAAGAAAGCTAGTAAGCGAAATTCAATGGTACTGACATTCAAAGGTTGACCTCCGATGACAATACGCTGTGCATCAATATCAAGCTCAATGCCGGAGACTTCAATAATCTGATTCTCTTCAGGGACATACTCTTCAATACGGCGAATTAAAGAATTAACGCGAGAGAGGAGCTCTTTCATTGCAAAAGGTTTCGGGAGATAATCATCTGCGCCAGAATCAAGACCTTCTAATCTGTCTTCTAACTCTGCGCGGGCACTGAGCATAATCACAGGAATATGGCGATTTTTACGGCTATCTTTGAGCTCTTTAAGGAGATCAATGCCGGACTTCTTAGGAAGCATCCAATCGAGGAGGATGAGGTCGATTTTCTTTTGAGAATTGAGAATCTCTTTCGCTTCAAGGCCATCGAAGGCTTGGGATACATCGAATCCCTCGCTGGTTAAAAAGTGTTCAATCATTTCTGAAATAGGAAGTTCATCTTCAACGATCAAAATTTTCTTCATAGTGCTCTCAACATATATTTCGTGATTATCAATTGCCATCTGATTTTGTCATACAGCTGTAATAGATGGCTTCAAGTGTAAAATTGAATTATGACAATTGTGTAACAAAACTAGTGTTTGACTGATATTTTGTCATATTCTTGTCATAGAGTCGGTTAATTTTCATTCTTTGATGTTCGTTGATCTTCTTTGGGAATTATTGATGAAGAGTCGTAAATATTGAAATCAAAAGACTAAAAAAGTACTAGATAGAGTAAAGCCCCGGAATCATCTAGAGTGATCCGGGGCTTTATGATAATTTACAAGTTTGGAAAAGAGTTAATCGATGATGTTTGACCTGTTTAATCACACTAGATAACGCTAGGATTATTTATGCAAGCACCATATTTTCTAATAACACCTTTTTGAGGCGTTCAACATAGATCTCACATTCATTTTGATCGCTACTTTCCACCATAATGCGTACTACAGGTTCGGTTCCGGATGGGCGGATAAGGATACGACCTTTACCGGCAAGTAATGTATCGATAACGGCGACCTCTTGTTTGAGTGCATCACTTTCCCAAAGTGCGCCTTTTTCAATACGAACATTATGCATGACTTGTACAGTCTTAGGGATCTCATCGCGAATTTCGGCAAAGCTTTTACCGAGTTTTTGGCTAAATAGCAATGCTTGGAGCGCAGCAATAATACCATCGCCGGTAGAATGTTGATCTAAGCAGAGAATATGACCTGAATTTTCGCCACCAATCGTGAGATTCTCTTCGTTGAGCATCTCAAGAACATAGCGGTCACCTACTTTTGAGCGAAGTAATTCAATGCCGGCTTTTTTGAGCGCTTGTTCAAAACCAAGATTGCTCATAATAGTCCCCACAACGCGCTTCTCTTTTTTGGCAATCGCAAGGAGGTAGAGGATATCATCACCATCAAACGGACGGCCTTGATGATCGACAATAAGTAGTCGATCACCATCACCATCAAAAGCGATACCACAATCTGCTTTCTTTGCTAATACTGTTTCGATTAAGGTTGCCGGCGCAGTTGAGCCCACATGATCATTAATATTGGTACCGTTAGGTTCTGTACCGATAGTAATAATATTGGCTCCTAATCGTTTAAATAATGTTGGTGCTACTTCATAGGTGGCACCATGGGCACAATCGAGAACAATGTTTAATCCTGAAAGATCGAGATTATCGGCACTAGCTCGGCAAAAATCGATATATTCAGCAACACCATCTACAAAATATTGTGTTCTGCCAATAGAACCATTGTCTGGCATGGTCATTGGCATATCAATCAATGCTTCGATATGCGATTCTAACGTATCATCGAGTTTTTCCCCTTTTTCATTGAAAAACTTAATGCCATTATCATAAAAGGGATTATGAGAAGCAGATACAACAATTCCGGCAGAAAATTGATGCTTAATCACTAAATGGGCAATTCCGGGGGTTGGTAAAATACCTGCAAGGAGAACATCAACGCCGGCATAGTTTAATCCTGCTGCTAAGGCTGTTTCAAACATATCCCCAGAAAGACGCGTATCTTTTCCGATCAAGACAGTGGCTTTAGGATGTTGTTCCGCTAAAGCTTTACCTGCAGAAAACCCTAATTTGAGGGCAAAATCAGGTGTTAATGGGAATTCACCGACTTTACAACGAATTCCATCGGTTCCAAAATATTTTCTCATCATTCAATCCTTTTATGATTTTCTATCACTTTCTTGGGGGTGATATGTGGTTTATAGATTTACTGAATTTATTTAAATATTTAAACATTTATAATGTCGGCATTTTACGCTATTCAATGACGGATCAAAGAGATCTTTATACTATTTGAGATTATTTTGCACAAATAGAGAGAAATATGAATCGGTTATTTGATACGGCTCAAGATTAGGTAGTATGAAGTTATAGTAGGAATTCAATGTATTCAAGGTGTATTCGAGATTTATCACTATTGGATATCTCTTGGTGCTATCTCATAGTGATAGCTGATAATGATATTCATCTTTTATCATGAAAATAGGTCCTATGATGAGTGGGAATTTGTTATACTCAAAGAATTATGTAGCTATTTTAATTCAGGAGCAGAGATGAATAGAAAAAAAGTGAGTATCTTCGGCGGCACCGGCTTTATTGGTTCTCTTTTGAGTGTGGCATTGGCCAAAAATGGCTATCGCGTCACCGTATTTTCACGAGATCCTAATGTACAAAATGATGCTTCATGTTATTCCTACGTGGAATTTATTGATCAGTGTAAATTAGAAGATGAAGCTTTAATTCGTCATCATATGGCTGGTTCTGATTATGTGATCAATCTTGTAGGAACGCTCGATAATAATCGTCGTCGCGCAACTAAGGCACATGTGACATATCCTACTAAAATTTATGAAATTGCGAATGATTTGGGTGTGAAGAAGATGATTCACTTCAGCGCACTAGGTGCAAGTAAAGATGCCCCCGGCATATTCCTCTCTACCAAAGGGGAAGGGGAGGCGGCGCTGATTGATTTAGCTAAAAATCATACGACAGAATTAGCGGTGATTGCCCCTTCACTTGTGGTGGGATATGAAGATCGCTTTACCTATCATATTGCCCGATGGGTTCGTACAATGCCGATTCTCTTTTTACCTATGGCGAAAGCAGAGGTACAGCCGGTATTTGTGAATGATATTTTAGATGCAGTATTACAGATTTTGGCCAACGATTATGAGCAGACACGCTTTGAATTAGCGGGTAAAGAGAGATACACACTCAAGGAGATTGCGCAGAAAGTCGCAAAAGAGATTACCCCGAAAAAACGGACTATTATCGGTTTTCCTAATAGTTTTGCAAGTTTTATCGCGCTCTTTATAGGGTTTATGTCACGATTCCCTTATAGTCGTAATTTGATTAAAACCTCAGCAATACCTTCAGTAACGAAGCGTGATGACTTTGCAGTGTTAGGATTAACGCCGGCTAGTTATGAATCAGTACGTCAATTTGAGATGCCGACAACTGTGTTAGACAAATATTATTACGATCGTTTGAATGCGCGTCGTTCAACAAAATTGTCATAGTTCTAAAGTTATTATTCTAGGACTATTACACTAGGATTATAACTATCAGAAATATAAGTAGAATAGAGGTTATCAATGGATAACTGAGGCAGTGATCAGCGTATAATTATAAAAAATATAAATAATCAGAGTGAATTGATAAAAAATTAAAATTTAGCTCAGATGTTTTAAAAATTTTATATAGATCAATAAGGTATTAGTTGTTGTCGAACAGTTTATATTTAAATGTCGACAATTGATGACTTTCTACACAAAGATAAGAGCAAGCTTGTGAGATACTCTAGCGAATAAGAAAAGATCTCATTAGCTTGCTTTTTTGCAACAAGGATTATTGGGCGGTTATTGAAACAGTCGTTAACAGTGCAATAAAAGCGCAATAAAAGTAAAAAGCGAATAGGATTAACGAATTAGGAGAAAATAGGATGTTACAGGTTGATTTTAAGATTTTAGATGCGCGTATTGGGAAAGAGTTTCCCCTACCCAATTATGCAACGGCAGGCTCAGCCGGGCTAGATCTACGGGCAATGATTACAGAAGATACCATCATTAAAGCGGGTGATAGCCTTTTCGTAAAAACAGGGATTGCCATCTATCTTAAAGATCCTCGCTATGCGGCCATGGTGCTTCCACGCTCGGGTTTAGGTGTGAAGCATGGCATTGTCTTGGGGAATTTAGTGGGCTTGATTGATGCTGATTATCAGGGTGAATTAATGGTTTGCTTATGGAATCGTGGCAAAGAAGATTTCACGCTTAAAGTAGGTGAGCGTATGGCGCAGCTTATTATTGTACCGGTGATGCAAGCCCAATTAAATCTTGTAGAAGAGTTTGAAGAGAGCGAACGTGGCGAAGGGGGCTTTGGTCATACGGGGCGCCATTAATGTGCATTGATATTCATCGATATTAGAATCCATTGATTCTAATCGCATTACAAAAGAATCAATAAAAAGTAGAAATTAAGAGATAAAAATAAAGGAGTTATGAGATGCATTCGTCCGTCCGATCGAAGCCCTATATGGTGCCGATAGCCTGTTTTTGGTTGGTGTTTCTAGCCGCTGCTTCGCTTCGTGTGACTTTGACCTCTTTGGGACCCGTTTTAAGTGATATTGCCAATAATTTAGATTTATCTAGTGCAGTAGTCAGTTTTCTGGTGACGATTCCTATTATTTGTATGGGTGTTTTTGCACTCTTCGCAGCGCCACTTAGTAATCGGCTGGGAATGGAGCGCATGATTACCCTTAGCCTCTTTTTAATTGGTTTATCTACTATTACCCGTAGTTATTTTCATACGACGACTTGGCTCTTTCTCTCTTCCTTTTTGATGGGCATTGGAATTGCGATTGCCGGTCCTTTATTATCCGGTTACGTGAAGCGACATTTCAAGGATAAAAGTAATGTTGGCATGATTTTCTATACCTTTGGGATTAGCATTAGTGGGGTATTAGGCTCTTTTAGTAGCTCATTTTTAAATCAATATTTAGGTTGGGATTGGGCGATCACACTTGAAGTTTGGGCAGTTCCTATTTTATTGGTATCAGGTATTTGGGCGGCTTTTTATCTCTTTAAACAGAGTGAAGATGGCGGCCAAATGAGTGCCCCTAAGGCTAAAATGCCATGGAATAAACCACGCGCTTGGATGCTGGTTGCTTGCTTTGGCTTACAGTCTGGACTTTTTTATACCAACGTGGCTTGGTTACTGCCTTTTCTAGGAGAAAAGGGGATTGACAGTTTTCATGCCAATATGCTCTTTAATCTTTTTATCCTCAATGGAATTGTTGGCAGCTTCTTAATTCCTATGATTGTGATTCGTATTGGTTTAAAAGCAACGGCAATCGGGGCTATCACACTTATTATGCTGATGATGTTACTGTTATTATTGGGTAATAGTTCTCTTATATTGGTCTATTTAGCAGTGGCCATTTTGGGTATCTTGATTAGCTCTGGGCTCTTTGCAATTACGATGCTACTACCTTTTAATGAGGTCAATGATGGTAATGCAGTTGCAAGCTGGACGGCTATGATGCTCTTCGGAGGTTACTGTTTTGCAGCCTTTATTCCGACGCTATTAGGATTACTGTACGATTTAACTGGCAGTTACAGTGCTATCTATTGGGGGGGAATGTTGAATGGCTTTTTACTCTTTGTGATGTTCTGTATCTTCTTCCGTAAGAAGGGGATCGAGAAATAATCGGTGAGTATTTTGGTATTGAGATTGGTTGGCAAGTAGGTTGTTGGGTAGATTGTTGACAATAGTCAATACAGAGGAAAAAGCTAAAATAGGATAGAGTAGAGGGAAATAAATCAGAGGATGTGAATTATTTAACCAAATAGCGCTATGATTTTAGATTCCTTTTTCGTATATTGAAAACTACTTACCACAAAATGGTCATCAATTGCTGTGATTAATGAGCGAAAATCCACAAGATTAAGCTTATTAGATCAATAAATTACAATAAATAGAGAGTTTCCCTTGTATCTGTGTTGACGTTAGAGGCATATTAGTAAGGGAAACGTTGTAGAGCAATATTGTTCTACCTCATCAGTTTATGTGTAATTACGCTTATCACAAAATAATCATCGGGAATTATCGCTTGTTAGTTACAAAAATTAACAGCGGTAATACAAATAGATAAACAGATCAGTTAAAAGAAGAGAATTGGAAGATGAAGATATTAGTTTTAGCCGGAGATGGTATTGGGCCTGAAATTGTCGGGCAAGCGGAGCGGGTATTAACGACAGTTGCGAAAAAGCATTCGCTCAATATCGCACTCGATTATGCCAATATTGGTGGAATTGCAGTAGACAAAGATGGAGCCCCTTATCCCGCTGTCACTGCTGAGAAAGCCAAAGCTGCGGATGCCATTCTTTTAGGCTCAGTAGGTGGACCACAATATGATAGTTTGCCGAGAGATCTTCGCCCTGAGCAAGGCTTATTGGCGATCCGTAAGGAATTGAATCTCTTTGCGAATCTTCGTCCTGCACAAGTATTTAAAGAGCTTGCACACGCTTCAAGTTTAAAGGATGAATTAGTTGCCGGGCTTGATATTTTAATCGTTCGTGAATTAACCGGGGATATCTACTTCGGGCAGCCTCGTGGCATTGAAGAGCGTAATGGGGAATTAGTGGGTTTTAATACCATGATCTATTCGGAATCAGAGATTCGCCGTATTGCACATGTGGCATTCCAAGCGGCACAAAAGCGTAATAAGCAACTCTGTTCAATCGATAAGATGAATGTATTGGAAGCAACACAACTCTGGCGTGATGTGGTTAAGCAAGTCGCCACAGAGTACCCTGATGTGACTTTAACTCACTTGTTGGTCGATAACGCCGCAATGCAATTGGTGCGTGCGCCGAAACAATTTGATGTCATGCTTACCGGTAATATCTTTGGGGATATCCTCTCAGATGAAGCATCTATGTTAACCGGTTCAATCGGAATGTTACCATCAGCTTCTTTAGATGAAAACAATAAAGGGCTTTATGAGCCCATTCATGGATCAGCACCGGATATCGCAGGGCAAAATATTGCTAATCCATTAGCTACTATTTTATCAGTCGCGATGATGTTCCGTTATACCTTTGATCGAAACGATATTGCTGATGAAATAGAGAACGCAGTGAAATCAGTATTAAGCCAAGGTTATCGAACTAAGGATATTGCGACAGCTTCAGAAAAAGTGGTCAGTTGTTCAGAGATGGGCGATGCGGTGATTGCGGCCTTAGGTTAATCATGATTGAATGCCGGTATTAAAGTCGAACATTCAAAGATTAGAATAGTTGATACAAGATATAGTCAATTTGGTTTAAGAAAAATGATTTTAAACAACACTTGCAAGATGCCGGATAGAATGGTTTCCTTACTTATTACAACCGATACGCCGGCATTTAAATAAGCTTATTTTGAACCGACATTACTATACAATGCTTAATATTCATCATAAACGAGAATATTGAGCATTTTTGTGTCAGTATCTGTCGTCATGAGTTGTGGTATTGAATAAATTTAATAAATAATAAACAGTCTTAAAAAGAGGATAATCATGAAAAAATTGGGTTTAGTCGGTTGGCGTGGCATGGTGGGTTCTGTATTAATGGAACGAATGATTGTTGAGAATGATTTTGCCGGCATCCATACCACTTTTTTTTCAACATCAAATGCTGGGGGCGAAGCGCCTACGATTGAAATCGATGGTGTCACTGCTTCAACGGAAAATGGTCTTGCAGATGCCTATGATTTAGAAGCATTACGGGCACAGGATATTATTATCAGTTGCCAAGGGGGAGATTATACAGCGGCTGTTTTTGAATCATTGCGGGATAGCGGTTGGAAAGGTTACTGGATTGATGCCGCTTCTTCGCTTCGAATGAAAGAGCACGCGATGATTATCCTTGATCCTGTGAATCGACATATTATTGATCAGAGCCTTGAAAAAGGTGTTAAAGATTTTATCGGCGGGAACTGTACTGTTAGCTTAATGTTAATGGCGCTAGGTTCACTCTTTAAAGAGGGATTGGTTGAGTGGGCTACTTCGATGACTTACCAGTCGGCATCAGGGGCAGGGGCGCAAAATATGAAAGAGCTCTTAGCTCAAATGGGCGCGATTCATGGTTTTGTGGCGGCAGATCTAGAAAACCCTGCCAAATCTATTCTTGAAATTGATCAGAGGGTGACCGCTTCTTTCGATATGGATCATTATCCAAAATCTCGTTTTGGCGTACCATTGGCAGGGAGCTTAATTCCTTGGATCGATTCAGAATTAGAAAATGGTCAGAGCCGGGAAGAGTGGAAAGCGATGGCGGAGAGTAATAAACTCTTGCAACTTGAACGACAAGTTCCGATTGATGGGACTTGTGTCCGTGTTGGTGCAATGCGATGCCATTCTCAAGGTTTAACACTGAAATTAACCAAAGATATCCCGATGGCGGATATTGAAGCGATGATCAAAGAGAGCAACCGTTGGGTGAAAGTCGTGCCAAATCATCGGGATATTACAATGCAAGAGTTAACGCCAGCAGCAACATCAGGCACGCTGACAATCCCTGTCGGACGTTTACGTAAGATGAATTTGGGGAATGAGTATCTAAACGCATTTACAGTAGGCGATCAGTTGCTATGGGGTGCTGCAGAGCCGCTTCGCAGAATGCTCAATATTCTTTTAGAGAGAGAATCGGATCTGTAATCGTTACTGTTCAAACATTAATGTAATGAATAGTTACCGACTGCATCAGTATCAAGTGTAAAAAAGATAATTTGAAACGCTATTTTTTAGGGAATAGCGTTTTTCTTTTGTATAAGAATAATCCTTTAAATTGGGTTTTAGGGGTGATTAGTTTTAGTGTATAGCAATATCGGTTCAAAATAAGCTTATTAAAATGCCGGCGCATCGGTTGTAATAAGTACGGAAGCCGTTCTACCCGGCACCATGCAAGTGTTGTTTAGCACAGTTTTATCTTCTTTTAAAACTCCGCAATAGCTGCTTAAAAACCAATTTTCTTAAACCCAATTTACTACGCTGATGCTATCAGCTTGCATGATTATTTAATCTGTGATGTCAATATAACTTATTGTTTGTAATGATAACGATAACAATTTATAATTAACTTTATGAATAATGAGAAGTAACAATTTAGATTAGATATTAACATTGATAACGGAAGCTATATTTTCTAGTAAACAGGGAGTGACTATGAGCGGTAAGTTTGAAATATTTTTGGCGAAAAATGATAAATTCTATTTCCGATTAAAAGCAGGGAATGGTGAAATTATTTTAAGTAGTCAAGGTTATGCGACAAAGACAAGTTGCAAAAAGGGGATTGCTTCAGTACAAAAAAACTCAGTGGATCCTAATCGCTATGAGAAAAAAAGCTCAGATACTGGAAAGTTTTCTTTTAATTTAAAAGCAACTAATGGTCAAGTCGTAGGTAGTAGTCAAAGTTATAAGAGTGAATCAGGTTGCGATAATGGTATTAAATCTGTGACCAAAAATGCAGCAGATGCCACGATTGTGGATTTAACTGCAGAGTAGTGATGCATCACCAATTTAAATAACGAATATAGATTAAGAAAATGCCTAATAAAACGCCTAATAAAACTATTAGGCGTTTTCATTTTGACGATAAATTTTCAGTCTAAGCTTTACAGATTATTGATCTTCAATATCTAAGATTACTTGCTTCTACTAGATTTCTTCGTTCTTGGAATTCCCTGATGATTCGTCGTGAATTTTTGACCACGTCTAGTAGCATTAGGGCGATGACCATTTCGATTAATCGTACCGCGTTCCCGTTCTCTACGGCTCTCTGCGGGGATTAAACACTCTTTACCAGAACCAATGAGTTCCCCTCGACCCATGTATCTCAGTGTTTGGCGAAGTAATGGCCAATTATCAGGATCATGATAGCGGAGGAATGCTTTATGAATTTTCCGGCGCTTGAGGCTTTTTGCTGTTCCTACGTGCTCTGAATTGCGGCGAATGGGTTTGAGAGGATTACGCTCTGAGTAATACATCGCTGTGGAGAGCGCCATCGGTGTGGGTAGGAAGGCTTGTACTTGATCGGCACGAAGATCATTTTTCTTGAGCCAAAGCGCAAGATTAAGCATATCTTCATCGGTTGTTCCCGGGTGAGCCGCAATAAAGTAGGGAATGAGATATTGCTCTTTGCCGGCCTCTTTGGAGTATTTTTCAAAGAGTACTTTAAAGTCTTCGTATGCTTTCATGGATGGTTTCATCATTTTAGAAAGCGGACCTTCTTCAGTATGCTCCGGTGCAATTTTGAGGTATCCACCTACATGATGAGTGACTAATTCTTTGATATATTCCGGCTCTTGAGATGCCAGATCATAACGAACGCCGGAAGCAATATGAATACGTTTAATACCATCAATCTCCCGCGCTTTACGGTAGAGCTCGATCAGGGGTTTATGATTGGTATCGAGATTTTGGCAAATGCCAGGGAAGACACAAGAGAGTTTCCGGCAATGCTTTTCGATATTCGGATCTTTACAAGCCAATCGATACATATTAGCGGTAGGTCCCCCCAAATCGGAGATATAACCTGTAAAGCTTGGATCACGATCGCGAATCTCTTCAATTTCATTGAGAATTGATTTCTCTGAACGACTCTGAATAATTCGTCCCTCGTGCTCAGTAATCGAGCAGAAAGAGCAACCGCCAAAACATCCCCGCATAATGCTGACAGAGTGTTTAATCATCTCCCAAGCAGGGATATGGGCATCGCCGTAACTAGGATGGGGCGCACGTTCAAAGGGGAGCGCGTAGACAGCATCCATCTCTTTCGTTGAGAGGGGAATAGGCGGTGGATTAAGATAGACATCTAAATCCCCATGTTGCTGCACTAAAGGGCGCGCATTAAAAGGGTTCGTTTCAAGGTGTAAAATTCGACTAGAATGGGCATAGAGCGCCGGCGTTGTCGAAACATCATCAAAACTAGGAAGACGGATTGTGACATCTGTACGGGTAATTTTTTCGCTTTTTCCAGCCTGTGCATCGGTTGGTGCTTCTAGCGCAACATTCGTTTGGCATTTCTTGGCATCCACTGATTCCCCATAAGGATTGATATAAGGGTCAATTTTCCCAACATGATCAAAATGTGTTGAATCGAGTTCATGGCGATTAAAATGATGTTTACCATGAGGACGCAACATAGCCGATCCACGAATATCGGTAATTTGATCAATTGTTTCTCCATTGGCAAGACGATGACTCAGTTCAGTAATAGAACGTTCCCCATTACCATAGAGTAGAAGATCCGCAGCGCTATCGACTAAAATCGAACGGCGTACTACTTCTGTCCAGTGATCATAATGAGCCACTCGGCGAAGAGAGGCTTCAATCCCGCCAATAATAATTGGAATATCTTTAAATGCTTCCCGAAGTTTTTGGGTATAGACAATCACTGCACGATCTGGGCGCTTACCGGCAACATCCCCGGCAGTATAGGCATCATTGCGACGAATTTTACGATCAGAAGTATAGTGATTGACCATAGAATCCATATTGCCGGAGTTGACGGCGAAATAGAGATTGGGTGGCCCTAAACGTTCAAAATCCTCTGATGAGCGCCAATTGGGTTGGGAGATTACGCCAACACGAAAGCCTTGCGCTTCTAATAATCGACCTAAGATAGCGGTTCCAAAGCTTGGGTGATCGATATAGCTGTCGCCAGTGACGAAGATAATATCGCAACTATCCCAACCTAAAAGATCCATCTCTTCTCGTGTTGTGGGTAAAAAAGGTGCGGTACCAAACCGGTGAGCCCAATATTTACGATAAGAAAAGAGTGGGGTAACCCCATCAAATTGACGCATAATATAAATTCATTCCTCTATGTATCGAAAGTCTAGGGGGAGATAATACATTTTTTTGAGAATTTATTCAGTAGCCGTGATGTAAAGATCGTGATTTTTTTCAGAAAAAGCGCTATTTATAGCCGTAATTTGTATTCTTCTGTTTTTGAGGGATCGTTTAATGAGACTTTATTATAAAAGATCTATCGCTGATTTGCATAAATATTGATCTATATCAGGTCGTGAATTATTCATATAATTACAAATAATTCCTATTTACGGCCAAGGAGTATTGTTAAAAAGTCTTGCAATGCCGAGGATTGCGTTAACTCTGGATCGAATTATCATACATCTTTATTTGGGAATTGTTGCCATTTGTATCTTTTGGATTGTGGGAATCAATCTCGATTCGTCAATCGTCAGGATATTACTTATACTATAGAAGAGAATAGTAGATTATTCTTTCATTACTGAGCATTAGTGAATGTTTTATTCATCCTGAATGGGGAGAATAGGGGGTAAGAGAGAAAGATCTATTTTAAGATTAACTGAAAAAGCATTAGCAAAGGGAATCGATTATGAAAGGCAATAAAGAAGTTATTGATTATTTAAATGTATTACTTGCGGGCGAATTAGCGGCGCGTGATCAGTACTTTATTCATTCTTCGATGTATGAAGAGTGGGGTTATATGAAGCTTTATGAGCGCATTGCCCATGAGATGGAAGATGAAACAGTACACGCAAAATTAATTATTGCCCGTATTCTTCTGTTAGAAGGTACCCCTAAAATGGTGCCTGATCAGATTCATATCGGGGCGACAGTACCTGAGATGTTACAAAGTGATCTTAATCTAGAATACTCTGTGCGTGAAGCGCTTAAGAAAGGGATTGCGCTCTGTGAAGAGAAACAAGATTATGTCACTCGCGATATGTTAGTGGTTCAGCTTCAAGATACTGAAGAAGATCATGCGCACTGGCTTGAAAAACAGTTACGTTTAATCGATACAATCTCATTACCGCTCTACTTACAACATCAATTGGCTGAGTAAACGAATAGTTATAAGTGGATAGGGTTGTTGATTCTGATCGGTTACAGAATAAATTGTAGAGTATAGGATTTATCATTGATCGGTCGGAATCGTTGTTAATAGGGATTAACCAATAGAGATAAAACTCGTTAGAAAGGGAATGGATATCATGAAAATTGAACGTACTGTGTTGCAACATCTTAATAAGGTGTTAGGTCAATACCTTATCTCAATTAACCAATATTTTTTGCACGCACGTATTTTAAAGAATTGGGGCTTTGAAGGGTTAGGACATCCGATCTATAAAAAGTCGATCGAGGATATGAAAGAGTCTGATGATCTGATCGAGCGTATCTTATTACTCGAAGGTCTACCTAATTTGCAGGAATTAGGGAAATTATTGATCGGTGAAGATGTGCCGGAGATTTTACAATGTGATCTTGCTCGGGAATATGAGAAACGTGCGACATTAGTAGCGGCTATTGAACATTTAGAATCTGTGCAGGATTATGTTTCTCGTGATCTTCTATCTGAAATGTTAGATGAGAGCGAAGAGTATATTGATTGGATTGAGACTCAACAAGAGAACATCGAATTAATGGGCTTAGATGTCTATTTGCAAAAACAGATCGAAAAAGCAGATTAATTCTATTCATTAGCTGAATATAACAAGCTGAACCGGTAGAAAGTCAAAACCCTCAAACTATGCAGTTTGAGGGTTTTTAATCGGTTCTCAATTCATTTCGATTTATGCTAATGATATTACAATGTTGTTATAGTAATATCGGTTCAAAATAGGCCTATTTAAATGCCGGCGCATCGGTTGTAAGAGGTAAGGAATCTGTTCTATCCAGCATCTTGCAAGCGTTGTTTAGCGCGGTTTGATGTTCTTTTAAGATTTCACTAGCCACTTAAGAACCATTTTTCTTAAACCAAATTTACTATGGTATTCGCGATGAAAGAGTATCTTAGCGTAATTCATACGCTTGAGGGACAGGCATCCCTTGTTCGATAGGAGAGGCTTCACCAGGTAGAAAACTTTTGGCGATATCAGCACAACTTCCGCAACAAGTTGCAACACCTAATTGTGCTTGCAATGCTTCAAAAGTAGTGACGCCATTCTCGACTGCTTCGACGATTGCTTTATCGGTGATTCCATTGCAAAGACAAATAAACATGATTTAATCCTCTTATCAGTAACTTTTCTATATCTTAATAATAATTATTCCCATTTGCAACTGATAAATGATTTTATTTTTATCCTTGCAGACAACAAATGACACTATCAAAATAGTGATGTAAAAAAAGCATATTTTAAAGCATATTTTAAAGCATATTTAAAACATATTTAAAACATATTCAAAAATATGTACTATTATTTAAGAGTAATAGTTAACACCTCATAACAATTGGAGTGAATAAAAGAATTTTAATTTATTAATAGCGGAACGGAATATGCTGGCTTTTAGGGGATAGATAGAACTAATATTTTATTTTTAATTAATCATTTTCAATTAATATATATGAAGAATGTATATGAAGAATGTATATATTTGAAGATAGTACATAGATGAGGAATATAGAGATGAGAATTTATCTATCCTATTAATAAGTTATGGAATTTATAGAGATTGCTTAAATATTTTAATAAGGAGTAAAACATAATGAATCTAAAAGAAGAGGGAGAGTTATTGCAAAATAGATTATGGCGACGAGGGTTATTGTTTCGTACAATTCGTGATTACTTTTTTTTGGAAGAGGTCGTTGAGGTTGACACACCGATTTTAAGTCAATTTGGTAACCCTGACCCGGCATTGCTTAATTTTGTGACCAGCTATCATGGACCTGGGGAATATTACCGAGCGCCTTTTTACCTGATTACATCCCCTGAATACCATATGAAGCGCCTCTTAGCACAAGGAGTCGGTTCTTGTTACTATTTAGGGAAGGTTTTTCGGGATGGGGAGCTAAGTGGACGACATAATCCTGAATTTACCATGCTAGAGTGGTATCGCTTAGACTACCATCTTGAAAAATTGATGAAAGAAGTGATTCTTCTTATCAAAATTTTGACAGACCTACCGCTTGAAGTAGAGATGATGACTTATCGTGAGGCATTCTTAACCCACTTAAATCTTGATCCTTTTACGGCAAGCCTTGAAGAGTTACAAGCAATATTGGAGATGAATAAGATCGATTTAACCTTTACGCTACGGGATAGAGATGAGGCTTTAGATCTGATTGTTTCTCATCTCATTGAACCTCAATTTGACCCTGATAAATTGACACTTCTCTACCATTATCCTGCTTCACAGGCCTCTTTATCGAAGATTGTAGAAGTCGATGGTCAATTTGTAGGTAAACGCTTTGAGCTCTATTGGAAAGGTTTAGAGCTAGCTAACGGTTATGAAGAATTGACCAATGCTAAAGAGCAGCGCAAGCGTTTTGAAGCGGAAAATGCGAAGCGAGTCGCATGTGGTATGGACGCTGTTCCGATTGATGAATTATTGCTAGAATCTTTAGATCAACTCCCATTTTGTAGCGGTGTTGCTTTAGGTGTCGATCGATTATTGATGGCGATAGAGCAGACAAAAGAGATTGAAATGGTCATTCCATTTGGTTGGGAAAAGGCTTAAATGATTGACGGATAATCTTATAAAAGTGCAATGCATAGTCAGAGCGGTTCAAAATAAGCCTTATTTAAAGGCCGGCGCATCGGTTGTAAGAAGTGAGAAAACGTCACACAATCGATGACTCGCCTGGATTGAATAAAAAAGAAAAGCGCATTATCGTGATTGATAGTGCGCTTTGAGTATTAAATTATTGGGGATTATCAGTCATTTCTACCAGAAGTTCACAAAGGGAATCCCTTTAAGAATGACTAAGAAAACTACGATGATTAGAATAACGCTTGGGATCTCGTTGAAATAACGATAAAACTTGTGGGAATGCTTGTTTTGATCCTTTCTAAAGACCATCATGTAGTGATAGCAGAAGTAGTGATAGATCACTAATAAGAATACTAAGGTAAGTTTAAAATGGAACCAGCCAAACTTCCATAGTATTGGGTTTTGCATGACTAAAATCAGGCCAAAAATAATGGTTAATGCACCCCCAATATGGGTCATAATCATCAGTTTACGTTCCATGATTTTAAAGGTAGCACTAGTTTCAGGGTCAGTTGTAGAAGCGTGATAGACGAAGATTCTTGGAAGATAGAAGAGCCCGGCAAACCAGGTCACCATAAAGATAATATGGAGCGCTTTAAAGACTAAATATGACATAATAACCTATTCTCCAAAATAGAATAAAAGAAGAGTGATAAAATCAGGATCTATTATAGCAAATAATCAGATAGTGCGTCTGCTTGTGAAAGAGGGCGATTTTAGCGATAATAGACCACAATGTTTCTCTTACCTTAAAGGATATTTACATGGTTTTTACCATTAAAAGACGACCCACAAGCCAAGTGATGGTGGGCAATGTCGGCATCGGTTCTGATTACCCTATTCGTGTGCAATCGATGACGAATACAAATACGGAAGATGTTGATCAAACGGTATCACAAATTATCGCTTTAGCGGATAGTGGCTCTGAGCTTGTTAGAGTGACCGTTAATACAGAAAAGGCGGCGAAAGCAGTACCATTTATCGTAGAGAAACTCACAACTTTAGGGTACGATACGCCGATTGTTGGTGACTTCCATTTTAATGGTCATCGCTTGTTACAGGCAGAACCTGAGTGCGCTAAAGCTTTAGCAAAATTACGAATTAATCCCGGTAATGTCGGACGTGGGGCGCGTAAAGATGAGCAATTTTCGGCGATCGTTGAAGAGGCACTCAAGTATCGTAAACCTGTACGTATTGGCGTGAATTGGGGAAGCCTTGATCCTGAAGTCTTAAAACGCTTAGTCGATGAAAATCTTAAACGTGCAGTCCCCTTAACGAATGATGAGCTTATGTGTGAGGCGATGATTGTCTCGGCACTTGAAAGTATTGAGTTTGCTAAAGAGATCGGTATGACTGATGAGGATATTATTCTTTCTGTTAAGGTGAGCCAAAGTCAGCAATTGATCAAAGTCTATCGTGATATTGCCCCTAAAGTCCGGGTTCCGCTTCATTTAGGGTTAACTGAAGCGGGAATGGGAATGAAAGGCATCGTGGCATCTTCCTCAGCGTTAGCGGTTCTCTTACAAGAAGGGATTGGCGATACGATCCGCATATCTCTCACGCCGGAACCGAATGCCCCACGCACAGAGGAAGTTTTGGTCGGAAAAGAGATTCTACAGAGCCTACAGATTCGCGCTTTTACCCCTAAAGTGGTTGCTTGCCCCGGCTGTGGTCGCACAAGTAGTGATGATTTCCAATATTTAGCGCAAAAGATTCAATCTTATATTGATCATAATATGCCACTTTGGAAGCAGAATTATGAAGGCGTTGAGAAGATGGTTGTCGCTGTAATGGGCTGTATTGTCAATGGGCCGGGTGAATCGAAAATGGCCAATATTGGTATTAGCTTGCCAGGAAATGGTGAGAAGCCTGTAGCGCCCGTCTATATTGATGGTGAGCGTGCAGTTACATTGAAAGGTGAAAATATCGCCGAAGAATTTAAACAAATTATAGATGAATATATTGATGGAAAATATCGTAAACAACAATAAAGATGAGCAGAGCTCAACAGAACATTCGTCGAATAATGTATCAGACGAATCCCTTGCAAATGACAATAAGAATGCCGGTGAACTGGATATAGACGCCATTAAAGAGAAAGCCGGCGGTCGTTATATCCGGACTATTCGCTCATTTGTAAAACGGGAAGGGCGCTTGACTAAAGGTCAAGAGCGGATTTTGGCAGAAAGTCCTTATCTTATTGATCATGAAGCTGTGAATGCCCGTTGGGATTTAGATGCACTCTTTGGACGAGAGAATCAGAAGCGAACACTTGAGATCGGCTTTGGGGATGGTGCTTCACTCTCAAAGATGGCTGAGCGGGAACCTGATCGTGATTTCTTAGGATTAGAGGTACATCGTCCTGGTGTAGGTCGTCTACTTTTAGATGTAGAGGAGAAGGGGCTCACTAATATTCGAGCCATTGATTATGATGCCGTTCATATTCTCAAGCATTGTATTCCTGATGAAAGTCTAGAGTGTGTCCAAGTCTTTTTCCCTGATCCTTGGCACAAAAAGAAGCACAATAAGCGTCGCATTATTCAGCCGGTATTTGTAGCACTCATTGCACAGAAATTGAAAAAAGGTGGAAGACTCTGTTTAGCAACTGATTGGGAACCTTATGCTGAGCATATGATGGAAGTCATGCAAAGTGCACCGGATTATATGAATAGCGTGGATGCCTCAATCAATAGGGGATTTGTGATGGAACCTAATCATCGAATGCCTACTAAATTTGAAGCGCGCGGTAAGCGATTAGGCCATGGCGTTTGGGATCTTGTTTTTTTGAAAAAATAGTCTGATGAATCACAATGCTGTCTCTTCATTAGAGTCATAAAATCAACGCAATAATATACAAAAGTCCGTAGAATAGAGCGATAGAGATAAGGCATAACAATTTGATCTCTATCGTTTTTTATTGCCAGTTTTATGGTGAATAACTGATTTCTTCTTTTTCCTCTTCACTCCTACTTGACTGTTTTAAAGGAACCACAATGTTGTTAGCGATTGTTATTTTTATCTTTACGTTGATTCTGGTCATAGGGCAACCTAAAGGGCTAGGCATTGGTTATAGTGCAACAATAGGGGCTCTGTTAGCGCTGATTTTCGGTGTAATCGATTGGCAAGATATCATAACGGTATGGGGTATTATCTGGAATGCGGTATTGACCTTTATTGCGATTATCCTTATTAGCTTGGTATTAGATGAAGCTGGATTCTTCCGTTGGGCTGCGCTCTATATGGCACGTTTGGGGCGAGGAAGTGGCCGGCGACTATTCTGTTATATGATCTTATTAGGTGCCTTAATTTCAGCCTTTTTTGCCAATGATGGCGCAGCACTGATCTTAACACCGATTGTAATGGCGATTTTATTGCAATTAGGGGCGTCACGAGCTTCAACGCTCGCTTTTGTGATGGGCGCTGGGTTTATTGCAGATACAGCGAGTCTGCCTTTAACGGTTTCAAACCTCGTCAATATTATCTCGGCAGATTACTATGGCATCGATTTTGGTCGTTATGCATCAGTCATGATTCCGGTGAATATGATCTCTGTATTAGCCACATTAGCGGTTCTCTATCTTTTCTATCGCCGGGATCTACAATTTCAATATCAGTTAGAGACAAAACAAGATGCCGGAAGTCTTGAAGCACTTATCCCCCGTAATGCAATTGTCGATCCTCTAACTTTCAAGGCCGGCTGGTGGGTTTTAGGGTTGCTTTTAATCGGTTTCTTTATCTCTGATCTAATCTCGGTACCGATTAGTGTGATTGCCGGCATTGGCGCCTTGATTTTGCTATTGATTGCTAAGAAGGGGCAGAAAATCGATGTCCCTAAGATCGTACTCTCGGCACCTTGGCAGATAGTGCTCTTCTCATTAGGGATGTATTTAGTGGTATTTGGCTTACGAAATGCCGGATTGATGGATTATTTGGTGATATTACTCAACCAATTAGCAGGACTCGGTATTTGGGTAAGCACCATAGGGACGGGATTTTTAACGGCGATATTATCTTCCATTATGAATAATCTTCCCACTGTTCTGATCGGCGTACTCTCTATTGATGCCTCAAATGCAACAGGTTTAACACAGGAAGCGATGGTCTATGCCAATGTCATTGGTAGTGACTTAGGGCCGAAAATTACCCCCATTGGAAGCCTTGCAACGCTCCTCTGGCTTCACGTTCTATCGCTTAAAAATATGAAGATCACCTGGGGCTACTATTTCCGCGTCGGGATTGTGTTAACATTGCCAGTACTTCTGATGACACTAATCGCTTTAGCGGCAAGGTTAACACTGTTTTAACGAATAATTTTTAGTGAATATTAGTGGATAGAGAATAATGAGGAGAGATCATTATCGCGCTTCACTACTTTGTAACGGCGCTTCTAATTCCGCTCTGATTTCATCGGGCACACCATAATGAATCTCATCGATAAACCACTGTTTTTCTAATAGTTCAGTGCGGACAATCACCTCATCATCCACTTCTTTACCAAGGCAAGCTTTGGCGATTGGAGAGTTGATGGAAGCATAATCTCTATGATGGGCAATCTCATCAGCACCAACAATCCGAAAGTAGAGGCTATTCTCTTCCTCATCTGAAAGCCGTACCCAAGCGCCGAAATAAATCTTTCCCTCTTGGCTAGGGGAATAGGGGACCGGACGAAGAAGCTCAAGGCGCTTACGAAGATGACGTACACGCCGATCGATGGCTCTTAACTTCTGTTTGTTGAACTGGTAATCAGCGTTCTCAGAGCGATCGCCTAATCCTGCAGCCCAGGTGACTTTTTGAGTAATTTCAGGGCGTTCAATACGCCATAGAAAATCGAGCTCTTTTTGCAAAAGGGCAAGGCCCTCCGGCGTAATTAAATTGACACTCATGACTTTATTATGAATCCTTTTTTGCTATTGATGCGTGCTGATAAATTACTGATTGATTACTTTCTTCGAAGTTTTTGGCTATTTTTTACGATTATTCTTAGTTCTTGGGCGACGTTGTGTTCGGCGGTTATTGTCTGAACTATTGCCGGCATTGCCGCCGTTGCCATTACCATTGCCGTAACCTTGAGTAATATTTTGGATAAAGTTACCACTAGTAGATTGACCGATACCGCCGGGAACACCAAAAGGATCCCGTCCTCTACGGCGATTTTCACGCGCAATATTCGCTTCAAAAGAACCTGATTCAAAGGGTAAGCGATTGCGGTTGACGATCTCATCTTGATTAACATTAAAGAAATCACTCTGGCTATCACCTGTTGGCTGATGGCTATTCTGATTTTTGTTGTTGCGACGATCATTGCGCGGATTGTTACTGCGGGTTTGTCCTCGTTGTGGCGATGAGCGTCTAGTTTGTCGTTTATCAACATTACCACTGCCATTGCCATTATTATCTTGAGACTCACCCGCCTGTGAGCGAGTACGTTTTACCGTTTTACGATTCTTTTGTGAACGTTCTCTCGAGAGTGTTTGATTTGAATTATCTTGATTATTTTGATGATTATCGCGCGTCTGTTCTGTGGAAGCCGATTGCGAAGAGGTTACGATCTCTTTATTTTGAGAGCCCACTTCTTTGCGTGCTCTGGCATCAGTTGCAGGCGCAGTTTGAAGATCAACTTCTTCTATTTGTTGCGCTGTTTGTTGAGCATTACGCGGTTTCTTATGCCCCCCTTTAACTGGTTTTTCTCGCTTATGGTCAGCTGTTTTTGCAGAATCGTCTTTCGGTTCCCGGCGCTTAGGTGGTTCGATATCAATAGGAATAATCGGCAATCCTAATTGCGGATATTCTTCAGTGAAAGATTGAATCCAAGCTTTATCATTTTCTGTAGCAATAGAGATAAAGTGAGCAGGTTTATAATGATTTTGAATAAATTCAAAACGCTCAGCATACTCTGAATAGACGGTAGGGAAATCGAGAAACATGACAGAATCACACTTTTCAATTTTAGAAGCAAACTCTTCAATTACGCGATGCATTAAGATAAAGACAGTAAATTGCCCTTTGTTATAGCGTTCGAATAGGCTAGTTGCCGTCTCATCATTGATCTTTTCATGTACTACGCGGCTCCGAATACGCGCGCGATAGAGGTATTTTTCTAGTAATCGTGCTGATTGCCGATTGTGGGTGACGATCAAAAGATGTTGCAGGTGATGAGTGCGAATATAATCGCGAATATATTGGCGCTGTAGGTTTTTAGGTACTAGCGCAATAAAGGGGCTTTCTGGTAATGCCGGGGTTTCAGTTTTTTGGGGCGATTTTATTTGATCAGAAGATGGCGCACTATCTTGTGTAAGATCTGCTGTGACAGAATGTTCGGTATTTTTGGCAGTATCTTTAGCGCGTTTCATTTTCGGAGTATCTACTTCTGTTTTAGCTTCGATTACTACTGTTTCTGTCGCATCTGCCTCAGTTTTCGCTACTTTTTTGTTCTTTGTAAGCGTAATTTTTTGTGGTGCTTCTACGGTTGTTTCTTGGACTTGACTGAGTGGCGCCGGCGTTGAATGGATATTCTTCGTTAATGTCTGCGTAATCAGAGTAAAGTCAGAAGCTAATAGCAAGCTTTCATTCTCGATAGTAAGAAGCGATCGATTTAATTCATCAACAAAGAGCAGATCATGTAGAAAATTAGCCGGGATTGCTTCATCGATCATAATGATATCGAGATCGAGCAACGGCAGGGAATGTTGGCGAATCCGTTCTAGTGAAAAGAGCGGATAAGGGATGATTGTGATGTTTGCTTGGTTGAAATTAATCTGGGAATCTGGTGTATCCGCTAAGATAAGATGTAATTTTAACTCAGGATTTGCTTCAGCTAATAGCATGCGAATGAGGATAGCATCACTAATATTGAGCGTGAGAAGAAGCGTTTTATGAAGTTGTTCTGTTGCAATGAGTTGTGAAACTTGTGCTAATAGCTCAAAAGCCTCGGGGGATTGAATCAGCTTTAATGCAAGCTTCTCCTGTAATAAGGTCTTTGTTGTAAGTGAGAGTTCTTTCCAATGCGTTAATGTAGTCTCTTTCATAAAATCCATGTAGTTTTCTATTTATATTTGATTATTAGTTGTGACATAAGTTCGGATATCAAAATTAAATCAATCCCAAATCAATCTATAACGTCTTTACTGCTTATTAAGTTTAGAATTCATATGACTATATTCGTAAATTTATTAATGAATTTGGGGGCATACCTTTATTCAATATTCGTTGTTATCGATGCATTTACTGATGCGCTCTTTACTCCCAAGCAGAATCAAAATAAGATCAAAAGTGACCTGTCATTGATATTTTCGTCATCTATATCTCTGTTATCTATATTTAGTTAGATAGCCATACAGAATATAGTGTGCATATACCAATCTATGGTGAGTCTATGCACTAGGAATTTTACTGAATATATTAATCTACGATACTCGTTCGACTTCAATATATTATATTGTCTCACTTTGTTATTATCGATTGAATTAGCCTTCAAGCTTAAAATGGCTATGAAGGGGTGCCAGTTCAAATTAGAAAGCCAATTTTTCTTCAGGAGAAATTTTGTTGTGGTTATTTACATGCTATTGCTATATGAATTGTAGTGATTTCGTATTTAAAACGACTATCTTTGGTATATAATATGTTGATATATCTGAAATCAGCTACTCATAGGATATCTAATTTACTTTGGTAAGATCCTAATAGACATGAAAGAAACAACTCATTTTCCAACATTTTAACAAGAATAAACGTTTAATGTTAATTTCTTCTCGTTTTTATTGAAATATGATCTTTTAACAATCTTCTCAATTCTAGGTAACGCTTTATAATTTACCACGATAAGGGTAAAATGCAAAGATTACAATAACAAATTATGCTACAGTATAGCCTGTGATTATCGAGAGGTAATCTTAGTTAATCAGTAAAAAATAAACAACAAGATTAAGTGAATTAACAATATCAAAGGATCCATAAAGCTATGAAGCGTATCTATTTTTGGTTGAAGCTGGCAATTTGGTTATTTATCTTTGCGGTAGTCTTTATAATTTTCTATGTCAATCGTGATGGCCAATTAACCTTTAATTATCTTTTAGGCGAAGCGACACTGAATACATCGATCTTTATCTGTATCGTTTTTATTATTGGTGCGCTCTTTACATTAGGTGTTCTGATGTTGATTAATATTCCAAGTCTCTTTTCTCATTTTGCGTTAAAAAGCAATTTAAAACGCCTTGAAAAAGAGAATGCAGAATTGAAGCGTAAAACACATGTGCTTTAACAATCGTACTTATCAAAAAATGTAATCTATTCATGATGATCGCCGTAAAGACCGGGCAGGGCTTATTGCAAAATAGATTGATTGATCTATTCAATCAAGGATTAAATGTACATGTTTGAATATATCTGGCTACTGCTTCCGCTCGGGCTCTTAATTGGTTGGCTTGCGGCAAAACGGGATAATCTCAAGAAGCAGAAAATGCTTCGTTATCTCAATCTGCGCTATTTTGTGGAGGAGAGTAAAGAGATCGATGCCTCGCTCTTAACACTTCCGCCTGATTATGATGTCGATAACCTCAATTTTAGCCTTATGTTAGGCGATCTTTTTCGCAAAAGAGGGGAAATTAATAAAGCCATTAATCTTCATGAATATCTGCTGAAAGAAGCACCGACACAAGCATTGACCGATAAAGTCTACTTATCGTTGGCAGAAGATTACCAAGTTGCCGGAATGCTAGACCGCGCTGAGAGCACATTAAGATTACTACTCGAATCATCAGGTTATAAAGAGACGGCTCTTCGAAAGCTTGCCAAAATTTATAAGCAACAGCGTGAATGGCTACAGAGTATTGCAATGCTTGAACAATTGACTGAGCTTGATGATAATTTGAATGCTGAAATTTCGCATCTCTACTGTGAGCTTGCAGAAGGGGAACTTTTGCAACCGGAGTCTCTTAATTTAGACCGGTTAACGCTTTGGCTTGATAAGGCGTTGAGTGCTGATCGCAACTGTGCTAGAGCAAATTTGATCCGAGCTTATGCGCTCTACTATTATGGCAATTATGAAGCTTCGCTTGAGGCATTATTGCTCATCGAGAAGCAAAATAGTGACCTAATTCCAATGATTTTATCGATGGTTTATCATCTTTCGGTTTTGTTAGATCGGATGCAATTTTTTCAAGATTGGTTAGCGAAGATGATGATGAAGAATCACCATATCTTTCTTAAAATTTGGCAAACGCATTGGCTGATTAAAACCGTATCACTTGAAGCTGGCATTGAATATCTGCAAAAGGTATTAAATAACGAAAGTAATCTCTATGGTTTGATGGTCTTAAATCAATTGCAGAAGTATCGTATTGATGTGACTGAAGTACGTTTAATTGAGAAAACTTTCCGAGAAATGTTAGATCAATATGCACAATATCAATGTAGCTCTTGCGGCTATACCACTAAGAGTTTGCAATGGAGTTGCCCAAGCTGTTTTGAGTGGAATCGCTCTATTCCTGTGAACGATATTATTGCATTGAAAGTGAAACATTAGGCTGAAAGTGTATAATAGGGCGGATTGAATCGCCACTCATAATACGCTGTGTTGTAATTTGGCTTTGGTATATAAAATCCTTTTATATTAATAGGTTATATCAAGATGCCATATCGAGATATCATATCAATCTATTATCGTAGTGTGCGGTCTCATATCGCTACCCATAACCTCGTTATTTAGACTTGAGAGACTCTATGAAAGATCAATTACGCTATCATCTTGAAGATAAGCCCCCTTTTTCCATTTCCCTTTTACTTGCTGCTCAACATCTTCTTGCTGCACTGGGTGGTATTATCGCAGTGCCTTTGGTGATTGGCAGTGCACTCAATTTAAGTGCGGCCGAGAAAATTGCTTTGGTCAATGCAGCGCTTTTAGTTTCAGGTGCGGTCACATTTGTCCAATCTCGCGGTATCGGTCCGATCGGTTTACGACTGCCGGCGGTGATGGGGACAAGCTTTACCTTTGTCGCCTCCGCCATAGCGATCGGTAATAGTGAATATGGCGTCAGTGGAATTTTAGGTTCCTCATTAGTAGCTTCCTTAGTGATGATTATAGGAAGCTTTTTTATGCCTCAAATTCGTAAACTTTTTCCGCCGGTTGTGACGGGAACAGTTGTTGCGATGATCGGTTTGAGTCTATTGCCGGTTGGACTTGATTGGTTTGCAGGTGGGCAAGTGGGCTCGACACAATATGCCACAGCTTCTAATCTATTAGTAGCCTTTTTAGTGCTCTTCGTTGTGATTGGGCTTACACAGTGGGGAAAAGGGATTCTCTCTTCTGCATCAATTGTGATTGGAATGGTTGTGGGTTATCTTGTGGTCATTCTGTTTGAAAAAGGTTTTGGCTTTGATCTTGGCTTAACCAATTTTAGTGGTATTGAAGAAGCCTCTGTATTTGCATTACCTGAATTCTTTAAATATGGTTTCTCATTTCCTATTTCAGGGATTATCGGAATGAGTATTGCTTATCTTGTGACCATTGTGGAATCAAGTGGTAACTTCTTAGCATTGGGCGAAGCAACACAGTGCAAAGTGACCGGCAAGCGAATGAAAGGCGGCATTCTCTGTGAAGGGCTAGGCTCGGCATTAGCAGCTTTAATGTCTACAACTCCATTTTCAACTTTTGCCCAAAATATCGGTATTATCTCTTTGACTGGTGTTGCGAGCCGCTTTGTGGTTGCAATGACCGGGATTCTGTTAGTACTTGCCGGAATCTTCCCCATCTTTGGCGCTTTAGTGGTCTCTATTCCACTGCCGGTATTAGGGGGTGCAGGTTTGATGATGTTTGCGATGATTATAACCGCCGGTATTCAGGTCTTAGGTCGGGTTGAAATCAATAAGCGTAATGGTCTTGTGATCTCCGTTTCTCTTGGTTTAGGTCTAATGGTCACTATGCGCCCGGAAGTCTTAAATGCCTTGCCGGAATTTATTCAAGTGATCTTTAAATCAGGGATTACAGTGGGATCGCTCTCTGCACTCATCTTAAATCTCATCTTACCCGGTCGTGAGATTGTGCAAGATGATGAGTTAGAAGAAGCTTAATCAATAAAGTGTGAAGTGATTACTACGTTGTTTATTAACAAGCAAAGAACAGATAACAAATAGCAAATAGCAAATAGCATAAAACATAGAGAATTGTGAAGGATATTGGATATTTGTAAAAGCTTGCAAAAATTGCTTGAAGAACTCACATTCCTCAGATTTTACAATCAAAAATCGCTATAATGACCCTTCGAATTAAGAAGGAGAAAAGTATGAGTGATGAGTTAGATGATTTAACATTTGATCTTGATAATCTCTATGCGGGCGTAGAGGGGAATTCTGAACGTCCAATTGATACTTCAACCCCTGAAGAGATCGAAGATACCGGCTGTGCGGGCGGGGCTTGTACTCTGTAATAAGCTTGGGGATTGCAAGTAGTCACAATCAGTAGAATATCACTGAACGATATCATCAAAACGGTGAGCCTTAACTTAAGGTTCACCGTTTTTTATGATCGGTTCAAAAGAAGCTTATCCAAATGCCGGCGCATCAGTTGATCGAGGTAAGGAAACTGTTCTATCCGGCATCTTGCAAGTGTTGGTGAGTCAGGTTTATCTTCTTTTAACCCCCCCAATAGCTATTTAAAAACCATTTTTCTTAAACCAAATTTACGATATGATCAACCTCTTCGGGGTTCATGATAAGGGCGAAGTTCAAAGAGAAGAAATTCAGCTACAACTGCTTTGTCACTATGAAGAGCATCGGTTTCTATCGCAGAAAGATCCGTAGTAGAAAGCCCTGTAGCAGACAGCGTCAATTGTGTTTCATCATAAATACGAGCACCATCGCCGGCTTTAAAGCGGTGACCATTTAAGGATAATCTCCCTTTAGCAAGATGAAAATAGTAGAAATGATCCTCTTTTAATGGAATATCGAGAGATCCTGTTGCCGTTAATCCACCAGCATAGATTCGAGTTTCTTGGCGAATCTGTAATGATTGATCTTCTCCATTAGGGGAGACAATAAGGGTTAATTGGTTCTGCTTTTGATTATCGAGCAATTCTAATTGCTGATATCGTGGCGGCGTATTTGCTTCATTGGGTAATAGCCAGATTTGTAGGAGATGAACAGGATCGTCACTGCCGTTTTTCTCGCTATGGACAACACCACTGCCGGCGCTCATCAACTGAATTTCGCCCGCTTTGATCGTTTCACTATTACCCATTGAATCTTGATGGGTCAGCTCACCCTCTAAAACATAAGTGAGAATTTCCATATTATCGTGAGGATGGGCCCCAAAGCCTCTATGGGGCGCAATGCGATCATCATTAATGACAATAAGGTCTGAAAATCCCATTTCGGTAGGCTCATAATAGCGAGCAAAAGAGAAGGTGTGGGCGGCTTTTAACCAACCATGATCGGCATGTCCTCGATCTTCTGCCAAACGAACTTTAATCATTTTAAATCCTTTACCTATTGATAGGTTTAATGTTGTGGAATATCTGTTTTAAGTGTTTAAGTGAATCAATGAGTGAAACATTGGATGGGGATTATTGGCGTGATATTGAGTTGTCTTAGTGCAATAAGACAATTTGGTATAAATAAGGTACAATAGAGTCTCTATCATTGAATAATTAGAAGATAAAATATTAGAAATAAATTGTTAAAAATAGTTGATATAGCTAATTATAGAGAAGAAAACTCTCAACGATAAGTGAAATTAATAGATGGTTATCTTCGAAATTTTTGAAAATGGATGAATACGAACAAATAAAGGAGTATAAAATGCGACTCACTTTAGAGGCGATTAAAGTGATTGAGACAATTGCAAAGACAGGTTCATTTACCAAAGCAGGGGAATTGCTCTATAAAGCACCTTCGACGATCTCTTACACCGTTTCTAAGATTGAAGAACAGATGGGATTACAATTCTTTGAACGTAATGGCCCACACGTGACTTTAACGCCGATTGGGCAGATTTTATTAGATGAAGGAAAACCACTCTTAACGGCTGTTTCAGACCTTGAATCAAGACTCAATAAATTAGCTAGCGGTGTTGAGGAGTCGATTCATATCGCTGTAGATGAGATTTTTCCTATTACACAAATTTTACCGTTAATCACACAATTTCAACAATCATTGGTGGCAACACCCTTAACCTTATCTCGAGAAGTGATGATGGGCGCGTGGGAGGCATTATTGAAATTCCGCGCGGATCTTGTGATCGCTGTAGGGGAAGGGCCATCAGGAGGTGGATATCGTACTTATCCGATTGGTGTTGTTCCTTTTATCTTCTGTGTTGCGCCGGATCATCCTTTGACGGTGATTGATCGCCCTTTAGAGCGGAATGATTTATTGGCTTACCCGGCGATTGTATTAGCGGATAGTGCGCGTTATCTACCTTTAAGAACGGCAGGATTATATGAAGGGCAGCAACGGATTACCGTTACGACTTTGACAGATAAAATTGCACTACAAAAAGCCGGGATGGGTCATGGATTTTTACCAGAATCAATGGTTCAAGAAGCCATTAACGCAGGGGAATTAGTGACCTTACCGGTACTTGAAGGGCATAAAGAAGAGACGCTCTATCTTGCTTGGCGAACCGCTGATGAGGGATTAGCGCAACAATGGTGGCGAGAAGCATTAGCAGATCATTGGGTACGATAATGGAATCAAATTAAGTTATAGTCAGATCGGTTCAAAATAAGCTTATTCAAATGCCGGCGCATCAGCTGATCGAGGTGAGGAAGCTATTCTATCCGGCATCTTGCAAGTGTTGGTGAGTCAGGTTTGATGTTCTTTTAAAGTTCCACACTGGCTATATAAAAAACATTTTTCTTAAACCAAATTTACTATCATTCAAATCGGTAATTGTAATTGCGATAATCCGCTATTGAGCTGCGCTTTATCAAGATCGATATTCGCAATGGCAAGGCCCATCAAACGAATACCGCGATCAGGATGAAGTTGAATTTTATCTAATAGCCAGAGCACGACTTTCCAAAGGGCTGTAAGATCATCGCCGAGTGGAAAGGGGGTTGTGATACTACGGGAGAGCTGACTAAAATCGCGGTAACGGACTTTAAGCGTGCAATTTCTGCCCCTAAAATCACTCTTTTTCGCCCGGCGAATAAGCTCAATAGCAATAATCTCTAACTCTTCAATCACTTCTTCTTTGAGTTTTAAATCGATAAAAAAGGTCTCTTCTACGCCGACCGATTTCTGTGGTTGGTTCGGTTCAACGGGGCGAAGATCGACCCCTCTTGCATAGTGATAATAACTTTTTCCGGCCTTGCCAAAATGCTTAATTAGAAAGGCTTCATCGAGATTCTGAAGATCAGCGCCGGTACTAATGTCCAATTGATGCATCTTTTGTGCCGTTGCTTTGCCAATGCCAAAGAAATCTTCAATGGGTAATTGCGCAAGAAATGCTATAGCCTCTTCTTGTCGAATTGCAAAAAGGCCATTGGGCTTATTCACATCTGAGGCAATTTTAGCTAAAAATTTGTTATATGAAACGCCGGCAGAGGCGGTCAATCCGAGGGTGGTTTCAATTTTGTGCTTGATCTCTTGTGCGATCACAATCGGATCACTGATATTAAAATGATTTTCGGTGACATCCAAAAAGGCTTCATCGAGGGCGATCGGTTCAATGAGCGGAGTATATTGCCGGAAGATATCCCGAATTGCCCGAGAAATTTCCCGATAACGATCAAAGCGAGGCGGCGCAAAAATAAGATGAGGGCAGCGCTCTTTGGCAATACGAGCCGGTAGTGCTGAGTGTATGCCAAATTGACGCGCTTCATAACTCGCTGCCGCGATTACGCCGCGACCTTCAGAAAATCCTACAACGAGTGGTTTCCCACGATATTCAGGATGATCGTGCTGTTCAATAGAGGCATAAAATGCATCCATATCAATGTGGAGTATCTTTCGTTGCATCATTTGAGTAGATCTACTTTATGCGTTGTGACCAGCAGTATGATCATAAGCTATAGTCATATCGGTTATCAATGCCCGCCGGCGTTCTCTAAGATTTGGGCAATTTCATCGAATCCTCTCTCTTTTGCTAGAAAGAGCGGTGTTTTGCCATATTTATCGGTCATATTAGGATCAGCTCCGTGCGCTAGTAGTAAGCGAATAATCGCTTGTTGTGTAGCGCCGCCATCATTGAGAATAATCGCTTCTAATAGCGGTGTCCACCCGACGAAATTAGTGTGGTTGACATTGATAGCACTCTTTTCAAGTAGGAGTTGCACCATCTCTAGATGCCCCTTTTCGGCCGCTGGAGTAATCCCTACGCCTCCAAAGCGGGTTAAACGCTTTAGATCAGCGCCGGCATTTAACATCATCTCAACGAGTTTCAAATCATTGTGAATACAGCCCCACAGAAAGGGATTAAAACAGATTTGGTCCTGAAGATTAATATCCGCACCTTGTTCTATTAGGAATTGCACCACATCATATTGCTGATGTTTAGCCGCGATTAAAATTGCGCTCTCTTCAGTACGATTAAGCGCATTAATATCGCCTCCTGCTTGAAGATATTGCTGAATAGCCTCTAAGTCGCCTGTTTGCGCTGCTTGATGATAGTGGGTAATAGTTGAAATAGTTGCAGTCGTTGCAGTAGTGGTAATGGTCATCTGCCTAATCTCCTTTTGATAGATTGATGAAATAGACGGTAATAATCGCCCACTTCATCGTTTTAAGTCCATATTCTATTGAATCCATATTCTATTGAATCCATATTCTATTGAATCGATATTTTACTGAATATGTTGTTGATTCATCCTTGAATCTGATTGAATTCTGCTTTAACTCTTTAGCTAAATTGCTGATGACTATTTTTTAGGTTTGCGGCGTTTTTTCTTTTTGTTTCCTTCGCTAGAACGATCTATCGTTTGGTTCTTTGGACGATGACGCTTCGATTTTTTCCCAGTTTTACCCTCATCACTACGGCGTGGTTTTTTAGGGACTTTTTGTCCTTTAGTAGCATTTCCTTCATTGGGTAGAGGAGAGATTAATTCAAAATCGATATGTTTTGTTTCAGGATTGGATTCTAATACTTTAACGCGCACCACATCACTGAGGCGATATTGTTGCCCGGTATTTTCCCCAATTAAACGATGTTTCGTATCATCGTAGAGATAGTAATCCCCTTGCAGTTGGGAGATATGGACTAACCCTTCAATAAAGATCTGATCGAGTTCAATAAACATCCCAAAGCGCGTGATGCTTGTGATTCTGCCATCAAATTCATCGCCGATAAAGCGTTGAAGATACTTCGCTTTGAGCCAATCCATCACATCGCGTGTTGCATCATCGGCCCGGCGTTCTGCCATTGAGGTATGTTCGCCCATATGCACCATTTGCGATTCTGTGTAGAAATGCTCAAAATTCCCTTTTTGCAGTAGTAATTTAATCGCTCTGTGAATAATTAAATCAGGATAGCGGCGAATAGGGGAAGTAAAGTGGGCATAATGGGTTAAGGCTAAGCCAAAGTGGCCATCATTTTCCGGTTGATAAACTGCTTGGCTCAATGAGCGAAGCATTACCGTTTGGATCATATTAAATGCCGGCAATTCTTTAGCTGCTTCTAGCGTATCGGCATAATCCATCGGCGTAGGTTCATCCGCGCCGGCAAGCCCTAACTTAAATTCTCGTAAGAAATCGCGAAGAGCGGCTAATTTTTGACTATCGGGTTTTGGATGAACGCGATAGAGCGCTGAGAGCGGTGATGACTCGATAAAACGCGCGGCGGCGATATTAGCGGTAATCATACACTCTTCAATAATTTTGTGAGAATCAAATCTCGCATCAGGAACGATTTTATCAATCTCCCCATCTTCGTCATAGAGCACTAAAGTTTCAACAGTATCAAAGTCAATAGTGCCGCGTTCATTTCGTGCTTTACGGAGAATCTTATAGAGCGAGTAGAGATTATCTAAATGAGGCACGAGTGCCGCATAGCTTTCACGAAGTGCGCTATCGCCATCGATAATTTGTTGAACTAATTCATAGGTTAAGCGTGCGTGAGAACGCATAACACCCTCAAAGAAAGCATATTCTAAAAGCTCACCCTCATGATTGATCTTCAATTCTGCAACCATCGTTAAACGGTCCACTTCAGGATTGAGTGAGCAGATCCCGTTAGAGAGTTTATGATGAAGCATCGGTACAACATAGTTCGGGAAGTAGACTGAAGTAGAGCGTAGATATGCATCTTGATCAATTGCTGAATCCCGTTTGACATAGTGCGCCACATCGGCAATAGCGACATAGAGTTTATAACCCTCTTTGATCGGCTCACAATAAACTGCATCATCAAAGTCCCGCGCGGTAATACCATCAATGGTCACAAGCGGCAAATCACGATAATCCTTACGTCCTTTATGTTCTTTCTCGCTCACTTCATCAGGAATTGATGTTAATTCACTTTCAGTCTCTTTTGAGAATTGATGAGGAATATTATGCTCCAAAATAGCCTGCATAATCTCAAGATCAACGGTCATCTCTTCACCAAATGTTTCAAGTACTTTGGCTTTCGTTTCCCCTTTATCAGAAGGGTACTCGGTAATCTGAATGCGTACAAGGTCTAAGTGCTTCGCCTTGAGTGTATCGGTATCATCGATCTTAAATTCAACCGGGATTTTACGATTTTCGGCGATGACGATATTGTGACCCTCATCACGATAGAAGCGGCCAATAAGTTCTGTAAGTTGATGTTCGATCACTCGGGTAATACGGGCAATCGCGCGTCCACGATTATCAATGCCATCAATCGCCGCTTCGGCAATATCGCCTTGAAGTAATGATTTCATCTCATTGGGCGGAATATAGAGATTAGGCGCACCCGCTATCTCTAAGAAGCCGTAACCTTCGGCGTGGCTTGCCACTCGACCAGTATAACGTTGATCAGGATTGATTACTTGTAATTTATCCTGCTTATCGAGATAGAGTGCTCCTTGACGAATCATGGCATTAAGACGATTCTCAAGCGCATCAAGCTCCCAGCTTTTACGAAGCTTAAAGATGCCTGCCATCGCTTCAAAATCAAGATTAGGGTGATTTTGCAGTAGCTTTAAGATAAAAGCTCGGCTAGGCACCGCTCGGCCATATTGTTCTTTCTGGATTTCATACTCGGCATCATTCTCAAAGTAACGTGCAAAGTAGTCTAAATTTTTGGTTGGTTTGTTCACTAATGTATTCCTTTTTATTATCTGTCTATCTCTTTCTTGAGAGATTGTGAAATGGTGATAATTTTATTTCATTTTACAATCATAAAACCTCAGGAAAGAGGGCAGTGTGACTATTATTGATCGTTATGATGACAAGTAGATATTAGATATTCTCAAAATCATTGAGTTTAGAAAGATACTGACTTCAGTGATCTAAGTTATTGTTCGTTATTAAATATCGAGGTTATCAACGATAAAATAATCACGCCACCTATGATGTTGGGTTATGGAGTATTGCCAGAGTAGGCAATCAACTTGAAAGTAAAGACTACACATTTATCTATTATATTGGTAATGATGAGCAGTGCTTTCCCTTAAGGTTTTTCTATGTTCTCTTATTTTATTGATTAATATCGTGCTATTTTGAATGATTTATTTTATAGCATACCCCTCTATTCTAACAAATTATCAGGCAATGCATCGGGATAGTTACGATATTGGAAAAATAGATAGTATCAATGTTCTGTTTATCCTCGGATAATGGGTAATTGTTAGGCATTTTTTATGAACTATTGGGCTATTACATTTATGAAGATTTTGCAGAGATCTTGTCAATGATCTTATCGACTAGAGGTTCCGGTAATGTCATTTCTAATGGCACTGACCAAAGATCTTCTCTTTTGAAATGAAGGCATTTACTCGCGTCTTTTTCGGTCATTAGGATCGGCGTTGTGATATCGGCTAAATCCGTTTCTGTTAGCGCATAATGATCAGGGTAACTACGAGTCGTAAATTGTAATCCTTTAGCTTCAAGCATTTGATAGAAATTTTCAGGATGCGCAATGCCGGCAATAGCGGTAAAGGGGGTTGTTTGCCATTCATTAAAGGGGAGTATCTCTCGAGTATAGAGCGATCTCGGATCTTGTAATGTGGCTTTAAGTTCGATAATGGGCGTATTCATCGCCTGTTCTAAATGATGAATAGTCTCTTCATCGGCCCCATTTGCCCAAATGTAATCGACAGTTTGTAGCCGTTCAATAGGCTCTCGTAAAGGACCCGCCGGTAGAAGATAGCCATTTCCGAATCCTTGTTGACCAATGAGAGCAATTTCGATATCGCGCGCAAGTTGGCGATGTTGTAAGGCATCATCACAGATAAAGCAGTCAATGTGTGGATTTTGTGCTAAAAGCGCCATCCCCGCTTCATAGCGATTGTGGTAGATCGCCATCGGTGCTTCTGTTTTTTGATAGATCAGGTAAGGCTCATCCCCCATTTCAAGCGCGGTAAGTTTAGTGGAAGCAATGGTTAATTCCTGCGTGTTACGACCAAATCCTCGGGAGAGAATCGCAACCTTTAGTTCTCGAGCTTGCAGAGCCTGCGTTAATGCAATGGTTGCCGGTGTTTTCCCCGTTCCACCCACATTGATATTACCAATAACGATGGTAGGCTTCGGAAGTTTTTGCGCCTTTTGCGCTTTTTGTTGTAACGATCGATGAGAGATCAAACCATAGAGTTTTGATAAGGGCCAAAGTAAACGCGCTGGCATTGTTTGCTTTTGCCAAAATTTAGGCGTCTGTTGCTTTATTGCCATATTTTTGCTCGTAAAGGTAGATTAATCCTTTGAAGATCAGCGTTTCATCGAAGCAGATATCGGTGTCTAGGATATCCCGATAATAATTCATATTACCGCCGGTAAAGAGCACTTGTTCAAGGGGCATTGTTTTACGCATTTCGGTCAACAACCCTTGAATCATATAGTAATGACCATTGATCGTGCCGATACTCATAGACTCAAAAGTATTGTAGCCGAGTGCTTGCGGTAGGTAGCAATATTGCATTTCAGAGAGTAGCGCCGCTTGGGCATAGAGCCCTTGTAAACTCGTTTGAATGCCGGGTGAGATCGTTGTCCCGACAAAATCACCATCTTGAATCACAAAAATAGTAGTCGCTGTCCCGAGCGCAACCACTGCACAGTTTTTGAGTTGATAACTCGCCTCTACCCCATAAAAATTAGCGATAAAGTCCGCGCCTAACAGATTAAGATTAGGAAGCTTGAAGCGGTTCCAATCAATCGGTAGATCATTCCGTAAACTCTCTATAGGAAGCTGATAAAGCATACCCATCGCACGAATGGTTTCATTGAGCTTTGGCACCACAGAGACATAGATGATCGCTTCTAGCTCTGTTGCTTCGAGTTTAGCATTCTCTAAGTCTTTGATGAGCGCTTCTGGCGTCAGGTTCAGCGCATCTTGCGTGAAAGGTCGAATGAGGGGCGACAGCTTACGAGTCACCGTATCATAGAGGCGAAAATCCGCTGTTGTATTACCGATATCTACGAGCAGTAGTTTCATTATATAATGCGCTTTTCCAGTGAAATAAAGTCCTATATTATAACGTTTTTAGTGATAAATTCACGCTAATCCTATTTTTCAGCCATTATCTTGGTTATGATCTAATTGTCGAAAAATAGCAGCATAATGAATAGAGATGATTACAGGATAATTTACAGGGCAATTTACAGGACAATTATGAAAATATTATTGCAGAGAGTCAGTGAGGCATCGGTGACGGTAGAGAATGAAATCATCGGCGCAATTAATGCCGGCATTATGGCATTAGTGGCGATTGAAGAGGAAGATGATCAACAAACGATAGAGAAGGGGATTACCAAGCTCTTAAAGTATCGCATTTTTAGCGATGATGCCGGTAAAATGAATCTCTCCCTTTTAGATATTCAAGGGGAATTGCTCCTCGTTTCGCAATTTACCTTAGCCGCTGAGACTAATAAAGGGCTTCGCCCAAGCTTCTCTAAAGCCGCAAAGCCTGAAGTGAGCGAAGCACTATTTCAATACGCAGTTGATTTTGCCAAAACCCAATTACCAATTGTAGAGACAGGTAAGTTCCGGGCAGATATGAAAGTTGCGCTCATTAATGACGGCCCGGTGACTTTTCTGTTAGAGATTTAGCGAGTTTCTTGAAACGCTTCCTATTGATTCTCTTGTTGAAGCTCTTGCATCACTTCACTGAGCAGTTTAAAGGAGTGAAGTCGTTTTTCTTTATCATACACCATTCCGGCAAACATTAATTCTTCCACTTCAATCTCTTCTAAGAGCTCGCTAATATAGGCTTTAACATCTGTTTTATCGCCGACTGCAGAGAGCTTGAGCATCGAAGATGCGTGGCGTTTCTCTAATGGATTCCAGAAGCTTTCAATATCCTCGATAGGCGGCGGTGTTAATCTGCGATCATCTCTGATTAAGAGGGTAAAGCTCTGTTGCATTGTGGTAAATAGGTATTGTGCTTCCGCTCGTGAATCGGCGACAATGGCATTCATACAGAGCATTGCATAAGGTTTATCTAAATATTGCGAAGGTCTGAATTGCTCGCGATAGACCCGTAATGCCTCTTTCATCTGTGCCGGTGCAAAGTGGCCGGCAAAAGCGTAGGGTAATCCCATATAAGCGGCAAGTTGTGCGCCAAATAGGCTAGATCCTAAAATCCAGATCGGCACATCTAAACCCATTCCCGGAATAGCGTGAATGCGTTGATTATCAACAGGATGAAAATAGGTCAGAAGTTCTGCGACCTCATTCGGGAATTGTTCTGCTCTACCGGGATCTCGGCGAAGAGCATAAGCCGTTGCTTGATCGGTTCCCGGCGCGCGTCCAAGTCCTAAATCAATTCTTCCGGGATAGAGGCTCTCTAAGGTTCCAAAGGCTTCTGCCACCATTAAGGGGGCGTGATTAGGGAGCATAATACCACCGGCACCGACGCGAATCTTCGACGTTTTCTCAGCTAAATGACCGATGAGTACTGCTGTCGCTGAACTTGCGATATTAATCATATTATGATGTTCGGCAACCCAGAACCGTGTATATCCCTGTTGTTCACCTAATTGTGCTAAGGATACGGCACGTTGAAATGCGTCCTTGGCTTTCTCTCCTTGATAGATATTGGCTAGATCTAAAATAGAATATTGCATCTGAATCTCCTTATATGATGAATCCCTCAATAATTGATAGATATAAGATCAATACATCGGTTTATGAGTTGAACTAAAAGGGATCTATTTGAAATGGCAATAGTAAGTTAATGGGGATTCAGATCAAGAAAACCAAGTATTTATTTTGGTACATAGTAGTCAGCTAGTCAGCGAGTAGTCAGCGTGTAATAAGTTGTAGCGTTAATACCACGTATCCTGCATCTCTTCGATGAGTAGAGAAAGCTGGTGATCATCAAAATAGAGTGGGCGAAAATTGAGTACAAAGGCTTTGATATCTTCAAATGAACCCTGTAATTCGCAACTTTCATCATTCGGCTCATATTGGAAAGCACCTTGCAGATCAGTAAACTCATTCTCAAGATAAAACTCAATGATATCCACCCAATTGTAGCCACTACTCTCCATCTCGAGTGCATCAAATATTTCAAATCGCTCATGCGCCGGGAAAAAGAGACCAAAGCGATCCTCATCATATTGGATAATTTCAAAAGGATGAATACGTTGTAGATCTTCCATCAATAAAACCTCTGATTGTATGTTTGTGATAATTGATATTTAGAAAGCCATAAGGCGCGCAATAGTGCACCATTTTAACGAAAGACGCTATTTTTAGGCTACTTTTATTCACAAAGAGGATTATAAAAATACATTCGAAACATTCGCAACATTCAAAGATCCTATAAAAATAAGTAAGGTATTATTGATGGTTTTTTTTAGCAGATGTTTTCAGCTCTTTAATCACCGCTTTAGTGATTTTCTCGATCTGTTTTAGGTAGGTTTGCATCTTTTGTTGATCTTCTTCGAGTTTAATTTGTAACTCATCTTTGTACCCTTCACTCTGACATTGTGCCCGTAAGTCGATGGTATGCCCGATCTGTAAACAGTAATCTTCAATCGTAAAAATATGTTCTCGAATTAAATTGAGCGTATTGTGCGAATCATCCTGACGTGCTGCTTGGTAAATTGCACCATCAATGAGATTTAATAATGCTTGTTGCAATGTTTCAAGAGAACCTAAGTTTTCGATAATTTCAAAATTAAGCGCTAATATCTTAAGAATAGAGATCGATTCGATAGGTTTGAGATGGTAAACAGACATGCGATGATCGATCAGTTCGTCGATATCTATTGCTTGGAGTGTTTGCAATGTATCTGTAATATACCTAGATAAAAGCAGAGCGTCACTAGCACTAGATTGTACTACGACCATCTCTTTAAATGAGGGAAAACGGCTAATCTCCTGATAGAGAGAAATAGCCTCTTGATCGCTTAATGTCTGTATCATCACTATGCTCCTTCATTATCCTCGTATTTTACACGCGTTTTGATTGACCTTTAAAGTCTAAGGTTAATTATTGATTATTGGGAGGTTTGTATTGGTCAATTGACTAGATTCGTAACGCTTATTACCAATAAGGATTCTAGCGTAAATGAGATGCAGTTTGTAAGATAACTCATGATCATCTGATTGAAGTCAGGTTATGATCGAACAAACTGTCGCCTCATTTCGGAAAACAATTTAACAATAAAGTGAAGGATTTTTATCTACTCATTTCAATAGATTATTGCGTTATTAGCCACTGCCGGAGCTGATGATTATTTACGTTCACTAGGCTTAATGAGGGCAAAATTGATATGGCAGTAACCTTGTGGGTTTTTAAGGAGATAATCTTGATGAAAATCTTCCGCCGGCCAGAAGGTTTTGAGGGGCTCTACTTCTACGGCAATCGGTGCAGAGTAAGCTTGTTGCTCTTTAGAGATAAATTGTTTGATGATGGGGAGGTCTGTTTTATCACTATAATAGATACCGCTGCGATATTGTGTGCCGATATCATTCCCTTGCTGATTGAGTGATAATGGATCAATCATCCGAAAGAGGTGTTCTAAAATCTTCTCAAGCGCAATTACATTTGCATCATAAATAATTTTTACTACTTCTGCATGATCGGTTTCCATTGTACAAACCGCTTCATAAGTAGGGTGATCAACAACCCCTTGCGCATAACCTACCTCTGTTGCCACAATCCCTTTAAGCTGCTGATAGTAAGCCTCAACACCCCAAAAACAACCACCGGCAACGACAATTTCTCTAATATCTTGAGTCTCTTCAGTCATGATTTATCTCCTCTTGTAGAATTTATCTTAGATTGATTGTGCCATAACTTGCACTATTCGACTATAGTCTTTGTTCTGTTTCTTTGTGTTGTGATTGTGAGAGATAGATGATATAGGGGGATTGAGTAAAAATTAAAGATAACCAGTCTTCACAATGTGCGCATTGACTTCAGTTTTAGTAGGCTATATTATTTATACGTCACTGAGTGATTAAATAGGTGCTGTTAAGCAATGCTTACCTAAATAGCAATGAAGACGCCCCTAAAGGGGGGCTCTACGAGCCTAATTTATAAGTGTTTGAGTTTGTTTTCTTGACAGCTGAAAACAGACTTGCTATAGCAATTTTATTACTGTTGTAGCGCGCGTGCTAATTTTATTTTTACCTCTCTTGCTAGTAGAATTCGATTGTATATATCTTTATTGATTATTCTATTATCGTTAATGCTCAATCTTCTCTGCTTAATTACGTTATTTGTTGCGTTATTTTCTAAGATGTACATATCGGAGAGAGTGTTCTCTAGGGTCAATGTTTTAGGTAGAGGTATTTGATAGTTATGCAATTTTAGAAATTGAAGGGTGTTTCTTTTATTAGATGCATTTCCGAATAAGTTACCAATATTGGAGTTTGCATATTTAATTATATTTCCTTGCGCATCGAAGAGCCAATACTTTCCTGGCTCTAACCATAGTCCGGTTGAAGCGATACACTCTACTTTAAAATCCCCAATTTTTTCTCCAGTAAGATAAGAAAGGGCGTCATAAATATATTTGTTATTTTTTTTCGGACATACTACATGAAGCGAATCTATATTATAGTAAGCAAACTCTATACCTGCATTTAATTCATATAAATAGCTCATTGTTTCGAGCATTTTAATTCTACTGTGAGCAACAATTCTCTGCATGTAGATAGAACAACTAAACTCATTATTATTATTTTTTACTTTTAATTGAAATTTTTTATTTCTAGTTTGTTTTAAGTGGAGTTTTTGCTGCAAATATCGCTCAGATAAAAAATATTCTTGCCTATTATGTATTTTTATACCTAATTCTTGATCTATAAAAGATAACATTTCAGTAAATGTATTAAATGAGATTCTAGTTTTTTGTGGTCTTTCAGTAGAGGAGGCTGCAATTGCGATATTTAACTTTTCAAGCTTATTAATTTGACTACTTTGTTTTTTGTAATTTAATCGTCTTTTGTAGGCGGAAATAATCGTTGATTTCAAAGGATGCGATTCAGTTTTTATAGTGCTTATACCATCGATTATAAATATTTGTGAGACATGTTTTAAAAAAAATAAAATTTCAAATTCATTAAGTTTAACTATTATTTCAGTTTCCTCAGTAGAATATCTTTTAGAGTTTAGCCAGCAAGTGAAAGGATTATACTCTTTCAAAAAATTACTAAAAGGAGGAATTAGCTTGCATTTAAATAGGCCATAATTTGTTGTTAAGTCTAATTTTTCAGCATTACAGTTGTATTTTGCATAGTTTAGACTGTTAAGTTTTGGGTATTTTTGGGTAGCACCGTATGCATACATAGAGTTCACATCAATAGCAATAATTGTGTTATTTTTTGAATAGTCTTTTAGAAAATGAACGTTTTGTAATGGTATATGCCAAGCGCTTTTATAGTTATTATCTAGGGGCTGTTGAACATTGCAGTTCAAAATAAAAAAAGCGAGCGGTAGAATATTATCGTCAAAAAAAACCTACCTCTCGCTATGTCTCGAACCATGCTTACAGATAAACTATGGCTGAAACTGAAGCCTATTCTCCTAGATTTGAATATCTATGACAAACCAAATTTAAGAAATATCGTTGAGGGTATTCTATTTAGAATGAGAACAGGTGTTCCTTGGAGGGATATTCCTGAGCAATTTGGGCGACCTAATACTATTTTTAAAACTTTTAGTCGTTGGTCTAAAAATAACAAGCTCTTGAAATTATTTAAAAAACTATCACAAGATGTTGACTATGAATGGCTGTTTATAGATGCAACTCACATTAGAGCTCACCAGCATAGCACAGGAGCAACCGCAGATAATCCTCAAGCAATATCTAAAAGTGTTGGTGGAAATAGTTCAAAAATTCATATGATCGTAGATGCTTGCGGTAATCCCTGTGAATTTATCGTAACAGATGGAACGACCCACGATATCAAGGTCGCTCCAGAGCTACTTAGCAGGGTTCATTTAAATACGACAGATTACGTTAGTGCAGATAAAGGTTATGATTCTGAGAGTTTTAGAGAAGATATTATAAATCAAGGAGCTAAAGCTATTATTCCTAAAAAGAGGAATACTCTTACGAATAATAATCATATGGACTGGCATATTTATAAAACTCGGCATTTAGTGGAGAATGCATTTGCAAGGCTGAAACATTTTAGAAGTATAGCAACAAGATATGACAAGCTAAAACAACATTATGAAAACAACGTTGCTTTAGCTTGTGCCTATATTTGGCTGAAGTTATGAATGTTCAACAGCCCCTAATGTATTTGACTTCTTTATTTTATTACAAACTTTATTCCAGTATTGATTTGAGATCCGAGTATGATCTGTTAAATGCGCTTTAAATTTATTTATAATTCGAACTAGATTTTTATAGTTTTCAATTGCATCATTAATATATTTTATGCCGCTTAACCAAGGGTACATAAGTTCAAGGCATAAAGGAGGAGGTAAATGTGGATTAATTTTAAAAAAAAGATCTCTCTCATATCTTGTTAAAACAAGATATGACTTATCTTGAGAAGTGTATATATTCTTACTTTGAATCCCATCATATAAAGAAGTATTACAAACACCTAATTTGTGTAATGTTGATATATCTAGGTAAGTTGCTTTTCTTTTTTTGAGGAAGTAGTAGTTTTTGTCTGTAAAATCTACATTGTTACTATATCTTGCTACTTCAACGATTTTCATATTTTTCAAATTTTAATTTATATATTAAATAAGCGAGTTCATGCACTAAAGCATCATGATCTATATTAGAGTTTTCAGCTATTGTTGATATTCTTTGAAAGAGTTCTGTTACTGAAGGATGGGCAAAATATAGTAATGAAACATCTTTGAATTTTTTCCAATAATATTTACCGTTATCTTTAGTATTGAGTTTTATTAGAGCTTTATTTTGATTGTTTTTAATAGTGTATTTTTCATGTAATTTTTGATAGTCTTCAATGTTTATGTTTGTTAGTTCTTTTAAACTGTAATACAGTCTTATACAAGATAGTATCTTTCCAATACTCTTGTCTATTTCATAGTCATAGGTGTTTTTTTCACAAAGAATAATGCTTACTAAGACATTTCTTACTCGTGCAGTTTTGTCGTACGCTAAAAGATCTATGTTTAAATTTTGTTCTATGGATTTTCGTATAAGATTGCTTGAATTGGCACTAAGATCACCCAATTGTTCTCTCATATAATTTTCGATTAATAATATAATTCCATAGTGCTCAATTGCAATCCGAGCCATTTTCCAATTTAAATTTTCAGATTTTGCGTATCTTCTTACCATATTGTCTTTACATAGCTTGATTACCTCATTAATGAAGTTAATTTGATATAGAGAGGCATTTTTTGTTTTCTGTATTTGTTTCTTTGCAATAAATATTAACGTTTCCCATTCATTTTCAGTAATTGATAGGTCATAACATTTTTTTTTATCGTCATTTATAAGATCGAGTGTAATCTGATGCTTGTTATGTGTTGGGCTGTTTATCGAGGGAAATACATGAGTATCTTCGTTGTTATAGAGTCGTAAATGATGATTACCTGTAGAAGATTTCCCAATCCAAATAAGTTCTTCATATCCAAAACCACTCATTAAATCTATCCTTTATTTTGATTATGCCATTTAAGGGAAATTAGAAGACCGTATTATTAATTGTAACATATAGATATTAAATGTATTTTTTAGAATGGTAGTTATTACTAAATCATAAAAAATCCCGCACAATGTACGGGATTTGATAGTAATAATTGTCTATTGAGACCAAAAATTAATTGGCAACGATATTGACTAAGCGATTAGGGACAACGATAACACGACGAATTTCACCTTCGATGAATTTCTGTGCATTTTCATTGGCAAGTGCTGCTTTTTCAATCTCTTCCTTAGAAGCAGACGCCGGCACAACGACTTCACCACGAAGACGGCCATTGACTTGAACCATATATTTCACTTCATCAGAGATCAGTGCTGATTCATCCACGAGTGGTAATGCGTGATCTAGTATATTGTCGCCAAAAAGCGTTGACCAAATAGTATGAACAATATGAGGCACAATCGGGCTTAAGAGGCGAAGCATAATAGAGAAGCCTTCACGTTTCACAGCCGCTTCACCTGGTGAATCTTTCAATTTCGTGAGAACATTGAGCATAATCATATTCGCAGAAATGACCGTATTGAAATGGAAGCGCTCATAATCGTAGAGGGCTTTTTTCAATTCTTGATGAATTTCTCGGCGTGCATCTTTGGCGGCTTTATCACTGATTTTACTAGCATCAAGCGTATGATCTTTGAGGATTGCTTGATTCTCATAAGCAAAGTTCCAAACTCGGCGAAGGAAACGGTCAGCTCCTTCAAGGCCTGATGTTGACCACTCAAGCGTTTGCTCGGGTGGTGAGGTAAACATCATAAAGAGACGAGAAACATCAGCGCCATACGATTTAACGATCGCTTCAGGATCAACCCCATTATTCTTCGATTTCCCCATTTTGAGAATGCCGTAATAAGTGACAGGCTCGCCATCTCTTTTAAGGATGTAGCTCTTTTCACCGTTCTTATCGATGATTTCAAGATCATTGATATTGAACCATTCATAACCTTTACTTGTATGACGATAGAACGCTGGAGAAACGACCATTCCTTGAGTGAGTAGTGCTTTAAACGGCTCAGGACCAACTTTTTCAGGGTCACCTAAAACGCCCTCATTACGCATCAATTTATGGAAGAAACGGGAGTAGAGCAGATGTAAAATCGCATGTTCTACACCGCCGATATATTGATCTACCGGCAACCACGCTTCAGCTGCTTTCGGATCAACCATTCCTTCATTGAAATGACTTGATGCAAAACGGGCATAGTACCAAGAGGATTCTACGAAAGTATCCATTGTATCGGTTTCACGTTCGGCATCACCACCACATTGTGGGCAAGCGACTTTCTTGAAGGAGTCGAGTTTATTCAGTGGATTACCACTGCCATCAGGAATACAATCTGTTGGCAAGACAACCGGTAGATCTTGCTCAGGAACGGGGACTTCACCACAGCTTGGGCAATTGATAATCGGAATAGGGCAACCCCAATAACGTTGACGAGAAATCCCCCAATCCCGCAAGCGATATTGTGTTTTAGGTTTACCTAAACCTTTGGCCTCAAGTGCATCTCCAATTTTTTTGAAAGCTTCTTCAAAATGAAGACCAGTAAATTCACCAGAGTTAATCAAAGTTCCATGTTCACCGAGAGAATCGTGCCAAGTATCGAGGTTCTGATCACCATCATTAGGCTCAACGACCATTTTGATAGGAAGATTATATTTGTGAGCAAAACCAAAATCTCGGGCATCATGTGCCGGAACGGCCATTACAGCGCCATCTCCGTAGGACATTAATACATAATTGGCAACCCAAATCGGAACTTCTTCACCGGTTAAAGGATGTTTGGCAAATTCGCCTGTTGCCATTCCTTTGGCTTCTTGAGTGGCAAAATCGGCTTCACTGGTGCCTGTTTTTTGACACGCTTTGATAAACTCAGCAAGTTCAGGATTATTTTCCGCTGCTTTTGCTGCAATCGGATGTTCTGGGGCAACCGCTACATAAGTAACGCCCATTAATGTATCGGGGCGCGTTGTAAAGACATTAAATTGCCCATCTTGATGGAGGAATGTGACTTCCATACCTTGAGACTTACCGATCCAGTTGGCTTGCATCGTGCGTACTTGCTCTGGCCAATCTTCGAGTAATTGCAGATCTTCCAATAACTCTTCGGCATAATCGGTAATTTTGAAGTAGTACATCGGGATCTCTCGGCGTTCAACTAACGCATCTGAGCGCCAGCCACGACCATCGATGACCTGTTCATTTGCCAATACTGTTTGATCTACGGGATCCCAGTTAACCATCCCTTTTTTACGATAGATCACGCCTTTTTTATAGAGTTGAAGGAAGAACCACTGTTCCCAACCATAGTACTCAGGATCACAAGTCGCAAACTCTCGAGACCAATCAAAACCAAATCCAAGCTCTTTAAATTGTTTGCGCATATAGACAATATTTTTATGTGTCCAATCGTGCGGGGAGACCTTGTTGTCAATCGCCGCATTTTCCGCAGGCATCCCAAAGGCATCCCAACCAATGGGTTGCATTACATTGTAGCCGCTCATCTTTTTATAACGAGTAATCACATCCCCGATAGTATAGTTACGCACATGTCCCATATGCAGTCGACCTGAAGGATAAGGGAACATTGAGAGGCAGTAATAATTAGGTTTGTCAGTATGATTTTCTACTTTGAAAGAAGCATTCGCTTCCCAAAATGCTTGAGCAGCTGCTTCGATTTTGGCAGCTTCGTAGGTTGGTTTCATCCTATAAAATCCTTTTGTTTCTCTTCAGAAATTGAATCAAAAATTACGTTATAAATTGTGATTGTGTCTATATTGTTATGATAATTTGTCTGCATTAATAATGCCTAATCAATGATATCCTAATAAATGATTAATAAGGAATATTAATAATGTGTATGAATAACACATCGTATTAAGAGTTGATTAGATCCTATTTTCAAAGATTCAATCTTGAAGATCAAACCTTCAGATAAGCATAGGTCAAACTTTTATAAACTTACTTTTTTTAAGATCACTTTAAACTTCGCTAGTATACACTAACTTAGTCTGAAATTGTCCTCTTAGGAGGAGAGATTTATAACAAATGTACATCGTCTTTCTTCGAATGTTGTTATAATGGCAGACTTGCTTTATGTCATCGAAACTGTAGGAATATTCATATTATGTCAAGTCAACCCACATTGGTCGTTGAAAATATCCATAAATCATTTGGAGATCGGGAGATTTTAAAAGGAATTTCACTCACCTTAAATAAAGGCGATGTTGTCTCAATGTTAGGGGCTTCGGGATCTGGAAAGAGTACCTTTTTGCGTTGTATCAATTTACTAGAGAATCCTGATCAAGGTGACATTACGCTCAATGGGGAGAAATTGATCTTAGTTCCTAGGGGCTGTTGAACATTCATAACTTCAGCCAAATATAGGCACAAGCTAAAGCAACGTTGTTTTCATAATGTTGTTTTAGCTTGTCATATCTTGTTGCTATACTTCTAAAATGTTTCAGCCTTGCAAATGCATTCTCCACTAAATGCCGAGTTTTATAAATATGCCAGTCCATATGATTATTATTCGTAAGAGTATTCCTCTTTTTAGGAATAATAGCTTTAGCTCCTTGATTTATAATATCTTCTCTAAAACTCTCAGAATCATAACCTTTATCTGCACTAACGTAATCTGTCGTATTTAAATGAACCCTGCTAAGTAGCTCTGGAGCGACCTTGATATCGTGGGTCGTTCCATCTGTTACGATAAATTCACAGGGATTACCGCAAGCATCTACGATCATATGAATTTTTGAACTATTTCCACCAACACTTTTAGATATTGCTTGAGGATTATCTGCGGTTGCTCCTGTGCTATGCTGGTGAGCTCTAATGTGAGTTGCATCTATAAACAGCCATTCATAGTCAACATCTTGTGATAGTTTTTTAAATAATTTCAAGAGCTTGTTATTTTTAGACCAACGACTAAAAGTTTTAAAAATAGTATTAGGTCGCCCAAATTGCTCAGGAATATCCCTCCAAGGAACACCTGTTCTCATTCTAAATAGAATACCCTCAACGATATTTCTTAAATTTGGTTTGTCATAGATATTCAAATCTAGGAGAATAGGCTTCAGTTTCAGCCATAGTTTATCTGTAAGCATGGTTCGAGACATAGCGAGAGGTAGGTTTTTTTTGACGATAATATTCTACCGCTCGCTTTTTTTATTTTGAACTGCAATGTTCAACAGCCCCTAGTGACAAAGGTTTAGTGGCAAAAGATCAAAAAGCACTACAGAAAATGCGAACAGAACTGGGGATGGTATTTCAAAACTTCAATCTTTGGGGTCATATGACGGTGCTTGAGAATATGATCGAAGCGCCTGTTCATGTATTAGGATTGTCGAAGAAAGAGGCAAAAGCACGAGCGCTTAAATTGCTCGAAAAAGTGGGGATGAGTGAACGGGTGAATGACTATCCTATCTCTTTATCGGGTGGACAGCAGCAACGTGTGGCGATTGCGAGAGCGCTTGCTATGGAACCGAGTGTGATTCTCTTTGATGAACCTACATCTGCATTAGACCCTGAGTTAGTGCATGAAGTGTTGACAGTCATGCAGGATTTAGCAAAAGAGGGGATGACGATGATTGTGGTAACTCATGAGATGGATTTTGCCCGTAATGTCTCTAATCGAGTTGTCTTTTTCCATGAAGGGCGTATTGAAGAAGAGGGGGATCCCCATGAGCTCTTTACGAATCCACAATCAGAGCGATTTAAACAATTTATTCAACATTATAATGGATAATTTCTTCCCCTGACTTTTATGCTAATAGTTGTTAGCGAAGATACAATCAATGATATATTAAAGAAGCGCTCTCTTGGCGCTTTTTTTATTAGGCTTTGTTTATGAGAGCTTTGTTATGACAAAACTAGATTGAGTGTTAATAAGTAGCAAAATAAGTAGCAACGATGAATCTATCAATTCATAGCGCTATCGATTGAAAAGGATAATCAATGAAAAGAGTATGGGATATTGCTGAAAACTTGAATGATACAACCCAAAATCAGCTGAATCAGCAGGGGAAAGGGGAGATTGAACTTCTAAAGCTTCCAACAAAGCCCCATTTCTCGGATATGGTTTATCTTGATTATGCTGCGACAACGCCGGTGGATCCTTTGGTGATTGAGGCGATGGTCAATGCGATGGAGCGCCATTGGGCAAATATCAGTAGTCCACATGAATTAGGCGCAATGACAACGCAATATGTGCAAGAAGCGCTAGAACAGATTGCTCGTCATTTTAATGTCACTCGAGAAGAGATTACGATTACAAGCGGTGCGACAGAATCGATTAATCATGCGCTCAAAGGCGTATTACAGGCGCAAAAAAAACGGGAAATCATCACGACCACTATCGAGCATAAAGCGACGATCAATACAGTTCAAAGTTTAATGAAGATGGGTTATAAAGGGCATTTTATTGCGCCTAATAGCGAAGGGACGATTACCGCGGAGATGATTGAATCTGCGATTAATGAAGAGACTGCGCTTATTTCCCTTATTTGGGTCAACAATGAAACGGGTGATAAATTGCCGGTAGAAGCTATTGCTAAAATGGCTCGAAAATATAAGATTCCCATTCATATCGATGCAACTCAAGCCGCTCCTCATTTTCAATTTGATGCTTCTCAATTTGATCTTGTTAGTCTGTCGGCTCATAAATGCTATGGTCCTAAAAATATTGGATTACTCTATCGCCGAGCATTCCCAAAATTACCGATGCAACATTTGATGGACGGTAGTGGTGGGCAAATGCTGCGTGCCGGCACAATGCCGAATGAGGGCGTTTTAGGATTTGCAAAAGCATTATCTTTGATTGCGGCGAATTGGCGTGATGAACGTCATCGTTTAGTGCGGTTAGAGGGCTTACTACTTCGTCAATTACTGCCTCTTGGCGTTGAGGTGAATAGTGCTTCAATTGTTCGGAAAGATTCACAAGATGATCAGCAAATGGGGCAGCAAAGCAGCCAACAAAGCAATCGGGAGAGAGATAAAATATTCACTGATATTATCAATTCAGAGCCACAATTTGCCGATATTAAATCAGGTATAAAGGTTAAGGCAGAGCGGGAGCCAGGCGTTTTAAATCTCTATCTTCCGGATGTTCATGCCGATACTTTATTGGCCTTAGTGCCGAAGTTAGCGCTTGCAAAAGGCTCGGCTTGTAATAGTGACAGTACTTTACCCTCTTATGTATTAACAGAGATGGGCTATGATGAACGCCGGGCATTCTCGTCAATTCGTGTAAGTGTGGGGCGCTATACGACAGAAGAAGAGATCCTCTACGCCGGTGAATTATTGCGTACAGCCATTGAATTTATTCAAAGTATTGCTAAAGGTCGGCAAACCAATTGGTATGGGGAGTATAATATTTATGATCCTTATATCGAATCATTATTGTCGCCCACTTTTATTGCGCATGATTTTACGGAAGAAGATTTTGATGGTTCAACGCATCTCATCACGATTGAAAAACCCTATTTTTCTCTATCATTATATGGTGTTTTAGAGCGCAGTAGCATCGCAGATGGGGCAGTATTTCGCTTCAGAGAACTCTCCGCTAAGGCTTATGGTGCGCCATATTATCTTGCACTTTTCCAAACACTCATTACAAGTTTGCGAGAAGAGATGATTACAACGCATTTTAAGTTAGAGCAACTGATAGACCAAAAAACGCCGGCAGAATATTTAAGGGATACCATCTATATCGAAAGAGCGTTACAAACTTTTTTACAAGATCTGCAATAGGCGATAATCAATAGGATTGAGGCCAATTTAGAGAGAAATGAATAGAAGCGTAAATGAGAATGCATCATTCAATAAATGCATTGAATTATAAATATATTTAAGTAGTTGTAGCTTAAAGTATATTCTTTATAGTGTTAGAATAGATCCTTATGAATCAATTTGTATGGTTTTTTAATAGATATATAGAATGAAAGTTCAGCGAGGTCCGCTATGTTATTTTTTCTCTTCCTCTTTTTTGTAGTTGGTGTTGGTTTACGCCATTTCTTAGATGATCGTGCCGTTGTGATTGCATCAGTTGCCATTGCGATCTGTTGGATGTTTGCCTTTAATATTGGCTGGGCGATTGTGACGCTATTAGAGTTATTAGTGGGCGCATTTTTAATTGGTCCACCGGTACTTACTTATTGGAAAAATAGACGTTAATTCTCCATTGTGTATTCAATTGTATTAAAGGAGTGAGTTATGCAACGAGTATTACAACGAGTAAGTTTACTGTTACTCTGTGCCTGTAGCTTAGGGACAATGACATGGGCTTCTGATTATATTCTTGCAACGGAGGCGAAGGTTTATGAAGGGTATCATCGCAAAGTATGCGGTGAAGTAATAACGGTTGATGTCACTGAAGAGGCGATTTATCTTAATTTTGTGCAGCCTTACCCAAAGGAACCTTTTTATGGCTTTATTTGGCGCGAAGATTTAGCTGATATCGGCTCGCTTGAGTGGGCGCAATCATTAGCAAAACAGGAAGTCTGCCTGATAGGTCACATCGATAGCTATGAGAATGTGCCCTTGATGATTATTACCGAGCGAGACCAAGTTGAAGTTATTGATCTTTAAAGCCTGATTTCTGTATCGAGTTTCGGTATTGAACTACCGGAGTGAATTTAAATGAAACTTAAATTTTCTATTAACCATTAGAGGGATGGTTCAAGATTGATTTCTCAGATAGTATTGTTTTTTAGATCTAATGCTTTTTACGAGATTTTGCTTCTTGATTACATTTTGTTTTATGAGTAGATAGGGAATAGAATAATGCACATTCGTTCAGATTTAACGACAGTTTTTGATATTGATTTTGCTGAGCTGTATCGAGTGCATGCCCGAAACTCTCTCAGACAGCCGAAAAAGTCGGAAGATTGGGATAAAAAAGCGAGCAGAATGGGAAGTCATAGTAGCGTTGCGAATGACTATATCTCTGCATTTTTATCTAGAATGGACTTCAATGGCGTAGACACTGCCTTAGATATCGGTTGTGGTGGTGGGACGATTGCATTGGCTCTTGCACCGATGATTGAGAAAGTGTATGCATTAGATTATAGTCCAAAAATGCTAGAAGTAACGGATGAGAGAGCTTCAAAACTAGGCATCACCAATTATGAAACGATTTTAAGATCATGGGAAGATGATTGGTCTGATATTCCAGAGTGCGATATCTGTATCTCTTCACGCTCTTCGATGGTTACTGATTTAGAGTCGGCATTGGCTAAGCTAAATCAAAAAGCAAAGAAAGCTGTTTATATGACTATGACAGTGGAGAAAGATTTTATGAATCGGGAGATCCTTAAAGTACTTGGGCGGGATTATATTGGATTTCCCACCTATATTTATGCTGTAAATATTCTTTATCAACAGGGGTATCGGGTTTCTGTTGATTTTATTGAAGCTAGGCATCAAGACAGCCAACAAACGATTCGTAATGTTAATGATTTTATTCAAGCAGTGAAGTGGTCAATTGGGGATTTAACAGCACAAGAAGTTGATACATTAACCCAATACTATGAAGAAGAGGGCAATGCATTTCCCTCCATCTATTATACTAATCGACCTTGGGCTTTCCTGAAGTGGCGCACTGATCATCAGCCCTTTTAAATATAGTAATATCGATTCAAAATAAGCTTATTCAAATGCCGATACATCAACTGATCGAGGCGAGAAAACTGTGCTATCCGGCATATTACAAGTGTTGTTGAACACGGTTTTATCTTCTTTTAAAACCCCACAATAGCTGTTTAAAAACCATTTTTCTTAAACCCATTTTACTCTAAAGAAAATAAAAATAATCTAACCTAAATGAGTTAACAATATGGGAAATACTAAATATTGGAAATGCCAAATATTAGAAAAGACTGATTAGTCATTTTTCATCACTATTTTATCGCAGTATGAGTGTTAGCTCTGCACCATCCCACTGACTTCTGCCGACTCTAATACAACCTTGATGAGATTCCGCAATGAGAGCTACATAGGCAAGTCCTAAGCCATGACCGCCGGTTTCTCGGGTTCGGCTATTATCTAATCTTGAAAATGGTTTAAAGATCTCTTCATAGGCCTCAGGAGGAATGCCGGCACCGTCATCAGATACCTTGATATAGAGTGCCTCATCCACTACGGACATGGTGAGGGAGACTTTAGAAGCTGTATACTTGTAAGCATTGAGCAGAAGATTATTGAGCGCAAGCGTTGCGAGTTTTTGATCTATTGGGAAGGTTGTATTTTCAATGTGCTCTTCAAGGGTCACTTCTACAGGCTTCATCGGCATTAACGAATGAAGGATATGAGAGGCCCAATGTTGTAGATCTACGGGAGTTTTGTTAGGGAGAATCTCCTGCTGTTGCATTTTAAAGAAATTGAGGCTGGTATTGATTAAGGCTTCTAATTCCTCTAAATCGTGATGAATCCCCGGCAATTGTCGTTTCATGGCTTCGATAGTATTGGCTTCATCCATCATTGTAAGACCAAAACGGAGCCGAGCAATAGGTGTGCGTAATTCATGTGCCATGGCATGGAAGATCAATTTACTATCGCGCATCTGTTGATTGAGGCGATTCGCCATTGTATTGACCACTTCTGTGAGCGTTTTAAAGAGCCAACTATTGGCCTTAGGTGTTCGAGAGGAGAGGTTGCCAATGGAGAGCTGATCGGCAGTGGCACGAAGCCGCATAGCATCACGCCAAAGAGGGAGAAGCGCCAAAAAGAGAAAGCAGACGAAGACGATAGCACTCACCAGTGAGCAGATGAGAATAAAGAGGAGCAGTGCAGAGGTATCCGCATCAAGAATATCATTATTGGCAAGCGGGCCTATTTGTAATAGTTGTTGGTCTGGGCCAAATCGCAGATAAATAGTATTGAGTCGATCATCGTAAGCGAGATGATCTTCTTGAAATTGGGCATCGATTTCCGGTGGCAACGTGGTATCTAGTGGTAAAATTTCGACTTCAAATTTAAATCGTTCACTGATTTTATCGACTAAGGCTTCATCGTGAAGTGGATCACCATTGAATTGCTCCGTTAGGAGTTTGGCACTTTCGTCAAGCATTTCTTGATAAAATTGATAATCTTCGCTCAATCCTGTCCAGGCTTGGGGAAGTGCCACGAAAATGTGAAGAGCCCCATAGACGATAATACTTTGCGCAACTAGCATAATGCCGAGATAAAGAATTACACGAGAGGTAAGAGAGGGTTGTTGTGGGTAATCTTTTGTTTGATGATGGGATAGATGTATTGGCTGGCTCATGTAATGACAGATTCCTCTATTTATTTAATACGCATAATGACCACTATGTGTTATTCAATTCCCTATATGCTATTAAATATTTTGTACCGGCGTATCGAGCGTAAAGAGATAGCCTTTGCCGCGAACGGTCTTAATCCACGTAGGATGATCTGGATCCTCTTGCAGCTTTTTGCGAACACGAGATATTTTCGCATCAATAGAACGATCATCTCCATCAAAATCAATACCTCGAAGATCATTAAAGAGATCATCCCGCGTTAAAATAGTGCCCGCATGACTTGCTAATAGCCATAGCAGATCAAATTCTGCGGTTGTAAAATCAAGTATTGCATCTTTGATTTGAACTGTACGGTTATTGCCATCAATTGTAAGATCACCAAAAGTGAGTCGTTGAGCTGATTGATACTGCGGTTGGATAGCATTTATGGGTATTGAAATTGGTATTTGCGATGAGTCATCTCGACCATTAGCCGTCATGGGGCTTAGATGATGAGTAGGTTGTCTACGTAGCAATACTCGAATTCGTGCAAGTAAGCGCCGAGGTTCGACAGGTTTAGTAAGATAGTCATCTGCCCCTAGTTCAAGGCCGATAATCTCATCAATATTATCTTCACTTGCGGTGAGGATCAGAATAGGATTGTGATAGAAAGGGCGTATGTCTCGGCAGATATCAAACCCTGATTTACCAGGAAGTAACACATCTAAGATTATAAGATCAGGTAGCAAATCTAAAATTGTAGCTTCTGCCGTATCCCCTCGAGTATGACAAGTAACGGTAAATCCTTGCATTTGTAGATATTCGCTAGTGAGGGTAGCAAGACGTGTGTCATCCTCAATAATCAGTATATGTTTAGACATGATTTTCTCGGTTTTCGGCGCATAGGCCCTGAAAATGTGATAAAAGTTAAATATTTGTCAATTATAACATATTCCTCCCCTTTTCGAATTGTGAATGGTTACACAAATTACACAAAAGTTGTATAGCGTATTGAGGGAAAACTAGGATAATAATGCTCTATATTTGAGTAAATTTAAGTAAAAAATTTAGGTAATTCAGGGATTTCAAAATTATTCATTATTATTTTAAGGTTAATGTGTGGCTATGAATAACATTATATTGTGTGACTTTGATGGGACAATTAGCCTCAAAGATGTAACAGATACCTTGATCGAGCATTTTGGCGAAGCCGGTTGTGAAACTTTAGAAGCGGCTTGGGAATCAGGGCAGATCGGATCTTTAGAATGTATGGCGGGGCAAGTAGCACTGTTAAGAGCAGATCAAGCCATGTTAGATGCTTGCCTAGAGGCGATCGAAATTGATGAGAGTTTTATCCCATTTTTAGAGACCATGTGTGGGCGCAATATTCCTGTCGCGATTGTCAGTGATGGCTTAGATTATGCAATTCGATATATTTTACAAAAGCATGGCATTACTGACGTTCCCATCATCGCTAACCATCTTATTTATGAGGGGGATTCCCATTGGCGGTTAGAGTTCCCTTATGCAACTTCCTTTTGTAAGAAGCAGAGTGGCAATTGTAAATGTCATCAAGCGGATCGACTCTATGAGCAATATTCCGAGATTCTCTATGTAGGCGATGGCACTTCTGATTTCTGTGTCTCCCATGTGATTGATTTTGTCTATGCCAAAGGGAAACTTATTCATTATTGTCACAAACATGGCATTCCCCATCAAGCGATTATGAATTTTGCCGATATTGTGACGCATTTAGATGGAAAATGAGTTCAATAGGGATATTGATCATAGCTATTGATAAGGGGCATTGATGAGAGCTGTGGAGAAGAATGAGTAGTTGAGTAAGCTAAAAAATAAGTTAAAAAATAAATTAAAGAATTATTAAAAGAAGTATTAAAAGAATAAGTAAAAAACAGAAAATAGGTAGTGAATGAATGATTAAAGATGTCAGCTTTATGTTGCAAGGGGATCGAAATATTGGTGTATTATTGATCCATGGTTTAACCGGTACCCCTAATGAAATGCGGATCTTAGCAAAAGGGCTGAATAAAGCAGGTTTTACCGTCTATGCGATGCAGATTGCCGGCCATTGCGGAACAGAAGCGGATCTTTGTAAAACAACTTGGCAAGATTGGTATCAGAGTGTTGAAACTGCGGCTGAGAAATTACAGCAGGAAGTAGAGCATCTTTTTGTCGCAGGTCTTTCAATGGGGGCGGTATTAGCTTTGAAACTTGCCGAAGAGCGGCAAGATATTGTGAACGGGGTTATGACCTATGCAACCACTTTTCGATATGATGGGTGGAGCATTCCCTTTTATGCGAAGCATCTCTTTTTTCTACTGAAATGGTTTAAGAAATGGGGGATATTTCAAGATCGAGCTTTTGCTGAAGAGCCTCCTTATGGCCTTAAAGATGAGAAAATTCGTAAAGTTGTCTCTGATAGTATGTTAGGCGGTGATGCTGCATCTGCGGGGCTTGCGAGAAATCCATATCCGTCATTAGCAGAGATGCTCTATCTATCGGAAGAGGTAGAGCGCAACCTTGGTAAAGTGACGGCCCCTTGTTTGATTATGCATTCAAGTCACGATGATATTGCTGATATTGAGACGAATGCGCGTGTGATTGAGCAGAATGTGTCAGGTCCTGCGACCTTAATCCCATTACACGATAGTTATCATCTTATTACGATTGATCGGGAACGCAAAGCGGTGATCGATGCTTCAGTCAATTTTATTGAAGAAGTCGTTCAAGAAATGGCAAAAGACTCTGTTGAGGAAGCCGGCAAAGGAGTTGTATGACAGGGTTAATTTTAATTCTATGGATTGCCAATGTGGCTTTCGATACGCTTGGGCAGATCGCGTTTAAATATGCGGCGAACAATGAAACTGATAACGAGACTATGTGGCGCTATTGGCAGGGGATTCTTCGACAAAAGTGGCTCTGGGTCGGTATTTTTGCCTATATTGCCGAGTTTTTTCTTTGGCTTGCCTTTCTGACCTTAGTGCCCTTGTCAAAAGGGGTGTTACTTGCCGCAATGAATATTATTACTATCATGCTGGCAGGACGCTTCCTTTTTAATGAGAAGCTGATTCCTTTGCGCGTAATCGGGATTGCCTTTATTACTGCCGGTGTGGCGATTGTGGGGATCTTCTAATGAAAAAGTTTTATTTAATTGGTTTTGGTGTATTACTGCTTTTCGATACATTAGGACAGACTAGCTTTAAGTTAGCGGCAATGGAAGCAGAACCTTTAGAGATGAGTCTTGAATGGATCATCCGGGTTTTTACTAATGTTTGGATTTATGTGGCCATTTTTGGTTATATCATCACATTTCTTGCTTGGATGACGCTACTGCGGCATGCGCCTGTAGGGCCGGCATTTGCGGCTGCTCATATGGAAGTTGTGACCGTTATGATCGTATCCGTTTGGCTCTTTAATGATGAAATTACCCTTGGACGACTCACTGGTGCCTTGTTTATTATTATTGGTATTATCTTTTTAGCCTTTGCCGAGAAGAGAGCCATGGCACTTGAAGAGGCGGAGAAAGCTCAAGAAGAGGTCAATCAGTAAAAATAGCGAGTAGGGAAGTGAGAATAGAGATAGTATCTTTAGGTTAGAAAACGAGTGATTCAAGAGAGAGTCACTCGTTTTTTGTATCAGCAATGAGTTGAAACCCATTTATAGATTAGGTTACTTAGGACGAATGATTTTCGATATAACTTTTAGCGGCTTTAGCTAAAAAACTTGAACGGTTATCATGATTTTTAGCAGTATATTCATCAACTTGCTTAATAAGGTATTTAGGCCAGCTCACATTAAATCTTTCGGGTTTTAGTGTATAAGCAGATACATCAATATCAATAGTCACGTAATGTGCATTTTGGTAATCTGGATTACTGAAGATTTCATCTAGTGTAAAAGGAATTACATTTGGCTGGATACCATCTTCTAATAACCCTTCAAGTTGAAAAATAAGGGCATCTTTGGCATTAATCACTGCTTTCTCTAACGATTCCCCTGAACTGAATGTGCCAGGTAATGATGGGATTGTAACACCATAACAACTATTAGAATCTTTATGAATCACTAAATGGAATAACATAATATCGACCTCTATATTACCATTGAAAACCAATCATACTTATTATGCGGAGAATTGTAATCCGGCTTGTTTAAGAATGCTTTTGACTGTACCGATAGGTAAATCTTTTTTAGGATGAGGAATAGTCACTCGTCCTTTTTTGTACGGATGTTTATATTGATAATGTGATCCTTTGCTTGCAACAAAATACCATCCATCATTCTGAAGTAATTGAATTAACGCTTTACTGTTCATAAACACTATATTTGTGTGTATTATTACACACAAATACTCCTTTTACTAGAAAAATGATATATCCTTCTTGAAAAAATGACTAAGATTTCAATTAGCATTTTCGATGAAGTAAGTTTTTATATTTCTATAAAAATAGGACAGATTTATGAAATTAGGGAACAATAAATTAGATCAATTCCTTATTCCTTCAATCGCTCAATAATTCTTGTATTAAAGGCATTTTGTTGTTCTTGCCAAATGGTGAGAGATTCCTGTGGAATTGGGGCTTGTTGATCGAGTTTGCTTAAGAAGCGTTTCCAAGGGGTTTGATAATGATATTCGGATACTTCACCGGTAATATCTGCGGCGATAATACGGGGTTTGAGTTGATCGATCACTTGCCATAAATGATCTTCTTCTAAGATTCCTTGATCCCAATTGGTCTGAATGACATCTGTACTAAAGGCATCTTTATCGATGGAGAGATAGAGATTATGGGTCTCATTTTTCATAGTTTGTAAGAAGCAGTCGATTAATTGATCCGGTGAAGCAAAACTTTTAAAGGCTTTTTTTAAGCCGATATAGTGTGCCCACTGTGTATTGACCTGCATTGACCAATAGGTGAGTTTGTTGCGATAGAGCGGGCGGAAGTGATTTTCAATTGCATGGGCAAAGCCAATATCATTTGAGGTAATTCCTATAACATGAATATGCCGAATGTGTGGCAGTTTCGCGGCATGAAATACCCACGAGCCACAATGAATGCCGAAAGGGAAGCGCATATTATCAGGGTGATTATCAAACACAATAAGATCAATGGGTTGCTGATCTGTAGAAGTGCCTATAAGGCTATTGCTCTGCTTTGCTAGAAGTCGTTCTAATAATAGAAGCGTAATATGATGATAATCACCACTGCCCACAAATACCGGACCATATTGGTCTGGCATTTGGTGATTGAGCGCTTGACGTAAGATATCAAAATTTTTCATACTTGAACCAAACCGAATGCTCTCTTGCCACGCTGTGAGTTCGATGGTTTGAGCTGATGCTAAATGCACACTCTGATCAAAATTGAGGATAAGGGGGGGCGCTGTTATTTCATTCATTGTAATAGTCATTTTCTTATGAGTCTGCTGTTAATCTGTTGGCCGATTTTATCAATCTTTTTGATTCAGTTTTTCTAAGGTGTTTTGATCGCTTTCAAAATGATGGCTCAATCGCTTTAAGATAGCTCTTAAAATAGGGTTACGAATATAGATCGCATGTTCAGTTAGGGTAAAAGAGGCACCTAAATAAGCTTTAATTTCAGGATCAGTCCAACCGGCAATGTAACGCGTTAAGCCATGGGTGGCAGCATAATCTAAATTATAGAACCAACTTAAGTAATAGAGATTATGGGTTCTAGCATCAGGATAGATAAAACCGACATATTTATCAATCAAGCTGTCACCTACGATATAACAGATATTATAGCCGATCAGTTTCCCTTGATAGGAATAGGTAAATACTAGGCCATGACTGCTGCTATCTTGCAAAATAGCGTTGAAAAAGTCTCGGCTTAATTGATCAAAATGAATCTCACTCTGATTAAAAACATTGAGGTATAACTCGTAATAGTCGGTTAATAATTCCGTATCAAAGAAACATTCATCACCGGTTTGAAGAATCTGAATCTCGATATCCGCCATACTTTTGAGTTTACGCCGCATATCTTTACGCCGGGATTTAGAGAGCCTTGCGATATATTCTTCTGAATTAGCAAAATCAATGGGAACCCAAGCGAGGGCTTGCCCAGAGAGAATCAGGAAGTTTTCAGCAGTGAGTGCTTCTTTAAAAGTAGCGGCTGCTTGATTAGCCTCATCTGTTAATAGGGGCGAGTTTTGGGGGATATCTTTCACAATAGTCAGGGCAAAATCGCGAGTATATTGTGAGCGAATCTGTCCGGCAAGATTCGCTAATTCAGACTTATCAGTGACTTGAGGTAATAGGCAATATTCAGACACAGTGGTACCCACAAAGCAGCTATTCCACGTTAAAAGCCGTGTTAAGAAGCGATGTAACGGGATTTTAGAGAACTTTTGAACAAAATCATGATCGGCGGTTGTCAAAAGATTAAAAGGCGCACTAAATGCCGGGAGCTCAGGGATTCGATTTTGAATGATAAAATCATAAGGTGGGTGCGCGTTGAATTGATGGATAAGAGAAGTTGGTTCCAGTTGTGTAAGATATTGCACAATAATTCCCTTAAAAAAATGTTAAATAGCTGAGATGAGAAGCGATTTGAGGAGTATGTAGAGTAAATTTGGTTTAAGAAAAATGGCTTTTAAACAGCTATTATGGGGTAATATAAAACCGTACTAAACAACACTTGCACGATGCCGGATAGAACGGCTTCCTTACCTCGATCAGCTGATGCGCCGGCATTTTAAGAAGCTTATTTTGAACCGATCTCACTATACAAAATGTCATATTTAGAAAAGAATTTTTAAAAAAAGAGGGTCAATTTAGTCCAATCTATGATCTTTCTAAATTAACCCATCTCTCTATTTGATACTTTTAGTGTTATCTTTCAATATCGTGTTTAACACTATGATTTAGCTCTTTTTAGCACGCGTTAAAAGTTGATCTAATAAGGCTAATCCTTGATCAATCTCTTCAGTAGAGATATGAAGTGAAGGGGCAAGGGTAATGACATTTTTGTAGTAACCACCGACATCAAGTACTAAGCCCATTTTTTTGCCATTCCATTCAAGATCACCGGCTAGACCAATATCTACCATCTTATCTAGTAATGGTTTATTAGGAGTAAAGCCGTCTTCAGTACAGATCTCGGCACGAAGTGCTAAGCCTAAGCCATCGACATCGCCGATCTCTTTATGGCGTTTTTGTAGATCACGTAGGCCTTCTAAGAAGTGTTCCCCTTTTTTCATGACCATCGTTTCATAATCCATCTCTTGCGTCATCTTCATCACTTCTAAGCCTAGTGCCGTTCCTAAGGGGTTTGAGGCAAAGGTTGAATGTGTGGATCCCGGTGGGAAGACTTCAGGGTTGATCAGTTCTTCGCGCGCCCATAATCCACCAAGTGGATTAAGACCATTAGTGAGTGCTTTTGCGAATACTAATACATCAGGTGTTACATCAAAGTGCTCAATTGACCAGAGTTTACCAGTACGATAGAAGCCCATTTGGATCTCATCGACCACTAATAAAATGCCATACTGATCTAAAACTTTTTTCAAACCTTTAAAGAAGTTACGGGGTGGAATAACATAACCGCCGGTGCCTTGAATTGCTTCAATATAGAATGCAGCATACTCAGCTTCATTCACTTTAGGATCCCAAACACCGTTATATTCTGTTTCAAAGAGGCGAGCAAACTCATTGACACAATGTTCACCGTACTCTTCAGCAGTCATTCCTTTAGGACGACGGAAAGGGTAAGGGAAAGGAATAAAGTGTGCGCGCTCACCAAAGTGACCATAGCGACGGCGATAACGGTAGCTTGAAGTAATTGAGGAAGCGCCTAAAGTACGGCCATGATATCCACCTTCAAAAGCGAACATCAAGCTTTTACCATTGGTTGCATTACGCACTAATTTTAAGGAGTCTTCGATACATTGTGATCCGCCGACATTGAAGTGAACCCGTCCCTCTTTACCAAACTTACGTTCCATATCGGTGGCGATTGCTTTCGCTAATTCGATTTTAGTAGGGTGAAGATATTGGCTTGCCATTTGTGGCAATGTGTCGATCTGCTGCTTGAGTACATTATCGAGGCGCTCATTTTTATAACCGAAGTTGACTGCTGAATACCACATCTGTAAGTCAAGATATTGAATATCGTTGGCATCATAGAGATAACTACCTTCACAATTTGTGAAAATTTTAGGCGGATCTACATAGTGAACAGTGTCCCCAAAAGAGCAATATTTTGCTTCATCTTTTAATAATTGCTGTTCATCGATAGTGTGATTTTTCATCTGTCAAGCTCCGTGTTGTCAATGAATTAAACGTGATATGTGATATCGCGTTAGATATTCTCAGAAGCGCCAAAAAGCCTTTAAATTCTATTAAGTAAGGATTTAACTTAAAGTTAGAGTTTATCTGACCTGCAAAAATATTTCATCTAACATCAATATCTATCAATAAATATATAATCGTGCGCATTATCTATTACATCACTCTGCTTGTGTATTAGCTTTCTGTGTACTTTTTGTAACAATCAAGCGTTTTAATTCTTAACTTATTGAATATGATGATGTAACGAGGGTTTCATTTAGCACTCAAATGAATATTAGCTCTGATTACTCTTAGAATTGATAAGCAAATCCAAGTTGCAGAGAATAGAGATTATTGCGATTGACCATCGGGCTTCGACGGATCTGCTTATTGAGATGATCATAGCGTGCGGTTCCCATAATTTGCCATTTAGGGGTTGCTTGATAGCTTAAATTAAGCTCGATATAGGGATTGATCCCTTGCTTACTTTTATATTGTGCTAAGCCAGAGCGTTTTGATTCTGCGGCTGTAATACCATAGTAATAGTTATTGTAACGGCGATCTTGCCAAGTTAAGCCGACAGAGGGCATTACGGTGAGCTTATCAAAAGTTTGTGCAATACCATAATTAATGGCAAAGGTCGTCCCTTTACTGCGGCCTAAAATATCGTGATTTAAGGTTGCTCCAAAAGCACCGAATGAAGTAATGACTGTATAATCCAAGGTGGCCATTGCGCTATATTTCCGGCGATCTAGTTGCTTCATCTGCCAATTATGACTGTGTTTAGGTTTAAACCCCGTCTCATCATAGAGGATACCGAGTGTCAATTGTTGCATTACCGATTGATGTAGATAAAATCCCGCTTCTAAGCCATCGATATAGAAGTAAGGGGATTCGTAATTAATATAGGGCTTCACGCTATTATCATGATCAACGCCGACATAAGGCGATTGGTCGATCTCACCTATTAATCCAAGGCTCAGAGAATCTGCTTGAGCTATTGTTGTGAGGCTGGCAAAACTCAGTGCTAATATAAGTTTAGAAGATAATTTCATATATCAATGATCCTATTCTAATGGAGTATTTTTATAGATAACTTTTATAGATATATTGCTGAATAATTTATTCAAAAGGTAAGTTATTGTACGCTAATATTGTCAATTTTTATAAATCAATGTCAATGATTCAAAGGGGTATTATTTATTGGATTGGTATCCATTTGTTTAGAAGTAGCGAAAGAGAAAATGGTATTTGAAAGGTATAAATGTCTACTTTTTATGGTCAGTGCAGAAGATAGCGAATCAGACTTATTAGGATTTTTGGGGTCATGTTTGTTTAATTACTGCGCAATATTGCTTGAAATCGATGGGAATTCATCGAAATGAAGAATTGAAAAGCCTATTATGTCAAGTCATAAAAGTATTAGAAAAGAGCAATTTATATCGATTTTTATCATTTTTGCGCGATTTAAATCGATAAAGTGACCTTATAAATATTGATTTTCAATATTTTAAATCTTTTATGTTTCATTTTGTTAGATGGAATTCTAAATGTATAGACATATAGTTGAGTGTAATAAATCTACAATAAATTTAATTTTTCATAAAAGATCTGCTATACCTAAGACAGAGTACAAAAAAGTAATCAATATAGAAGTGGACTCATACATAAGATAATAATCTTACATGACAATAATAAAGTAAGAAATGACAATACCAAAGGAGCAACTATGACGACAGAAGCGATGAAGCCGAGTCTCTTTATGCGGTTTTTAAACCGAATTGAATATTGGGGGAATAAACTCCCTGATCCGGTGATGATCTTTATCGGATTATCAGTTTTAACGATTATTGCTTCGGCAATTTTGCATATGATGAATGTTTCCGCATTCAATCCCGTAACTAAGCAAACAGTAGAGGTAGTCAATTTATTAACTATCGATGGATTAACACAAATTATCAATAAAGCAACCTCTAACTTCACAGAGTTTCCGGCATTAGGTGTTGTACTTGTGGTGATGTTCGGGATTGGTGTTGCAGAGCATAGCGGGTACTTCAAAGCATTGATGATCTCAACGGTAGAAAAAGCACCGACAAAACTCATTATGCCGGTAATTATTCTAGTGGCGATGATCGGCACCGTTGCCGGCGACGCTTCACAGATTGTAGTTCCACCATTGGCTGCGATGATCTTCTTACGCTTAGGGTATCATCCTATTGCAGGATTAGTGATGGCTTATGCCGCGGCATTAGGCGCATTTGCGGCAAATGTGGTTATCGGCATGGCTGATGCTTTGGCTCTGTCGTTTACAGAGGCCGGGCTTAAAACCATTAATGTGGATGTGCCAGTGAATATTGCAATGAACTGGTATTTTATGACTGCATCGATGTTTCTACTACTTTTTGTGATTCTCTTTATTACGCATAAAGTGATTATTCCTCGGTTGGGAACTTATGAAGCAGTGGGCAGCGTTCATGAGATTGATGATTTGACTGATCTAGAGAAGAGAGGGCTAAAATGGGCCAATTACGCTCTAATGACAATATTGGTGTTGATCACGCTATTAGCTATTCCTGAGTCTAGCTTTTTACGTAGCCCGGAATCTGGCAGTTTAATTGATGGTCCTCTCATCAAAGGGGTTGCGGTTGTGATCGCTGTCATCTTCTTTGTGCCGGGACTGATTTATGCGGTGATTACCAAAAAAGCGAAAAGCTCTAAAGATATCGTGGAGATGATGAATCGCTCAATGGCGGGAATGAGTACATTTATTGTGATTGTGTTCTTCTCGGCGCAGATGATTGCTATTTTTGCCTGGAGTAATTTAGGACTCATTATCGCTATAAAAGGTGCTTCACTCCTTGAACATCAAAGTGGATTTGTGCTGATTATTGGCTTTATTTTTATCACAAGTCTCATCAATATCTTTATCGGGAGTGCTTCTGCTAAATGGGCACTATTAGCGCCGATCTTTGTGCCGATGTTCCTCTTCTTAGGCTATCACCCGGCCTTTACTCAGATTCTCTATCGTATCGGCGATTCTATTACTAATCCCATTACGCCGATGATGGCTTATTTACCGCTACTTCTCACTTTTGCGAAGAAGTATGATAAGAATATGGGATTAGGAACCTTAATCTCAAATCTCTTCCCCTATACATTGGCATTAGGCTTGATTTGGACGATCTTTGTCTTAATTTGGTACTGGACAGGTTTGCCGGTAGGTCCAGGCGGTCCGATTCATCTTGAGCAACAATATTTTTAGATAGATAGGAGATCATCAGAACTTGATTATTTGATGATCCTCAAATAAACCTAATGGGAATGAAGCTAACGATGACTAACAGCAAGCGTTAGCTATATAGCAATAAATTACTGAGTGAATTACTGGGGAAACATTCACCCAATATCTAACCAAATGAATTAAGAATTACGATTAATAAAGATTACGATTAATAAAATAAATCGATTATTGAATTACTAGAAGGAATATTATGAAACTCGTTACACAAGCAGAATTACAGCCTTATGAAGCAAAACTTATTGAAAATCGTCGTCATCTTCATGCTCATCCTGAGCTCTCTTTTCAGGAATATGAAACGGCGAAATACATTATCAGGGAAATGGAGCAATTGAAACATGCTGAGATTATTCGGCCCGTTGGCACGAGTGTATTAGTGAAATTTGTGACCGGAAAGCCAGGACCAAAGATTGGACTTCGTGCAGATATTGATGCCTTAGCGATTAAAGAAGAGCGGACAGAGTTACCATTTTGCTCTCAAAACGATGGTGTAATGCACGCTTGCGGTCACGATATTCATACTTCAATGTTGCTCGCTGCTTGTCGTTATTTTGATGACCATTTTGAAGAGTTGACAGGGGAAGTATGGGCTATTTTCCAACATGCAGAGGAGTTACTGCCTGGCGGTGCGCAAGAGATGGTCAAAACTGGGCTATTTGATGAGTTGGACTTTATCTATGGCCAACATATCTGGTCAGGAATGCCGGTGGGGATTATTGATATTAAAGAGGGGCCGGCGAGCTCAAATTCGGATACCTATGAGATCCATATTCAAGGTAAGGGCGGACATGCGTCACAACCTGATATGGCCATTGATCCTATTATTATTGGTTCAATGATTGTCCAGAAGTTGCAGACAATTGTCTCCCGTATGGTTTCGCCACAAGAGCCGGCAGTCATTAGCAATACGGTATTTCAAGCGGGAAGAACAGAGGCTTTAAACGTGATCCCTGATACTTGTCGTTTAGGTGGAAGTGTTCGTTCTTCGAGTGACGAAGTGCGTGAGATCCTTAAAAGTAATATTATCAAGATGGCAGAATCGACCTGTGAAGAATATGGTGCAACGTGTACGATCGACTATATGGTGGGTTATGGCGTGACCTATAATAATCCTGAAAAAACAGCCTTCATGCGGCAAGTGGCTGAAAATATTGAAGGCGCTACGATTATTACAGAAAAATGTATGCTCGGTGGTGAGGATTTTAGTGCATTCTCAAAAATCGTACCTTCTACCTTTCTTTTTGTGGGGGGCGGCAATGAAGAGATGGCATTTAATTATCCGCATCATCACCCTAAATTTGGGATTGATGAAGATGGAATGCGTTTAGGGTTACAATTACTAGTAAATGCAGTAGTACAGTATCCGCATTATTTTAAATAGGTTCAAATTTGCTAAAACGGGATGGGTGCAATAACACATTCATCCCATTGTTGTATTCATTATCTTATATTTCTCTATATGAAGTTATCAGGCATAAACTAGAGACTATAGGTTATAGAGAAATGCGATAGAGAGGCTCTGTAAGGTAATATAACGATAGAGGAAATAGCAACCTACAACAGATACGATGATTAATATAATGATTCCTAAAGGTGTACCAGTACGAGATGGCGGACCATATTGATTAAGCTGTTTATTGCCGGGCATCATAAAAGGAAAGAGTCTGATTGCAAGGCTTACAGTAAAGAGCATAAAAAAGTAAGTATAAAAAGCCTCCCGAGACAGTGTCATCGGTAACATAATGACCGCTAGATCGAGTAGATAGGGACAGAGAAAGAGCAGACAAGACCACCAACCTGAGAGTGAGATATCATGCAAACGCATAATAATCATTCGTAAATAGAGCACTATGATTGCACCCACATAGCCGCTATAGAAAATAAGACGAATCAGATTTTTTGTCATATCAATGGATTTATCATTTTCACTAAATAATGAAAAGATCCCTTTTTCTGCGACATAGAAGTAGAGCAGATAGATTAGGGTAAAAAGTACCAAGTAGGTGACAAAACGATTGGCAAATTCTAATCGACCAATTCTCCCTGTAAAGCTTAAAGAGAAGTAAGGAGGGGTATTGATTCGCTCGTGTTGTTTGCTCATGAAACTCCTTATGCAGGTGATATTGCATGATGATTAAGGACGTATTATAGATTGTTCTCTAAAACCGCTCAAGATGGGCTATTTCATTTAAATAGGTTCATATAAAAATCCCCATTTTTAAATGGGGATTTTATTAATGAGTTACTGTAGCTCTCTAGTCATTCATTACGAATAAAAAAGTGAAAAGAAGTATACTGCTTATTTACGTTCTTTAGCTTCTGCTTTTTCTTCTCGTTCTTTAAGCTCTTCAGGTGTTTCAAAGTTCAGTGGTTTACCTGTTAAAACACGCCAGATCACTTTTTTGAAAGCCCAAATATTAACAATACCGAGCACGATTAGCGCTACAATGACGAAATAAGCAAAGTAGAATTCAGACATTAATTTTGGATCTGCTAAAAATCCTGAAGTATCAAAACGAATCACAATGAGTGATACGAGCATAATCACAAAAGCAATGAGTAATAAACTCATCCACAATTTTTTGACTCCCTCTTTTGATAAAAAGAAGAGCGAAGCAATATAACCGATGACTGCAATAGCAAAAAAACCTACGACAATCAGTAATTCCATAGACATAGTAAACTCCTATCAATAATAAAAGAAAAAATTATGCATCCTGCGTAGGGGGATTTTCATGACCTTGTTTATTTTGCTCTTTGAGGTATTCCACTAAAAATTGATGAAAGTCTTCCACTTTTTGAGCGCCTTGTATCGCGACTTCATTATCAATGACAAAGAAGGGAACGCTTTGAATATTAATTCGATGTGCAATGGCCTCATCATCACGAACCGCATTGACGTAAACCTCATCATCTAACGCTTTTTTAACATCGGTCAGGTCGAGTTTAAGTTTATCGGCAATTTCAATCAGTGCGACGATATCACTTAAATTAATGCCATCTTGGAAGTAGCCTTTAAAGAGTAGATCGGCACAAGCTTTAATCTTGCCCGGCGCTTTGCTAGCAACATAATGTAATAGTTGGTGGGCTAAGAAAGTATTTGTAGGAATGATTTTATCATTATTAATGGTTAGGCCTACAGTCGCTGCCATACCTGCGGAGTTCACCGTTAGTTCTTTCGCTTTTTCCACCGTGGTTTGGTAACGTTCAGCTAATACTTCTGCTAGTGTTTGATCCGTAAAGCGCGGTGCATCAGGTGCTAATTCAAAACTACGGTATTGAATTTTGATCTGTGCCATTTCATCTTCGGAGAGAAGCATGATTGCTTGTTCTAAATTATGCTTGCCAATATAACAGAAAGGGCAAGAGAAATCAGACCAAATTTGAATATTCATAGTGATTCTTTCCTTTTTTGAGGATAAATGAGATGATTCTTGTCATTGTAGCGTAAAACTGTATCAGAAGGCACTATCATCGTCACTATTTATTAGTTTTTGCCGATATTTTGCAAAATAAAGTCAATCTTCTTAATAAAATAGAGAGTCGATGAAGGTAAATGCTGTATGGTTAATATTATATCTGATTTTATGAGTTGATGAATTTGTGGATTGATTCATAGTCTTACTAGTTTGAATTGATAATTATAATTAATGAAGGGGATTTTATGAAAGGTGAGAGAACGGTTGCGGCAATTAATCGCTATCAAGGGATGAATCTTTTAAAGACCTTAGAGATTGAAATTCTACAATTAGAGGCAGATTATGCGGAAGCTATTATGCCGGTGACAGAAAAACATCAACAGACGATGGGATATTTGCATGGTGGTGCAACAATAGCCTTAGCTGAAACGATCGGAGGTATTGGATCATATGCGATTTTACCGGTTGAGCTTGGTTGTGTAGGCATGCAAATTAGTGCAAGCCATATCTCATCGGCGAGAGTAGGGGATCGAGTAATTGCTAAAGCGACATTGCAACATCGTGGTAAACGAACCCACGTTTGGGATGTGAACGTCTACTCAGGGACAACCGGTAAGTTGATTTCAACCATCAAGGTGACCAATGCAGTGATTACGCTACCCACTGATAGCAGTTAGCATGGGGTTTTAAAAAGCGCATAAAACCTGACTAACCAACGCTTGCAAGATGCCGGATAGAACAGCTCCCTTACTTCTTACAGCCGATGTGCCGGCATTTAAATAAGCTTATTTTGAACCGATCTTACTATAATATCGGTTTAGTGTGTCGATGTAGTGTGTAGTTAGTTACCAAGATTATAGCCAAAACTGAGGCGACCATAGACTTGATTAGAGTAGTCATTGCGATAATGCATACTTGGACTACTAGAAGCGCAGCCGGCGATGACTAAGGCTAGCAAGGTGATTATTGTGGGAGTTAAAATCTTTTTCTTCATGATTAAACCTCTTATATATATGATTAACATTCTATCATATTACTAATGTCGAGTTTATTTTGCCAAAGTGAGATATAGATAATGCTCGGTAAATAGACTAAGTAAACAGTAGTCAGTAAACAGTAGAGAAGTAGGCAGGTAAGACCTTAAATAATGCTTATTTTGAACCGATATTACTATATAAATAGTAAATCCCAAAATGATAAAAAACCCTAGATCGAAATCTAGGGCTTTTAATGTTACTCACATTGAGTAGCTTATTAATGTACTAAATACTTAGTAAACTAAACAACGATTAGTAGTAACGGATTCTACGGTTCGATTCGCGCATTATACGTTTATAATGGCGCTTTTGAGCCGCAGCCTTCTTACGCTTTCTTTCAGTTGTCGGTTTTTCATAGTACTCACGTGCACGCACCTCAGATACGATACCTGCTTTCTCGCAAGACCGTCTAAAACGACGCATAGCAACGTCAAATGGTTCATTCTCACGAATTTTGACGGAAGGCATTGAACATCACCCCAATTTAATAAAGTTTAAATAAAAATTGCTCTTGTTAAAGTATGATAATCAGGCTTTAAGAAGAGCACCAATCACTAGTGTAGCCTAAATCATTTGAAATTTCAATGAAGAATCAAGGATAGAGGCTACTTCATGAATACTTTTGACTATCTTTGCGCTTGGTTCATAAGCTCATCGAAAGTTTTCTTTTCAGTAACAACTGCCGCTTTTTCAGCTAAAAGATCAACTACTTGATCTTCAAGTGCGATGTTGCGGATATTTTGCATACTGTTTTTATCTTTTTTGAAGTGTTCGATCACTTCAGCTGGATCTTCATAAGTTGAAGCGATGAGTTCTAAACGTTTATCAACATATGATTCATCAGGTTTCATTTGGCTATCTTCGATAAATTGGCTTACAAGAAGACTTAAACGTACTTTTTGTTCAGCTTGTTTTGCGAAGATTTGTTGGATTAATTCCATTAATTGATCAGCTTCTTCACGCGTTTTGGGCTGTGGGAAGTTAGATTGTTGCGCCATTGATTGTGCTTCTGCGATCACTAATGCTTCTGGCACTTCTACTTCATGATTCTTTTCGAGAGATTCAAGAATAGATGCTTTAAAGCGATTATGGATTACGTTATTTAATTCACGCTCCATATTTTTGCGAAGCTCTGAACGAAGTTTTTCAACATCGCCATTTTCAATGCCGAAACGTTCTGCAAATGCAGCATCAATTTCAGGTAATTGACCTTCTTCTACTTTATTGACTTCAATATCGAATTCAGCTTCTTTACCGGCTAACTCTTCTGATTGATAGTCCATAGGGAAGGTGACTTTAATCGTTTTGATATCACCTTTTTTCATGCCCACGATTTGATCTTCAAAACCAGGGATCATGGTGTTAGAACCAAGGAGAAGCGGAGTATCATTTGCAGAACCTCCTTCAAATACTTCACCATCGACGCGACCTACAAAGTTAATAGTTACGCGATCTTCAAGTTTAGAAGCTTGATCGGTTTCTTTCCAAGTTTGGCTCTGTTTTTGAAGTGTTTTAAGCATGTTTTCAAGGTCAGCATCCGTAACTTCTGCTTCAAATTTAACGGCTTCTAACTTGTCAAGATGATCAAGTTTCACTTCTGGCATCACTTCAAATTCTGCAGTGAACGAAAATTTGTTCTCTGGATTTGGCATATCTACAACAGGTTGGCCTGCTGGAGAGAGCTTGTTTTCAGCGATGATTGCTTGGTATTTTTTGCCAATAGCTTCGCCAATGACTTCGTTCTCAACTTCTGCACCATGCATGCTGCGAACGACTTTAACTGGTACTTTCCCAGGGCGGAATCCATCAACACGGACGCGGCGAGCAAGATTCTTGAGGCGATTCTCAATATCTTTGTTGATCTCTTGCTCATCAAGTTCAATCACTACACGGCGTTTGAGGCCTTCTAATGTTTCTACTGACATATCTTATACCTGACTGTTAAGTTGAATCTGAAAATTAAATCAATAAATCAAATCTAAACGAAAAATTTGAATTTAACCTGATGTAAACATTGGTTATTTTAACTAAATTTAAACGCTTTGATTAAACTATTTTGCTATATAACTAGAGCTATCTAGAACTACTAAAAATTTAAATATAAAAAAAGGTGCTATGTAAGCACCTTTTAAATCTTATTAAGGTGATCTAATCACCATAACTAAATATGGTGCGAGCGGAGAGACTCGAACTCTCACGGATGAACCACTAGATCCTAAGTCTAGCGCGTATACCAATTTCGCCACGCTCGCATTTGAGATGTAGATTATACAGTGCTATCAAATCTTGTCAAGAAATTATTGAGTGTTACTGCTTTATTTCAGTTTGAAAAGATCGTTGCTGACAGACCGTTGCTACAGGGAAAGATGATAATCTATTTTGGTAAAATTACAACCCTTTTTCTTACTCAAAATTGTAGAAATAATAGGCGATATTAAGAGTTTCCCTTAGAAATAGGGAGTTACATCTCTCTGATATCTGTAATAGGATCATCCGACAGTATATTAGGGCGTTGTATATAGGCAATGATTTTTTCAGCGCATTCGTGCGGTGTGAGTAGAGCGCCACTCTCTTTCATCTCAATAAAACGTGTAACATTTGGAAATGCCGATTGCTCACTTCCTCGGATCTCTTTTTGCATATCGGTATCAATGACGCCGGGCGCTAAAGCCGTGATGGCAATAGGGTATTTCATGGATTGTTGTTCAAGGTAGAGCGCTCGACTGAAATGATCGATAGCTGCTTTCGTTGTGCAATAAATTGACCAACCTTCGTAAACATGGCGACCGGCACCGGAGGAGATATTGATAATACGTTTTGTGATAGGAAGTGATTGTGTCAATGCCACAAAAGCATTGCTCAGTTCAATCGGTGCCGTCACGTTGATGGCAATCGCTCTATGAATGGCATTCGTATTTAATGCCCCGATTTTTTGAATGGGTTCGATAACGCCGGCATTGTTAATGAGCGTCACTTCAGTCGCTAATGGTAAGAGCGGCGTTAGCCATTCCATAATGCGTAATGTGGCTTCCGGTGCTGTAATATCCATTGTCATCAGATTAGAAAAACCTGCAGGATTAGTTCGAGCAACTCGTAAAACTTTATGTCCTTCCGCTTCTAATATTGAAGCTAAACTATTACCAATGCCACGAGATGCGCCTGTGATGATATATACTTTCATGTTTTACTCCTAGATGGAAAATCGTTGTAAATATTCACCTCTAATTCCAAAATCCTAATCAGTATTATGAATACTATTGATAGTGCTCATTCTATCATTATTTATCCACCTTAAGGGTAAAGGTTTATAGAAGTAGCACAAATGAGGCGAGTAATGAAAAGGGCGATTAAATGGTAAAAGGATTCTAAAGTAATCACAATTTTCAGGTATAATGCCTCTTCCTAAAATAGTTATGAAATAGGGTTCGCATTGTATGAAAGCTTCTAAATATCTACTAACCATGGCACTTGTCTCGAGTTTCTCTTTTGCTTTTTCTGAACAGCTCTATATTAGTGATAAGCTGCAAGCGCCTGTGCGAGCGGGTTCAGGGGATAACTATCGGATTACTAAAATGATTAATGCTGGTGAGCCTGTAGAGAAACTAGCAACCCGAAATGGCTATGTGCAAATTCGCTATGACGGCAATCGTACCGGATGGATTCATAGTCAATTTCTGATGGATGAACCCAGTGCCCGTAACTATATTGAAGAAGCGAAAGCCCGTTATGAGCCACTTCTTAAGGAAAATGAGTCATTAGAAGCGGAAATTGAACGCTTAAAGCAGCAAGAAGAGGATAATATACAAAAGCTCAATGACGAAAGACAGGCTATGGCTTCAGAAGTTGAAATTTTGACAGCCGAAAATGAGGCACTGAAATTAGAGATTGTAGAGCTCAAAAAACTCTATTCTCATGAAATGGAATTGGCTCAAAAGAATGATGAGCTTAATAAACAAGATCATGTACAAAAGGTCGAAATCACCCGTTTAAAACAGGAAAATAGCCGACTACAGGATGCAAATCGTAGTAGTGAATGGACAGCAGGTGCATTGATTCTATTGGGGGGGATCATTCTTGGTTCTGCCATTCTACCGCGGCTGTTTGCGAAAACACGACGTAAGCGTAGTTGGGACTTCTAATAAGAGTCTATTCGTGTATTAACATGAGCCTATAAATGAGAATGGAGCGTTATAAATTGTTGGATGCTTGAGAGAAAAATTTGACACTTCTCATAATAAGCGCTTAAATAGATCTTGCCGATTTGATACAGCTTGCGGGCACAACAGCTAAAGCGTGATATAGAGAGTAGAGTTATTAGACTATCTCTTCTATCCGAATAGATGACCCGTAACAGATGTTGCGGGTTTTTTTGTGTCTTTTTGATAATGAATTATTTAGGTCTATCTATGATTTCAGATGGTAAACCAATATTTAAGACAAAGAGGAGTGATTTTAATGAAACAATACTTTCAACGATTTTATCAACAGATATGGGGCAAACTGATCACTGTGATCGCACTTTCAGCTTTAGTACTTGTAGGTTGTAATGAGACACAGAAAAGTACAGAAACAGCTCCAGCAAGCGAGAAAAAAGAGATCGTCATCGGTGTTACAATCGGTGTCAATGGGCAGATAGTGCGAGATGTTGTTGGGCCATTGCTTGAGAAGCAAGGTTATAGTTATAAACTCATTGAGTTTGCCGATTATATCCGTCCTAATCTAGCACTAGCCGATGGCGACTTAGATATCAATATCTTCCAACATAAACCCTATTTAGATGCTTTTAAGGCGCAACATCATTTAGCCATTGAAGAGGTTTTTCAAATTCCAACGGCACCTTACGGGCTGTATGCCGGTAAAACCAAGCGTTTAGAAGATGCGTATCAAGGAATGAAAGTCTCTGCACCGAATGATCCCTCTAACTATGCACGTGTGCTTGTGATTCTCGATTATTTAGGCTGGATTAAGTTGAAAGAGAATACGAATTATCTGACAGCTTCTCGGGAAGATATCGCTGAAAACCCACTTAATATTGAAATTATTACATTAGATGCCGGACAACTGCCACGCTCACTACAAGATGTAGATTTCTCAGCGATCAATGGAAATTTTGCGATTAGTGCCGGCTTAGATCCTAAAAATGCCATCTTTACAGAGCCAACTTTTACCTTTGTTAACTGGTCAGCTGCACGTATCGAAGATCGTGATGCACCTTGGTTAAAGGCAATTACTGATGCATTTAATTCAGAGGAACTCAAAGCCTATACTGCCGAACATTTTGAAGGTTATCAATTGCCGGAAGCTTGGGCGCAAGATAGTCATTGACCGATTCAAGGGTATAAAGTTAAGAATATGAATTCAAGAATATATCCAAATACATATCGATAGTTACATACCAATATTGAATATCGACTTCATAATGAATGAAGATCGTCTTAAGGAGATAATATGAAACAATTTGTGAAAAAGGGGCTTTTAGTTGCATTAATAGGGGCAACTACTATTTTAGCGGCTTGTAATTCTGAGGATAAAACAGCGGATTCTCACGATTTGAAAAAAATCCGTATCGGCACAACGGTTGGGGATTTTGCAGATATGGTGACCGATTCTGTGAAACCGCAATTAGAGAAAAAAGGCTATGAAGTAGAACTTGTTGTTTTTACCGATTACGTTTTACCGAATAGAGCATTAGCGGATGGTTCACTAGAGATCAATACCTTCCAGCATCTTCCATATCTAAATTCTTTCAAAACATTGAATAATTTGGATCTAACCGAGGTGTTTCAAATACCGACAGGGCCATTAGGAATCTATAGTGGTAAGAAAAATAGCTTAGAGAATTTACCAAAGGGTAGTAAATTTGCTGTTGCTAATGATCCTAGTAACTTTTCTCGTACTTTGATGCTACTTCAAGATGCCGGCTTAATTACACTGAAAACCGGCATTGATCCACTGAAAGCAACGAAAGCAGATATTGCCGAGAATCCTTATGCCATTGAGTTAGTACAATTAGAAGCACCCCAATTACCGCGTGTGCGTGAAGATGTGGATTTTGTGGTGATTCCCGGTAATTACGCTGCAAGTTCAAAAATTCCTTTCTCTGAAGCACTCTTTACTGATCCTGGTTTTATCTTTATTAACTGGGCTGCGGTGAAAACTCAAGATGTCGATGCGCCTTGGTTAAAAGATGTCACAGAAGCTTATAATTCGGATGAATTTAAAGCTTATGCCAAAGAGCGCTTTGCTGGTTATAAATATCCTGATGCTTGGGGAAAGTAGCAATCGATGAGTTGTATAGAGTGGTATTAAGTAATATATGCGTAATAAACACAAATAAGCGTATAGAAGCAATAAGACATAAGATAAGGATTAAGCCATTATGCTGACCAATTCTTAAAGAGAATGAATCGGAATAATGGCTTTTCTCATCTCTATCTCATCGCTATCTCATTGCTATCTCATTGCTATCTCATTGTTTTAATGCGCCGGCACCATTGAACCATCTTGTAGGATGGCGTGAATTTTTCCATCCCAAAATTCTACTAAAAAGAGATCCTCTAATTGATGGAGATTCAATTGGGCAAGCTCTCTCTTTAACCAGGTTTCATCTCGGCCAATTTTTTCTAATTCATCCTTATAAACCTCTCCTTCTTTTAGTAACACTATTGAGGGCATTTGCGCACGATCACAGATAATGGTGAGTTGGCCATTCGGTTCAATTTGCGCAAAATAGACCTCTTGAAAAGAGTGAATACCTTGAGCGTGCATTTGGGAGAGAATGTTGAGAATATCTATTTTATTCTGTTTCTCTTTCAATATTTCCATCTGAAATTGACCATCTTTGATAATCGTAATGGGATTACCGATAGTTACATTACGTACCAATCGAATATGCTTGCTAATCCAATGAATGAGGCTAATCATCGATACGCCAATGAGTAGCACGACAACATATTGTGTTAAAGGAATGGCATCGCTATAAATCACGCCACCAATAATGCCCCCGAGTACGAAATTTCCAATAAAATCTACCGGCGTAAGTTGCGATAGTTGTGTTCGACCGGTGAGATTCATATGGGTCAAAATAATGGTAAAGCCAATCATAAATTTGATCATTGCTAATAGATAGTAGGGCATAATGTCGCTCTTTTATGTCGTTGATAATAAATCCGTTAAAAGCGGCTTTGGAAGGTCGTTGGAATAACAAAATGTTATAACAAAAAGGAGATCGCAAGATAAATGTTCTCTTATTCTTCTATTTTAAATAGATTTAAAAATATTGATATTCTATTTAAGCGTTATCGCTTCTATGATGACGTTATTTGTCGATAAAGGATTCTCTTTTGCCAAAATCAATGATTTAATAGGAGGAATATACTATAAAAAAGTTTAACTTATATGTTAAGTATGCTTTAATGATTGCTTGAATCGTATAACAAAATCATATCATGAGAAAGTAGCGAAATTGAGAAGGAGATTGCAGATGAAGGGATATGTGAAGTGGTTAGGCGTTGCGCTAATAGGGTTAGTCATCGCTGCCTGTGGTAATAGCGAACAAGATGATGCTAATAAAAAGGTGTTGCGTGTAGGAATGCCTCCCAGTGCGCATAATATATTAGTGGAAAAAGTAGTCAAACCACAGTTAGAAGCGGATGGGTATAAAGTTGAATTTCTTAATTTTAGTACACTTCGAGATGCCAATACGGCATTAGTCGAGGGCGGAATTGATTTTCATACAGCCCAACATCAAGCCTATTTAGATGTTTACAATCGTGAAACAGGGCAAGATTTAGTCTCGATTGTACATACACCTTCTATTCCTGCTTTTATCTACTCGGTCAAACAGAACTCTTTAGATAATGTTAAACAGAATGATACTGTTTTAATTCCAAATGATCCCTCTAATATGGCGCGTTCTTATGCACTTTTAGCTAAAATTGGTTGGATTAAAGTTAATCCGAATGCTGATATTGCAACTTTAACTCAGAAAGATATTATCGAAAATCCGCTAAATTTACAGTTCAAAGAAGTTGATTCAGCATTGATCCCCCGTCTATTAGATGAGATTGATTATGGGGTTATGCCGGGCGGTGTGGCTCTTCTTGCAGGGATTGGTTCAGAGCATGCATTAGCGCATGAGACGTTTCTTCCTAGCCTTGAATTAATGGTGACGGTAAAAGCAAAAGATGCCAATACACAGTGGGCCAAAGATGTGAAAAAAGCATTCCAATCTGACGAGATGCGTCAATTTATCGAGAATGATCCTGAAAGCAAAGGTTGGTTCATCTGGCCTGAGGGTTAGTAATGATTTGATAATATAGAATATTTTAAATTCAGAATATTTTAAGTTTTAAACAGATAAAAGCAAGTTAAACTCGGTCAAAAACCGTTTCTTTTGAGAGAAAGAAACGGTTTTTTTGTGCAAAAAAAAAGCAATTTAAAATATAAATAAGGAGGTTTTCCCTTACCTAACATGAATCGTTGTTAATGATAACTATTTAATAATAGGGATATATCTTCGATAAAACGATTTTCCATCTCTAATTTTGATATAGATCTTAGCCAAATTTACCAAAAATTGATCGTGATCAATAAAAAAGAGGCGTGATATGATACGCGCTTCGTAAATTTATTTGATTTTTTATAAACAATTGGTAAAGGTAGTTAAGATGAAAATTTCACGACGAAAATTCCTTATCGGAGCTGGTGCAGTGGGTGCATTAGGTGCAGGAGCTGTAGTTACCCCTATGATGCGTAGAGAAGGAACGTTGATTCAAACTCAATCTCGGGCGCAACATGTTGTGGGGACTGAAGGCCCTTTGCCGAAGCAATCTGACGTTGTGATTATCGGTGCTGGTATTCAAGGAATTATGACTGCGATTAATCTTAGAGAGCGCGGTTTAAGCGTCACCATCTGTGAGAAAGGTGAAGTCGGTGGTGAGCAATCAGGTCGTGCTTATAGCCAAATTATCAGCTATAAAACCTCCCCTGAAATTTTCCCTCTACATCATTATGGCAAAAAATTGTGGCGTGAAATGAATGCGCGTGTCAATGATGATACAAGCTATCGTACACAAGGTCGAGTGGAAGCCATTGCAACAGATAAAGAACTTGCAACAGTGAGAGAATGGATTGCGTTGAATAGCGAAGATCCAGGCTTTGATACACCCCTTAAAACACGTATTATTCATGGTGAAGAGCTAGCAGCTCGTCTTCCGGATGCACAAACCAATTGGGAGATTGCTGGGTTTGAAGAAGATGCAGGTTCTGTTGATCCTGAAACCGGTACGCCTGTGTTAGCGCGTTATGCCCAAAGAATCGGTGTAAAAATCTTTACTAATTGTGCAGTGCGAGGCATTGAAACTGAAGGTGGCAAAATTGCTGATGTGGTCACTGAAAGGGGCAATATCAAGACTTCATCAGTGGTGTTAGCCGGCGGTATTTGGTCACGTCTTTTCATGGGGAACTTAGGCGTTGATCTTCCAACACTCAATGTTTACCTTTCACAACAACGTGTTTCAGGCGTTCCTGGCGCACCAAAAGGCAATGTTCATTTGCCAAATGGCATCCATTTCCGCGAACAAGCTGATGGTACTTATGCTGTTGCTCCTCGTATTTTCACAAGCTCAATCGTGAAAGATAGCATTCTCTTAGGGCCTAAATTTATGCATCTTTTAGGGGGCGGTGAATTACCGCTTGAGTTCAAAATTGGCCCCGATTTCTTAAGTTCATTCCAAATTCCAACCTCTTGGAATTTAGATGAAGTCACGCCATTTGAGAAAAATCGTATTGTAACGGCAACACAAAATAATGAACATTTAGATGCGGTATTTAATCGGATGAAACGTGAATTCCCACAATTTGAAGCCTCAGAGGTGGTTGAGCGTTGGGGTGCAATCGTGGCACCGACTTACGATGAATTACCGATTATCTCTAAAGTGCCACAATATCCAGGTTTAGTGATTAATACTGCAACAGTTTGGGGTATGACAGAAAGCCCTGCAGCAGGTGAATTAACGGCTGATTTAGTAATGGACAGAAAACCTGTGATTAATCCAACACCATTTGATGTAACACGTTTTAGCTAATATCGCAGTCATGAGATTGAAGATCTTGAGTATTTTAGACTTAGATCTTCTTTTATCGAGGTAGATTATCTGCCGAAATAGTGAGATCCGGTAATGGGTTTCAAAAATTGTTAAATAGGAGTATATATTATGCGTTTAAAGAGTCTTTTATTAGCCCTTCCATTCGTGGTAGGTGTTGCAAGTGCTGATGATGCAGTGGTTTACCATAAATTGGAAGGTATGCCTATTTCTCAATCAGTTGAGATTCCTGCGGGCAAAAATCTCGTATTTTTAAGCGGTAAAGTCCCTACTGTGAGCAATCCTGATGCACCGGCTAATTCACTCGAAGCATACGGTGATACAGAAGCGCAAACTGTGAATATCTTAAAACAAGTAGAAGCGAATCTTGCAGAGCTTGGTTTGACTATGGAAGATGTTGTTAAAATGCAAGTCTTCTTAGTAGGTGGCGAAGAGACTGATGGTACAATGGACTTTAAAGGTTTTATGAATGGTTATTCACAATTCTTTAACCCAGAAAAAACGAACAAGTTACCAGCGCGTTCAGCATTTCAGGTAGCAAAATTAGCGCATCCCGCGTGGCGCGTTGAGATCGAAGTCACTGCCATTCGTCCATAGTGTTTACTGTTACTTATCGATCTCGGTGATCTCAATAATTACCGTTGTAAGTGATAAAGTGATTAATCAATAATAAGGGCCTTCATATTCTATTGAGAGTATGAAGGTTTTCTTTTGAGATCCTCAATACTCGTAAAAATGGTATAATATTTCTCATATAAAGTAGCATTTATGGAAGATTATCAGCTATTAGAGACACATAAACTTTCATCTTAGACGATTTATCTTAGAATTTAAGTAGCATAGATGCATAGATGCATAGACAGTACAAGTATAGTAATATCGGTTCAAAATAAGCTTGTTTAAATGCCGGCGCATCGGCTGTAATAAGTAAGGAAGCCGTTCTATCCGGCATCTTGCAAGTGGTGTTTAAAACCATTTTTCTTAAACCAAATTTACTATAATGTAGATAACACATAGGTAAGGAGATATGATGACCTTAGGAGAAGCGCTCAACATACGCGCAGATTTACAAAAAAGAATTGCTCAACTCAATGAGCGTTTATTAGAGAATGTCAAAGTTCAAGAAGGCGATACGCCCGCTTTAGATCCTATAGAGGTACGTAAAGAGCTCTTTATTGCCATTGATCAATTAGGGCATTTAGTCGGAAGAATTAATCAGACTAATAATGAAACCCCTTTTTCTGAAACAATGAGTCTTGCGGATGCCCTGATCGAGCGGGAGAATCTGATGAAAAAGCGCGATACTCTGAATCAGATGATCAATCGAGCATCCGAAAATACTAATCGTTACAGTATGTCCGAGATTAAATTCCTAAGCATTGTTGATGTCGCAGAGCTTTCTAAAGAATATGATGCACTTGCCAAAAAGTGGCGGGAATTAGATACCCAAATCCAAGCGACTAATTGGCGTACAGCGCTTGTAGAGCCAAAGTAATGGGTTATAATGTTTAATGGCAAAGTAGAAAAGGCGAGTGCTAAAACCAACTCTTAACTAATGAGCGCTAACAACGCAACCCTTATCATCATTTACGTTAAGAATCATTTACAGGCTCACTGTAAAATAACACTATTTACTACCACAGCACTGATTTTCTACTAGGGTGGGATCGGGGAAAGGCCTCAGTATCGAAAGATGCTGAGGTTTTTTGTTGTTAGGGTAAAATTTATTTTGATTAAATGGTTATATGAATAATTAATCTAATATGATAATCTTATTTAAAATTTAACTTTTGAGATTATCATTATGGAATATCTGCATGGATCTGATCTAAAAGCAATTCTTCACTCAAAACGCGCGAATATCTATTACTTGGAATATTGCCGGGTGATGCAGAAAGATGGACGTGTTCTCTATCTTACAGAGGCGAAGCGGGAGAATCATTACTACAATATTCCGATTGCTAATACGACTGTAATTCTACTTGGTACCGGAACGTCTATCACACAAGCCGCAGTTAGAATGCTTGCGTCAGCCGGTGTCTTAATCGGTTTTTGTGGTGGCGGGGGAACACCTCTTTTTATGGGGACAGAGATTGAATGGATGACACCACAGAGTGAGTATCGACCAACGGAATATCTTCAAGGTTGGTTAGGATTTTGGTTTGATGAACAGAAAAGGTTAGTGATTGCAAAATCCTTTCAAGAGTCACGTATCAATTTTCTTCGCCATGTCTGGGCGAAAGATCGAGATCTACATCAAGAGGGATTGACACTCGATCTTCCTGATTTAGCTGCTGCTTTATCCGTATTTGAATCAAAGATTCCTACAATAAATAGGGTTGGAGATCTTCTTCTTGCAGAAGCTCTCCTAACAAAGCAACTCTATAAAATTGTAGGAAAGCAGACAGGTCTGCATGACTTTAGCCGTAATCATGAAGGAAATGATGATGCAAATGATTTCCTCAATCATGGTAATTATCTTGCTTATGGGCTAGCTGCTTGTACGCTTTGGGTATTAGGAATTCCTCATGGTTTTGCAGTGATGCATGGAAAGACAAGAAGAGGCGCATTAGTCTTTGATGTAGCTGATCTCATTAAGGATTCGATAGTACTCCCATGGGCTTTTATCTGTGCTAAAGAGCGAGCCACAGAGCAAGAATTTAGGCAACAGATATTGCAGAAATTTACACAACATAAGTGCCTCGATTTTATGTTTGAGGAAGTTAAAAAGGGTGCGCTTCGTTCGTGGGAAGACGTTGATCGATCGGAAGAAGCGGAACGAGGTGAGTAGTTATGATGGTAACCTTTATTAGTCAATGTGAAAAGAAGGCATTAAATCGTACTCGACGTGTATTAGATGCCTACGCGAATCGCATTGGTGATAATGTTTGGCAAACGATTATTACAGAAGAAGGCTTACTAATGGTCAAGAAACTTCTGCGTCGCACCGCCTCTAAAAATACAGCTGTCAGTTGTCACTGGATACGCTCTCGTTCAAGAAGTGATCTCTTATGGGTTGTAGGAAATCGTAACCGCTTTAATGAGATGGGATATGTGCCGGTGAATTATACAGAAGCAAATATTGAGCAATTTATGGATCATGAACAGTGGCAAAGCTTGGAGGTCATGAAGAGCGCGGTTGCTATTGCCGGATTATTTCATGATATTGGTAAAGCGAATACGTTATTCCAAGCAAAGCTACGTGGTGAAAGTAAAAATCGTTATGAGCCTGTGAGGCATGAATGGGTCTCTCTCCGGATATTTCAAGCTTTTGTTGGGGATTGCACCGATGAAGAGTGGCTCTTGAAGCTTACAGAAATAGAGAAAAATCACCAAGATCAGTTTTTCAAAGATGGTATTAGTCAAGGTAGGCAACATCCTCTGAAAGATCTCCCTCCTTTTGCACAATTAGTAGGATGGCTCATTGTAAGTCATCATAAATTGCCGGTTGTTCCAAGTTGGAAGAAGACGCTTGTGCAGGAAACTAGACCTAAAAAGCCATATGAAAATAGCGAAGAGAAAAAGAGTCTATTAGAGACTTGGTTTGATATTGAGTTAAGTATCCATTGGAATTCTTACAATTTTAAGGATGAAGATTCTCCTGAATTATATGAGGATAACTGGAAAATTCATGCGAAAGGTTTACCTTATAAAAGTTATAAATGGCGATTAAAAGCAATAAAATTTGCAGATCAAGCGTTACAAGCCCTCAGAAAGGTAAGAGATAAGCAACAAAATCTATTGCATGATGAGTTATTTACAACGCATATCAGTCGAATGGTATTAATGTTAGCGGATCATTTCTATTCGGCCGCTCCTGAAGTTACAAACGAATGGAGAGCGAGTGATTACGAGGTTTATGCTAACACAGACCGAGATACGGGAGAGTTAAAGCAACAGTTAGATGAGCATCTCATTGGTGTTGCCCATAATGCCTTAGAAATAATGAAGGCTTTACCACGTTTAAAAAGAGAATTAAATACCATAGAGGATAATGATTTTTTAAAGAGTCACCGGACTGTTTCCCCTAAATATGCTTGGCAAATTAAAGCACAAAAAGTAGCTCAAACACTCAGTGAAAGTAGTGTAAAACAAGGTTTTTTCGGTATTAATATGGCTTCTACCGGGAAAGGTAAGACTTTGGCAAATGCCAAGATTATGTACGCTTTAGCGGATAAGGAGCAAAATTGTCGTTTCACCGTAGCTTTAGGTCTAAGGACATTAACGCTACAAACAGGTAAAGAGTATCGGAAATTATTAGGCTTAACGGATGCAGAGTTAGCAATTGCTGTGGGTGGTGTAGCTACAAAGGCATTATTTGAAAATAGTGAACGGAAGAAAAAGGCGGAAGAAGAATTTTCTAGTGGTAGTGAGTCAGCTGAAGACTTTCTAGATCCAAATCTCTTTTTAGATTATGAGGTGGCTGAAGTAGAACATTCCCTGCATTTGTGGACGAAGAATAATAAGCGTATTGAAAAGCTAATACAAGCACCCGCTTTAGTTTGTACCATTGATCATTTAATGCCTGCAACAGAAGGGACACAAGGCGGAAAACAGATAGGACCAATGCTCCGGCTTTTAACCTCTGATTTAGTGATTGATGAGCCAGATGATTTTGATTTAAAAGATCTACCCGCACTGTGTCGTTTAGTTTATTGGGCGGGGATGTTGGGCAGTCGAGTTTTACTTTCAACAGCCACTATTTCTCCAGATTTAGCATATGCCACATTTTTAGCTTATCAAAAGGGTTGGACGGAATATGCCAAAACCAATGTAGATAATTGGAATGAGATTGTTAATTGTGCATTTTTTGATGAACGTGATAATGGCGCTGTCTCTTGTGAAGTTAAAGATTTTAATACTTTTCGAACAAATTACGATAGCTATGTCAATAAACGGGTGCAATATCTTCTTGAAAACTTACTTGTTAAACATAAAGGAAAAATATTAGAGAATTTAACAGAAACAGGGAGTATTTATCACGATTTTGCTCAAACAATTTTACAAGGGGTTTTACAGTTACATCAAGATAATCATACAGAGCTCAAAGGAAAAACAATCTCTATTGGATTGGTTCGTATGGCCAATATTGATCCATTAGTTGCAGTAGCAAAATATCTAATACAAGAGCAATTGCCAGCAGATACCCATATTCATCTTGCTGTTTATCATAGTCGCTATTCGCTTGCGGTGCGATCTTATTTAGAAGAAAAGTTAGATAGTGCATTGAATAGAAAAGATGATTGGCCGACCAAAGAGATGATGGAGCTTATTGAGCAGACAGATGCATCTCGGCAAATATTTCTTGTTCTAGCTTCGCCAGTAGCAGAGGTAGGGCGCGACCATGATTATGATTGGGCTGTTATTGAGCCCAGTTCTATGCGTTCTATTATCCAAATAGCAGGACGGATTCTTCGGCATCGAGATATTCTTCCTCAGCGAGAAAATATTCTTTTGATTAATCAAAATATCAAATCATTAAAAGGTAGTGTTCGTTGTTTTAATCGTCCAGGATTTGAGGTTGAACATCTAGAGTTAAAGTTAAATAGTCATCATCTTTTAGATATATTAGAAGAGAGTCAATATCAAAACATTAATGCGATAGAGCGGGTAGAGAAACAAACAAGACCGGATGATAATTTAGGAGAACTTGAACATAAAGCGCTTTTTATGCAGCTCTTTAAGTCTGATTTATCAGCGAGTCTGTGGTGGAAGGAGCAAGCGCATTGGTCAGCTGTTTTACAAAAAAGACAGCCCTTTAGGGAATCTGTAAAAGATGAAGCGCTTTATCTCTTAGCAGATGGTCATAAGCTCTATTGGCAGTGGTTAGATGAATCAGTTTATCCTCCCAAAATGGGGGCTATTTCAGGTGCAGGCATTGAAATAGTCGAAGAGGAAGAGCCACCGTTATCAATAGGATTTAGCTTTTGGTTTGACTTAAATCCGTTCAATATCTATCAGCAGTTAGCGCAGGATTTTAATGTAAGCCTTGAGGAGATATCTCGACGTTTTGGAGAGATTCGCTTAGTAAGTTATAAGAAGAATGATATTAATCAATATCGTTATATGAAGAATTTTGGCATTTATCGAGAGGTAAGAGGATGAGTACAATGGATAGTGAAAATACGTGGCAAGATCTGATCAACGCCTTCTTGCTAGAGAAATTTGAAACAGACTTTGTGAAATATTTAAAGGAAGTATTTTTAAAAGTGTGGAGGTAGCTTATCAAAAAGAAGAATTGACCGCAGACGAGGAGATAGCTTTTATTTTTAATGCAAGGAAAAACAAGCGAGAAGAAGATGAATTAGAATCTCAGTTTATTTTGGCGCAACTAGATAAGTTAGCTGAAATGGACATTAAGCCTCAGTCTTTAAATTTTGAATCTCAAAAAATGGAGATTAATGTTAAGAAACAGGAGCTTAAGCAAAAATATCATCCAGAAATCTGGTTGACGTGGGCGGCGAAAAATGCTCAAAACGTTGTTTTTGCGACACATGTTCCGAAATTAACGCATTCAATTATTGATAGTAGTGCTTTTTTTGATAATACAACTGCGGATAAAGATAGCTACCTGACTACTGCTAAATTAAAATCAATCGCGATAGATGGTGCCGTAAGAGGAAATCAATATGCACCAGTCTATCAATTTTTAGAACTTGAACGAAATGGAAAAAAATTAGCTAGTGTCTTTGAAGATTTAGAGACAAATATTTTAGAAGATTTTGCAAGAGATAAAATGCAGAGTTTAGAGTGGAATAAAGGATTTTCTGCAGCATTAAGCACTGGACGACCAACTGCTCATTCGCTCTTAAAGCAAGTTTACTTTCCTATTGCTAAGGATGGGTATCATCTACTTTGTAATGTTGTTTCTTCATCCCAAGCTCAAGCAATATTTGAGTTTATGCGTCGGAATACAAATATAGACTATAAATTAAAAAGCAATCGAAAATATTCTCCTAATGAATTTTTCAACTTTTTAAATCGCGCAAATATTTCTATTACTGCCAGTAATCATGGCAATGCCTCTCAGCTTAATGGGAAAAGAGGGGGGCGTTTAAATTTAGTTTCAAGTCAGCCACCAATATGGCAAAGCCAATTAAAGCCACCCATTTATAAAAGTAGTTTTTTTTATGAATTATCTCGAAGCTTTGAAGTAAGAGAAATTATTCAATATTTAGCAGATTTTTTGAGTCGATTTGAAAATTTACAGTTGAGTATTAAAAACCCTAAACGAATGAAGTGGTTGGAACATTGGTTGGAAAACCTCAGTGATGAGGTGTTAGTTTATGTTAAAACTATTCAAACATTACCTGCAGGTTGGTCAAAAACAGCAAATATTAAACTTAAACTCGCCCATCAATTATTATTAGATTGTAATCGAGATGATGAATTTTTTATTCATGAGAGAAATAGTTTTGATTGGGGGGAAGTTATTATTCAAGATTTTGCTCATTGGCTTAATTATAGATTACGTAGAGCGAATGAGAAGTTTACGCCACAAGATGCGCATACAAAACTTTGGATGAAATTATTCAAAACCAATTTTAGAGATGTTTTAAATATTAAGTATCTTGCAAGCGAGGAGGGCCAATAAAGATGGGACAGTATCTACTGATTGAGAGAGTTAAAGTACAAAATGCGAATGCAGTATCAGGGTTTACTTGGGGTTTTCCTGCTATAACTCATTTTTTAGGATTTACTCATAATCTTAATCGCAAATTATATAAAGAAACTAATTTTCAAGAAATCTCTCTTCAGGGGTGTGTAGTGATTGCTCATGAGCAACAAGTACACACATATCAAGAAGGGAGATCAATGGCGTTTACTCAGTATAAAACCGCTCAATATTTAGGCCTGAAATTTGAAAAGGGTATTTTAAAGGACCCTGCCATTGTCGAAGAAGCTAAAATGAATATGACGGTTTCCCTCCTTATTCCTCTATCAGGTTATATAGGTGGTGTTTATGAGCAAGAGGAATTCATTGGTTTCCTAAAGAGAATTTGTCTTATTCAACGACTAGCAGGCGGGACTATTTTAGAGATTAAAAATATCGAACTAGTAGAGTTATCAGAACCTGATAACTTGAAGACTATTAGAAATAGACTGTTACCAGGTTTTGTATTACAGGACAGATCTACTTATTTAGAAGAGCATTACTTAAATCTTCAAAAAAATAATCCTAATAGCGACTTGTTAGATGCTTGGTTTGATTTTATTGCATTAAAACAGGTAGCAAGACCGGTTTGCGACTTAATAGATAGTCACTTTTTAGATGAAATAAGAGTATTAGAAAAGTTGCGTGAAAAAAGTCAAGAAGAGAGAGAGAAACTTAAAGTCCTTTTGGCACTCAATGATCTATGGTTGGCTCATAAAGAGAAACCTTACCGGAAGGGAGAGGTACCTCAAGAGTTGATTGAGTATTTCTCGACAGAGGAAAGCATTGCAATGACTGAAAAGGATATTCAAGACCAACTTTCCAAGCAATTTAATAAAAAACTATACGAGCAGTGGCAAAATTACTTAATGCCTACCGAGAAAACAGATGCTCAATGGGAATATGTTAGAAAACCTAATCCAGGATTTTTAGTTCCTATTATGGTGGGCTATAAGGCGATTACTGAGCTTTTCCCCGCAGGTGAAGTTGACGGAGCTAGAGATATAGAAACAGATTTATGTTTTGTTGAATCAGTTCACTCGATTGGAGAGTGGCAAAGTGTCCATCGTTTGAAAGAATTAGCAGATTGGCAGAGAAGCGTATGGACTTATTATCATGACCTAAAGTGGTATTTATGTAGACAATCATCGAGCATTGAGATGACAGCAGAAACAGAAGATCTCTTAGATGATGATGCTTATTACTATTAATATTTAGATATAAAAGGATATAACATGGCTATTAAATTACCTAGCATGCTCTCTTTTGAGCGTAAACTTGAAATTTCAGATGCATTAATGTTTTCAGGCGATTGGAGTACTATTTCTAATCTTCAAGATGAAAAAGAGGCTGAAAGTGCTAAAAATTGGCAAAAAATTCCAATCACTAAACGTCAAAATCGGTCTACACAAAGTGCTGAGGGGACTCCAGATGATAAGAAAAAGCAGCCGAATCCGGCTTCATCTGATAGTGATGATGCTAATTTGCCATTAGAACACGATACACTAAAGGTAAGTTTTAGTATGCGAATTATTGGTAATTTAGGTATACCTTTTGGTTGTAATTCACCAGAATTTAGTGAGGCTATACAAGATAGAGTGACAGAATTTAAAGCCGGAGAAGGAGTTGATATTCTTGGGCATCGTTATGCCTATAATATTGCAAATGGACGGTTCTTATGGCGTAATCGCGTTGGAGCAGAAGAGATTCTTATTAAAGTTAAAGTAGCAGAAGAGCAGTTTGAGTTTATGGCTTATGATTTTTCATTAACTGATTTTGATAAAAATAAAGAAAATCAAGAACTGCAAAAGTTGGGCGCTATTATCTCAGATGCGCTAAAGAGCGATCATCAAAATTTTGCACTGATAGAAGTCGAAGCATTTGTAAAATTAGGGAAATTACAGCATGTTTTCCCCTCTCAAGAGATGAACATGGGAGAAAAAGGGAAGACCCTATTTCAATTAGGAGGCGGTGCAGCAATGCATAATGTTAAAATAGGAAATGCTATACGTACGATAGATACTTGGTATCCTCGTTATGACGATATGAAAATACCTATTGCTATAGAGCCCTTTGGAGCTGTAACACAAATTGGGGATGCTTTCCGTAAAAATAGAAAGGAAGGAGACCTATATTCCTTAATGGTAGATTGGATTAATGGTAAAGATCTAACAATAGAAGAGCAAGCTTATGTTGTTGGTAATCTTATCCGTGGTGGGGTATTTAGTAGTTCAAAATAAGGGGAGTTTATGAAGTATTATCAAGAGATTACTTTAATTGATCATGTAGAGATATCTCCCTATTTCATTTTGTCTCGTGTTTTTGGACAACTGCATTTAGCATTTGTTGAACAAAAAGGAAAAGATAATAGAGTCCGTTATGGACTCTCTTTTCCGGAATATTATCATGAAGATAAAAAGTCTGGGTTAGGGAAAAAAATTCGCATTTTTGCAGAGACCAAAGAGGAACTGTTTCTTCTTGTGCTTCCAAAGTGGTTAGAGCGATTGTCGGATTATGTTCATATTCAATCAATTAAGGAAGTACCTAATAAAATTGAGGGGTATGCGAAATATCAGCGCTATCACTCTAAAGGGGATGTTCGGTTAGAGAAGGAGAGAAGGGGATATGCCGAACATTACGCTCAACAAAACTCTGTCTCTATCGAAGAAGCGTTAAGTAGATATTCGCACTGGGAAAGAAGAGAAGTCAATCTTCCTTATATCCAAATAAAGAGTTTACGATCTGATCAAAATTTTAAGCTTTTTATTAAAAAAGAAATTGTTAGTGTGGATTCAGATAATAGTTTTAATCAACTCTTTACAACCTATGGTTTATCTGCTGGGGGAATTGTCCCCGAGTTTTAACCATTATTTTTCGCTCTTTAAAAAATTGGATATAATTCAATAGGTTATAAAAAGGGAAAAATCATTGGTATTTTAAGGTAAAATAGCCCTTGAGCCAGATTTTTCCTTTCTTTTTGGATTTTAATCTATTGTTCACTGCCACATAGGCAGCTTAGAAAATAAAAAAGTGATTAAAGGAAAAGAATTACCAGTTCACTGCCACATAGGCAGCTTAGAAATACTTAGAAGAAGGTAAAAAGATAGGGCAAGAGTTCACTGCCACATAGGCAGCTTAGAAATTTTTCTTCAGTAAATGTGTCCAAATAAATAAGTTCACTGCCACATAGGCAGCTTAGAAATAGCAAAAAAACCATCATCATTAATGGTACTCGTTCACTGCCACATAGGCAGCTTAGAAAATGAGCAATTTTAAAAAATTTGTTCTTGAGTCGTTCACTGCCACATAGGCAGCTTAGAAATTAATGAGAAGAGGATTGTTTATTTGCCTGAAGTTCACTGCCACATAGGCAGCTTAGAAATAATGCATACTATGCAACGTTATTACATGAAGGTTCACTGCCACATAGGCAGCTTAGAAACTTTGTTTTCATTGAGAGCAAGAGATACTCATGTTCACTGCCACATAGGCAGCTTAGAAAATTAATTTAAAGATAAGCAATAAAAAAGATCTGTTCACTGCCACATAGGCAGCTTAGAAAAGAAACTGGTTAGAGTTTGCAAGTGACGTGAGGTTCACTGCCACATAGGCAGCTTAGAAACCCAAGCAATATAGATCTTAGTAAGGTGAAATGTTCACTGCCACATAGGCAGCTTAGAAACATTTCTCCGCTAGTTTGTTAAGCGTGATACGGTTCACTGCCACATAGGCAGCTTAGAAACTTTTGATTCGCGCATACCCACAAGCGTCATCGTTCACTGCCACATAGGCAGCTTAGAAAACTCTACGCCCTTTGTTGTAAAATATGGAGCGGTTCACTGCCACATAGGCAGCTTAGAAAGACAATCGTGGGAATTATGTTAATGACTCCGAGTTCACTGCCACATAGGCAGCTTAGAAATGCTCGTTTGTGATCAGATAATCTGTTGTTATGTTCACTGCCACATAGGCAGCTTAGAAATGCAATAGTAGTTTTATATCTTTTCATAGTATGTTCACTGCCACATAGGCAGCTTAGAAAGACATTTCCTGATCCATCAGTTCTTTTCTACGGTTCACTGCCACATAGGCAGCTTAGAAATATAAACGCCTTACTTTTAATTGCTTGAGCGAGTTCACTGCCACATAGGCAGCTTAGAAAATTTGCGTTTAAATCTCCGTATAGAGATGATTGTTCACTGCCACATAGGCAGCTTAGAAAATAGTATTTCTGTATGCTTAGGTTTTAGCCTTGTTCACTGCCACATAGGCAGCTTAGAAACAACACATAATTTTAGTGGTGTAGAGATCCAAGTTCACTGCCACATAGGCAGCTTAGAAAAAATACATACATCTCAATAGTTTTTTGTGATGGTTCACTGCCACATAGGCAGCTTAGAAAAGCCATTGCAGCTGTTTCTTCTAATGGTATATGTTCACTGCCACATAGGCAGCTTAGAAATTCTACAATCCAGACTTCCTTACGTTCCTTATGTTCACTGCCACATAGGCAGCTTAGAAAATGTCTAGTGGTGGATTTATATTATTTGCTGAGTTCACTGCCACATAGGCAGCTTAGAAACTGTGGGTTTTGAGAGTTCAATGGAAGTGAAGGTTCACTGCCACATAGGCAGCTTAGAAATGTAGCCATTGCGTATGGTATTTACCGAGAAGGTTCACTGCCACATAGGCAGCTTAGAAAAAAGCATTTTTCATACTCACTGCAATTTTAGAGTTCACTGCCACATAGGCAGCTTAGAAAAAGTATGTTGATAAAACAGGGATTGTAGATCTGTTCACTGCCACATAGGCAGCTTAGAAATATATCAGCAGTTTTTTCAGTAAATACAGATAGTTCACTGCCACATAGGCAGCTTAGAAATTGATTGATGCACTTGTATTATGATTACCAGCGTTCACTGCCACATAGGCAGCTTAGAAATGCTCGTTTGTGATCAGATAATCTGTTGTTATGTTCACTGCCACATAGGCAGCTTAGAAATTGCAATTTCCTGAAATTGCGCTTCTATTACTGTTCACTGCCACATAGGCAGCTTAGAAATTTAGGGCAGGATGTTGCTGTAGGTTGGATTCGTTCACTGCCACATAGGCAGCTTAGAAACTGCTTTATTACTATCGAGAGCAATAACGATGGTTCACTGCCACATAGGCAGCTTAGAAAAATAGCATCTTGCGGATATCAGCCAAAACATGGTTCACTGCCACATAGGCAGCTTAGAAAGGATCTCATCGCGACCAATCAGTGTATAAAGCGTTCACTGCCACATAGGCAGCTTAGAAATTTGTTCTTCATGATAGGTTCAAGGGCATAGCGTTCACTGCCACATAGGCAGCTTAGAAAGTAAGACGTTTTGAGCGCTTCCATTGCATTTTGTTCACTGCCACATAGGCAGCTTAGAAATTAATTAAATTTTCTTTTAACTCATCAGTCATGTTCACTGCCACATAGGCAGCTTAGAAAAGTCAATAAACATAAGCAACCACTCTCATAATGTTCACTGCCACATAGGCAGCTTAGAAAAATCTAATAAAATAATTTCACCAGGAAGCAAGGTTCACTGCCACATAGGCAGCTTAGAAACACAAAAAATAGTTTAATTTTTTAAATAAAACGTTCACTGCCACATAGGCAGCTTAGAAATTTAACATTTATATAAAACATTTTTAAGCAGAGTTCACTGCCACATAGGCAGCTTAGAAAACAAGGCGAAAAGAAGAATTTAGTGAACACGTGTTCACTGCCACATAGGCAGCTTAGAAAGATGTTTAAATCTGAAAAGATGGATGGCGAAAGTTCACTGCCACATAGGCAGCTTAGAAATCAGACATCAGCGGGCAATGTGTTCGGCAGTGGTTCACTGCCACATAGGCAGCTTAGAAAGATCATCTTGAACATACACGATGAGTGGGCAAGTTCACTGCCACATAGGCAGCTTAGAAAAATATTTTCGCATATAGGTTTCATAGCTACATGTTCACTGCCACATAGGCAGCTTAGAAAATCATCTATAACAAAACACCCCTCGAGCGTTTGTTCACTGCCACATAGGCAGCTTAGAAATTATAATATCGCACGAGATAATAATTTTAAGAGTTCACTGCCACATAGGCAGCTTAGAAAAGAGTGATTTACGATTTGGGAGGCTGGGTTAAGTTCACTGCCACATAGGCAGCTTAGAAATAATTAATATTCTGTTGATCCAAAACCACCATGTTCACTGCCACATAGGCAGCTTAGAAAACTAAAAACTCTATGAGCTTCGCCGGTGTTTGGTTCACTGCCACATAGGCAGCTTAGAAAGTATAACGGCTTAGAGGTCCAAGTGAGCTTCGGTTCACTGCCACATAGGCAGCTTAGAAAAGTTATTTTCTATAGCGTGATATCTGCGAACTGTTCACTGCCACATAGGCAGCTTAGAAAAATCTAATAAAATAATTTCACCAGGAAGCAAGGTTCACTGCCACATAGGCAGCTTAGAAACACAAAAAATAGTTTAATTTTTTAAATAAAACGTTCACTGCCACATAGGCAGCTTAGAAATTTAACATTTATATAAAACATTTTTAAGCAGAGTTCACTGCCACATAGGCAGCTTAGAAAACAAGGCGAAAAGAAGAATTTAGTGAACACGTGTTCACTGCCACATAGGCAGCTTAGAAAGATGTTTAAATCTGAAAAGATGGATGGCGAAAGTTCACTGCCACATAGGCAGCTTAGAAATCAGACATCAGCGGGCAATGTGTTCGGCAGTGGTTCACTGCCACATAGGCAGCTTAGAAAGATCATCTTGAACATACACGATGAGTGGGCAAGTTCACTGCCACATAGGCAGCTTAGAAAAATATTTTCGCATATAGGTTTCATAGCTACATGTTCACTGCCACATAGGCAGCTTAGAAAAACCGGCGTAGAACCTAATAATCGAGATGTAGGTTCACTGCCACATAGGCAGCTTAGAAATCAACACTGTAACCGTTCTTTATTCTAGCTAGGTTCACTGCCACATAGGCAGCTTAGAAAAGAACTATTGGAGAAATAAAATGAAAAAATTAGTTCACTGCCACATAGGCAGCTTAGAAAAAACTCTGATGCTCTTGTTGAAGGTTTCTTCTGTTCACTGCCACATAGGCAGCTTAGAAATGATTGATGAGTGTGGCGCAATTCGTGAAATTGTTCACTGCCACATAGGCAGCTTAGAAAATTGTCAATCTTTTAATGCGATTTCGTTATTTGTTCACTGCCACATAGGCAGCTTAGAAAATCTCTTACCGTACTTAATACATTAATAATACGTTCACTGCCACATAGGCAGCTTAGAAATGTCTTAGATGATCGTTATATCGTGTGGGATCGTTCACTGCCACATAGGCAGCTTAGAAAATATCATATTGTAATCTAATATATTCTTTAGCGTTCACTGCCACATAGGCAGCTTAGAAACGATTCTGAACTCTCTAATTACTTTCATCGTTGTTCACTGCCACATAGGCAGCTTAGAAAAAGCTGTTGTCATATGAAAGTAATCCATTTTAGTTCACTGCCACATAGGCAGCTTAGAAAGCCTTATAGCCATTAACATCTAAAATAAATCGGTTCACTGCCACATAGGCAGCTTAGAAAAATTATACTGATTATCGCCGGGATTATAGCGGGTTCACTGCCACATAGGCAGCTTAGAAAAACTTCATCAGGCTTACTGCAAATATTTGATGGTTCACTGCCACATAGGCAGCTTAGAAATAGCAAAATGGGCAACACAACAGATGACACAAGTTCACTGCCACATAGGCAGCTTAGAAAAGTGAAAGCACCGCTAAAGTTAATTAAACTTGGTTCACTGCCACATAGGCAGCTTAGAAATTGAAGAAATTGTTCCTAGACGTTGGTGATGTGTTCACTGCCACATAGGCAGCTTAGAAAATTGATCGTACTCATCTTCCAAGATTGCGTTGGTTCACTGCCACATAGGCAGCTTAGAAAGCTCATTGTCGACAAAATCGCCTGTGCTGTTTGTTCACTGCCACATAGGCAGCTTAGAAAGACCATAGTAATGAATAGCGCTTCTGCAATACGTTCACTGCCACATAGGCAGCTTAGAAATTGTAGGCGCTTCTACTCGATGCGATTCACTCGTTCACTGCCACATAGGCAGCTTAGAAAAAATAAGGCGCAGGGATTCTGATTCCATCTATGTTCACTGCCACATAGGCAGCTTAGAAAATCACGGTTTGCGGGAACTTTAGACTGAGAAAGTTCACTGCCACATAGGCAGCTTAGAAATGTTAAACGAGTTACTGCTTGCGGGAATAATAGTTCACTGCCACATAGGCAGCTTAGAAATCTCGCAAAAGCCGTAAATCTCGCTTTAGAGCTTTCACTGCCACATAGGTAGCTTAGAAACTCAACAAACTCATGATCTAAACTAGGCGGTGGTTCACTGCCACATAGGCAGCTTAGAAAATAATCGACTTTTCAATATTGACGTTCGCTGTGTTCACTGCCACATAGGCAGCTTAGAAATTCAACATATCGACCCATATCTAAGCCGAGTGGTTCACTGCCACATAGGCAGCTTAGAAATCAAGGTCAAATCGTTGCAAGCGTTAGCGCAGGTTCACTGCCACATAGGCAGCTTAGAAAACCATAAATCTTCTGATTCATGATTTGTAGATGTTCACTGCCACATAGGCAGCTTAGAAATTTATTTTTGATTGCTTAGTGATCCGCGCGATGTTCACTGCCACATAGGCAGCTTAGAAAACTGTAATTTAAGATCAATTTCGCTACCGGTAGTTCACTGCCACATAGGCAGCTTAGAAAGAAGACTTCGTTTGTTTTTTTGTTTGTGTAATGTTCACTGCCACATAGGCAGCTTAGAAATAATATTTCAAAGAAGGCTGAATTAGTATCGAGTTCACTGCCACATAGGCAGCTTAGAAAGGAACTAAACGGCGACCAACCGACATTTATGTGTTCACTGCCACATAGGCAGCTTAGAAATCTTTCAGCTTTGCCACCGCCTTCCGGACAACGTTCACCGCCGAACAGGCGGCTTAGAAAAGATTTAATTTTTACTTATGGAATAACATAAAAAATTTTTATGATTATAAAGGAGTTGAAATATGAAACTGAAATACACACTCATTACTAGTACAAATCCAGCAGATCTGGGCATTCCGTTTGTTGCAGTTGAAGCGGATGATCTATCGCTTGTGTTTGTAGAAGATGCGATGAGTCCAGAGGATGCAATTGCAAGTATGATTGATGAGATGGAAGAGCCGGAATAATCTTGTTTTGATCACTATCATTTAATGATAAATCTAGCAATTTTAATAAGTGCAATTTTATTAGAAATTAATTACTATGAAGAGGCTTTAGAAGAAACACGGTTAATCTCCCTGCCGTAGGCTTAAATAGTTAAGTTTCACTATTTATGACCGCGTGTAGATGTGTGGGAGCTCTACCTTCTAAAGCATCACTATTGAGTAATAAAATTCCCAATAAAAAAGATCCCGCCGATTGGCGGGATCTTTTTTATATTCTATTTGGAATATGAGAAATCCTGGTTAACAGTGAAGTGTATTAAACTTTTTCTGCCATAATTTCAGCCACATCATTCCCCCAAACAGGAACTTTACCGTCGGTTTCAAAGAAGAGGGTTTTATATTGCATTTTGAGCATATAAGGAACACGACCCATCTTGAGAACCTGTGTATCGCCACCAAACCAAGAATTTGAGCGAATATAGAAGCCTTTGCCGCTTCCAATATCACCAATACAAAATACCCAAGGTTTGAGGGGCTCATTGGCTTTTTCTGCATCCATTTTGCCAAGATCAAGAGCCACTTGTCGGCCGATGATTTCACATTGTTGATGGCCGATTGCCCCTAGTTTGGGCATTGTAACTGCTGCACAATCACCGGCAGCGAAGATATTTTTGTATTTAGGATTACGCATTAAAAGGTCAGTGATAATAAAGCCTTGATTATCGCTAATCTCTAAACCTTTTAGGAAATCATGTGCTTCCCAGTCAGGGAAAACGATCTTCAATTCTGCAGGTAGTTCTGTACCATTTGCAAACACAATAGAATCCTTCGTTAATTTAACGATGTCTTTGGTGTTATTGACATACTTGAAGCCCATTTTACCGGCAACTTCTAGCAATTGTGGCACAACCTTATCGCCGGCATCTTCGGCGATCATCTCACCGGGTGTTGTGATCGTGATCTTAGACGCATCGCCCATTTTATGACGTACAAGCCAATCCGCTAAACCCAGGCTGATCTCAACAGGTGGGCCTTCACAAGCAGCCATTGCATCTGGAATCTGCCCGCCAGGATACGGCTCAAGTCCTTTCGCACCATCACCTTGGTGGAATCTTGCAGAACCCACAACAATAGGACCACCTTTATAAGTCCCATCGTGTAGTTTTTTGCGTAGTTTATTACCATGATAGAAGTCAGAAACAGTATCACCGTACTCGGCAAAACCTTCTATTTTGTCGTAAGCGAGTTTTGCACCTAATGCAATGACGAGATAATCATAGGCAATCGTATGTGGTTCAGCACCAGGACGCTCATTTGGAATAATGGACACAGTCTGTGCTTTTGGGTCAATCTTCGTCACTTCGGCATGGATAAAATCGATTTTATCTTTTTTCAAAGTAGTAGGAATATCCATTTTGAGTGAGTACTCGGGATTACGATTTTCTAATACCTCAGCTGGAATATTCGGGACATAAAGTAGATATGATTTGCGGTCAATAACCGTAATATCTACCTCATCTTTGGCATATTCACGAATTTTTTGTGCAGCGCCTAAGCCTGCGAAGTTACCCCCTAAAACAATGACTTTTTTCTTCATCATAAATGATCCTTTTATAGTCTTAACACAGAGATAAAAAATAACCACTTATCTTGATTGTTTGTTTTACTCTATCGAGTATTACACAAACAGCACTTCTATAAGAGGCTATCATTACTAACAAAACACTATAAAATCCTTTTAATAGTTAACTAAGATTTAATTAACATATTCATTTTGAATGATAAATCTTAGATAGCTAACATTATACACAAATATATATTTTTGTATAATATTATAAATTATTATTGTATTATTATCATAAATAATATTTCTTGTTTCTGATTTTGTGAATAGCATCAATTTTTACAATAAAAGAATCAATCTCATAAAACTATGAGCATTAAAACTCATTTTGTGATAGGTAGGTGAGGGGTTGTTGTGTATAGAGTCCTGCATTTTACATAGGTGTTGATTCAGTATCAGTTAGATAAATTAGAAATTTTACGGCTCTTGACTTTTTTCCGCTCAATTTTGCGTAAAATTTATGAGATAACATGGTATGGCTATAGAGAGAATTTGATGCGATTACTAATTGTAGAAGATGAGCCTAATATCTTGGATATTTTGGCAAAGAGATTGACAGCTGAAGGTTATAGTATTGATACAGCAAGCAATGGGCAATCAGCGCTAGGATTTATTGGCATGAATATTTATGATTGCATCATATTAGATGTAATGTTGCCCATCAGAGATGGATTTTCTGTTTTGAAAGAGATCCGGGGTCAGGGTAATCAAATACCGGTTTTATTGCTTACTGCTAAAGATAGTGTTCTCGATAAAGTGAATGGGTTAGATGCAGGAGCAGATGATTATTTGGTAAAACCATTTATTTATGATGAGTTGTCTGCTCGAGTTCGGGCATTAGTACGTAGAAATACGGAACAAAAAACAACTTGTTTACATTTTGCAGATCTCTCGTTAGATTTAGTGACTCGGCAGGTCAAAAGAGGTGAAAAACAGCTCGATCTATCAGCTAAAGGGTTTAGAATTTTAGCTTATATGATGCATAATCCGAATCGAGTTTTGACACGAGATCAGATTATTGCGCATGTATGGAACTTTGATTATGACAATGATTCTAATGTAATAGATGTATATATAGGATACCTACGTCGTAAAATAGATGCAGGTTACGATAATAAATTACTTCACACGGTCCGTGGGGTTGGGTATGTGTTGAGAGAATCCAATGAACAAAATTAGTATTCGTACTCGCATCACTTTATGGTATAGCACTATCTTATTATTATTTCTCTATCTTGGGGTTCTCGGTTCTTATAATGCAATGTCAGATATATTGACCCAACAATATCTGATTGAGATGGAGAAAGGTTCTAAGATGTTGATGCAGCATATTGAAGAGTCTACAGCAGAAGAATCTTTAGCTATGTTTGATAAGGAGAATATACCAGAAGATCTAAGTCTCATTTTTTGGGGCGTAAATAATGGAGTTTTGGTAGGAAAGTATCAAAACTGGATGTTAGATCCTCCTAAATTACTTAATAGAATTCAGCAAATTAACCGCGGTGAAGAAACCTGGTTTTTATATGATAATGAAGTCTATAAAGAGGCTGAATTAGTAGGTTGGACTCGTTCAGTGATTAATATGACGCATATCATGAATCTACTTGATTTAATGAAAGAGCGAGGTATTTTGTTTATTTTTCCAAATTTGTTTCTTTCTGCTTTAGGTGGTTTTTTGGTGACACGTTGGGCACTGAAACCTATTAAAAAAATTGCTAAGGCAGCAAGGGAGATTGGTAGTGGAGATCTAAATCAGCGGATTGAGTTAAATACGGCGAATGATGAAATTGGGGAGTTGGTACAAGAATTTAATCAGATGGCCGAGCAACTTTTTAAACTAATTGAAAGAGAGAAACAGTTCAGTGCAGATGTTTCACATGAGATACGTACTCCGATAGCGGTTATTATTACGCAGGCAGAGTATTCATTAGAGAACCATCATCTTTCGAAGGAGAGTGAAAAGGCTTTGACCTTAATTGTGGAAAAGGGGCAGCAGATTCAAAAGATGTTATCGCAGTTGATGTTCTTATCGAGAGAGCGAGAACAGTCAGCGATAATGGAGTTAGAGCGAATTAATCTAACGGATGTCGTAGCAGATATTGCCGATCAATATCTGTTTAAAGAGAATCCTCGACACATCACTCTTGACTTAGAAATGATGCCGGATACTTATGTTCAAGGCGATTTAATGTTGCTTTCTAGGATGATTAATAATCTCATTGATAATGGTTTTCGATATGGTAAGGAATATGGGCATCTATTTATTTCAGTTAAAAGAGATGAGGAAACTAAAGTAGTTACTCTTTTGGTAGTTGATGATGGAATTGGAATTACGCGTAATAATTTACCTCTAATATTTGATCGTTTTTTTAGAGGCGATCAATCGAGAACGGCAGGGGGTTCGGGGTTAGGGCTCTCTTTTGTAAAATTAATTGTAGAGTTACATCATGGAAGAATCTCTGTGGATAGTCATGTCGGAAAGGGGACAGCCTTTAAGATTGAAATTCCTGCGGTTGTTTAAGCTTTATTTTGTGTACGAAATGGGTAGTGCCTTGTCAATGAATTGAATGATAAGACACTACATACTCATATTTTACTCTTGGGTCAAAGCTTCTATGGGTTGGAGTTTAGATGCATTTTTAGCTGGCATAAAACCAAAAATAATACCGATACAACTAGAGAAGAAGAGGGAGAAGAGTAAAACAGTGGTCGAGTAGATTAAAGTCAGATTTCCTAACAATAGTGGTAATATTAAGCCGATTAATCCAGATAATATCAATCCTAATATTCCGCCAATTGTGCAGATTAAAATAGCTTCTATGAGAAATTGTTGCAAAATATTACGATTTTGAGCGCCAATGGCCATTCGTAATCCGATCTCTTTAATTCTTTCCTTAACAGAAACTAGCATGATATTCATGACACCAATTCCGCCTACCAAAAGGGAGATGAAGGCTATTCCTGAGATTAAAAGGGTCATTGTAGAAGTGGTACTTTCAATGGTCTGTTTGATACTATCGCTATTGATCATAAAGAAATCTTGCCGGTTATGGCGGGTAATCAGTATCTGCGTGATATTCTCTTGGGCAATTTGAGAATTGACCTGATCTGCGATTTTTACCGTAATAGAATTAATTGTATTTCCACCCGTGATTTTATACATGACGGTTGTATACGGAGCCCAAAGATTTAAATTTTCTGAATTCATCCCCATGTTATTTGTTTCTTGTGTTATTCCAATGATTTTAAATGGTTTTTTGTTGAAAAATAGTGTCTTTCCGAGAGGATCTTCATTAGCAAATAACCGCTTTTGTGTATTTTGATCGATAATAATTACACTGTTTTGGTCATTAATATCATCTTCATTGAAGAATCTACCAGATACTAGTTTAATTCCTTTTACATCAAAGTATTGCATACCTACGCCATTTAATTGTCCATTGACTGATTGATTACTGAAGGAGATTAAACCTTGTGAGCTGCTATTGGGAGTAGTACTTGCAATATAGCTCTGTTTCTCTAGGAAATTGGCATCTTGTACAGTGAGCGTTTTAATTTTATTAGAATGCATATCCCCAAAATCTTTACCTGGTAATATTTCAATGGTATTAGTCCCCATCGCATTTATATTCGCCATGATATTTTGAGTAGAGCCCTCTCCTAGGGCAATAACTGTGACGACAGAGGCGATACCGATAATAATCCCTAACATTGTCAATAATGAACGCATTTTATGACTTAAAATAGCTTGGATGGCCATTTTGAATGATTCTATTAGCATATATTGGTATTCAATAAAGCGATTTTTACGTGGTGAGGCGCGATATGTTAACCCTGTATTAATGTTACTATTTTGTCTAATATCTTGAATAATTTCACCGTCTTTAATTTCGATGACACGGCTGGCATATTCAGCAATTTTCGGATCATGTGTGACTAAAATAATGGTATGACCTTTTTGATGTAAATCTATTAATATCTCCATGACTTTTTTACCACTTTTAGAATCAAGTGCGCCCGTTGGCTCATCTGCCAAAATAATTTCTCCACCATTCATCAGTGCTCGGGCAATACTAACACGTTGTTGTTGTCCTCCGGATAGGGTATTTGGCATATTGTGTATGCGCTCTTCTAGCCCAAGATCAGTAAGAAGTTGTCGCGCTCTTGATTCTCGCTCTTGTGTTGCTACACCATTATAAATAGCTGGAAGCGCTACATTTTCTAGCGCTGTAAGATTAGCAAGTAGATTGTAGCGCTGAAAGATAAAGCCAAAGGTTTTAGAACGTAAATGTGCTTGCTGATCTACACTCATCTCCTTCACTTCTTGATCGTGAATTTTATAAGATCCTTGAGAGAGTGTATCTAAGCAACCGATAATATTCATTAAAGTTGATTTTCCAGAACCGGATTGTCCGATGATGGCAACAAAATCACCTTTTTGAATATGAAGATTAATATCTTTGAGAATCTCTATCTTCTGGTGTTCAGTACCAAATTGTTTGTAAAGGTGGTTAATTTTAATAATGTCCATGGGGTTATTGTCCATAAAGTCGGTAAAAATGAAAACGGTAAAAGTAATAGATCTATTTTGTAAGTTATTCGCTTTACATCATTCTTGGTGGACCTTGACTGAGAGGAGTAGAGGTGTTACTTAATTCTTCTAAAATTAGCTGTTCTCCTTCCGTCACTCCATTTTTTATCTCGATATTAAGTTCATCTGCTAATCCTGTTTCAACCTCTTTTTCAACAACTTTTTGGGTATCGGTTAATATGCGTATGAATTTTTTATGATCGCGATTTTTGATTGCAGAAATGGGTACGATTAATACATTATCAGCCTCAGCAATTTGTATATTATTTTCAGTAGTCATTCCGATACGTAATTTAGAATCATGATTGGGGACTTCAAGGCGACCATAATAGTAGATGGCCGAATCTGAGCTCGCTCCTTTCTCATAATTTCCATTACTTAAAGTAGTTAATCCGGGATCTATGGATTTTAAAATTGTTGTATATTGTTCGTTGGGCATCGATAAAATAGAGTAGGTAACCGGCATACCTGATTGAAGATTATTAATATCCCCTTCGGAAATTTCCATCAGGATAGTCATTTTAGTTAGATCAGCAATTTGCACAATTGTGGGAGTAGACATAGAAGCATTGACTGTTTGTCCCTCTTCAACAGGAATAGAGACAATGGTTCCTTCAAGGGGAGAGAGTATCTTTGTATAGCTTAGATTAACTTTAGCGGTATTTAGAGAGATTTCTGTTTGTCGAATGAAGGATTTTATTTCGGTAATATTGGCTTTAGCTGCAGAATAAGCCTGCTCAGCATCTTCTAAATTTGATTGAGCTCTTGCCTGAAGTGATGTCAAAGATTGTTCTCGTTCATATTGTGTTTGGCTAATTTTCAAGGCGACTTCTGCAGAAGCTAATTGAGCTAGATAACTCTCAAGCCTTGCTTGCTCTGTATCATAGAGATTCTGTTGCGTTGTTGCATCTATTTGAGCAATCAAGTCCCCTTTTTTGACAGATTGCCCTAATTCAACATAGATTTTTTCTATTTGACCGGAGGCTTGAGCACCAACTGTGACTAATTGGGTGGCTGTAACTTCCCCTGTTGTTGCAACAGATTTTATAATGTTGCCGCGAGTTACAGGCATGGTCAAAAAATTAGATTTTGCTGTATTTTTGATGTGATAGATATAGCCTGCGATAGAAGTAATGATTATCAGTAAAATAATATATTTAAGTAAACGCTTCATAGTTCTTCCTTTGCTTAAAGCGAAAGCGATGGAGAGAACACTATATAAAATGAAAATGAAATTAAGATGAAGGAAAGATGAAGAAAATTTCATCTTGAAAAAATTATATAGTAAATTTGGTTTAAGAAAAATGGTTCTAAACACCACTTGCAAGATGCTAGATAGAACGGCTTCCTTACTTATTACAGCCGATGCGCCGGCATTTAAACAAGCTTATCTTGAACCGATATTACTATAAAATCCAATAATAAGAGATGATCCCCAAGGATATACAATATTGAAGCATAACCTTTGGGGATCCCCTCTTATATGATTTTAATTAATGAGGGAATTAAAACTCATTTTGCGATAGATAGGCGAGGGCATATTGTGCATAGAGTTCTGCACCTTGTTTAAGGGTTGATTCATCTACATTAAAGCGCCCATGATGATGAGCCCATTCGCTATCGGCTTCAGGATTTGCAGTGCCTAAGAAGACAAAACAGCCCGGCGCTTTTTCAGTGTAAAAGCTAAAGTCTTCTCCACCAGTTGTAGGGCGATCTGTGATGAGTGTATCAAAACCAAACTGTTTTGTGACGACTTCTGTTGCAAGGGCTGAGCTCTTCTCATCGTTGATAACAGGCAATGTCCCATAATGATAATCAATTGAGGCTGTTGCGCCATACATGGCCGCTGTATGCTCTGCAAAACGATGAATGGCATCACGAATGCGATCCCGATTTTCAAGTGAGAACGTCCGTACAGTACCTTCTAGGTAAGCATTTTCAGCAATCACATTAAATCGTGTACCGACTTCCATTTTGCCAATGGAGATCACAGCAGCATCTAAGGGGTGTGTTTCTCTTGAAACTGCAGCTTGTACATTCATCACAAAAGAGGATGCAACCATTGCGGCATCTACACATTGATTAGGCAGAGAGCCATGACCACCTTTGCCTTTAAAATGGATCTTCACAATATCGGCAGATGCCATACGAGGGCCAGCCTCACAAGAGATTCTACCTGCCGGCATTACGGTCCAGATATGCATGCCAAAAACATTATCGACATTCTCCATAGCCCCTTGTGCGACCATCTCTTTTGCACCTGCAGCAATCTCCTCGGCGGGTTGGAAAATAAAGCGTACGTTGCCAGGAATTTCATCTTTCACTTCATTTAAGACTCTTGCCGCAGTCAAGAGCATTGCTGTATGTGTATCATGACCACAAGCATGCATTTTCCCTTCATTTTGAGATTTATAAGGAATATCGCTCAACTCTAAAATGGGTAATGCATCGATATCCCCACGCAAGGCGACTGTTTTACCTGGTTTCCCCCCTTTAATCTCGGCAATTACACCGGTTGGGTTAGTAAGGCGATATTCAATCCCGAGTTTATCGAGCTCACGTGCAATTCGTTTTGTCGTTTCAAATTCTTCCCAAGGTAATTCGGGATGCGCGTGCAATTCTCGGCGAAAAGCGATTAAATCGGGTTCTGCATTTTGAACAAGTTCTTTGATTCTATTTTGTAACATTTTTTTATCCTTTAATGTGTGAATATTGATTGATTGAAAGCGGATCTATCAGAGAATATGAGTTATCATCTGATAATAACGTTATAACAATGTTGATTTGTAAATCATGATTTAAGGCGCTATTAATAATCCTTTCATGTAGCCGGCTAAAATCACTGAAACAATGGTAACAGAGATGAAGCCACCTATTAGCATTGGGGGAAGCATATGATCCATCAGCACTTTACGTTCAGCTTCATTCTCGGTGAGATGATCGACCACTTCTTTAGTGATGATGTAATCCGCAGGAAATCCATAAAGTGCGGTAAGTGCCACGGAAAAGGCCATCATAGGTTGGATTTTTAAGCACCAAGCAACAATAAAAGAGGCAATTAGCATCCCTATGACAGCAAGGGCAATGAGTACTATCAATGGGGCAAAAAGGCGCATTAACATCTCAGGACTTGCGCTATTTAAACCATTGAAGACAAAAGCCATTAGACCAAGCATTGCAAGCCCCATTGAGTTAGATTTTTGGAGCGGTTGTCGTTCTAAAAAACCGACAGCAACCGCAACAACCCCTAAAAAGAGCGCTAGAACAAATTGATCAACAACAATTCCCACTTGTTCCCGTAATATTTTAGAGATCGTAAAAGCGATTAAACCCACTAATGCAATGCGGAACAACTTAAAATAATCTGTATTATATTTATCGTGCATGCGTGAAAATAGTTTAGGTTTATCTGATTCGCTCTCTTTTGCCAGTTTTTTGAGATCCTCTAATGCCAGAGTTTCATCAACTTTTTTCCACTCTCCTTGACGATGTAGTGTTAAGACTCGTCGACCTTCCCGTTTAAGCGCAAGAGAGGTGAGGGAATAACCGGCAAATCCTTGCATCACATAGATTAAGAGTGCAAAAACTGCAACATCCTCTAAACCAAGCGCTAAGGCTGCATCATGCATAATAATAGAGGAGACAACCCCGCCAATAAGTGGTGGAATACCGGCAATGATAAGATTTGGGTCAAAAAAGAGGGAGCCAATGGCATAGCTTAAAATAATTACCCCAATAATGCTGACTAATGAAACAACGATAGTTTTCCACTGTGTTGCCATCTCTCGCCAAGAGAGTAGGGTTCCCATATTTACGATTAGGAAAAATATGAGCATGATCGCTGTTACACTTGGAATACCAGCGCGCGCCACGAGATCTCTTGGAAAGAAGCTCCAATAACCTAAAAGAAAAAGAATTGCACAGATAAAGACAGAAGGAATAAAGGCTTTTGTCTTAATCGAGATATAATCACCAAAATAGAGGATACCTGCGATGAGCACTAGTGCTAGCATCTGTGGCATCTCAGGGGATGGAGTTAAAAAAAGTGTACCTAGTTGCGATATAAAGCTATCGCTCTGACTGATCTCTTCCATTGACTGAATCCTCCTTTAGGATCAATACAGGGGTATTAAATATATTTAAAGGATATTTAAAGGTGAGATTGCGCATTTTTGAAGCGTAAAATCTCAAAGATAAATGAGCGCTGATTATTGGTTATAGTAGGTTCTCATTGATCTTATTTGTTGTGTGGGTGACACATTTTTAAGAAAGCTTTTGGCTAAAGAATTTATGTCGACAATATTTTGTGATCTCCTATTGTTACCATTCAATCAATTTAAAATACAAGAGTATGATTAATAATCCTACAAAAAAGAATGAAAATTGTTTATGTCAGCTGATTTATGACATCAGATTGTAAGATATTGATGCAGATTGTATCTAAAATTATGATTTTGAATCAACAGGATATGTTGTGTTAAATCCATCTTAATAAGCGTTGTGCAGGTTATATGGGAATATTCCCAGGCCTTCATTTTTATTCCCGCTCGCCTTGCTTAAAAGTTGCGTGAGGGGATTTAAATATATTGTATAAGAGCAGGTGCAAACGTGGAGAACATAAAAGATGAAAAATAGGTGTAAAAACAGGATCAACTCTATTAAAGTGATCCTGTCTTAAATGATTAAACTCACTATTTTGTGAGTGGATTTTTAAGATCATCTATCAAGATGCCTTAAAGCTAATCTCTCAATTATAGATGTGTGCCATTACGGCGATTGAAATCTTCAAGCTTTTTATCGGTATTGTATTGAGATAATTCATATACAGCCCAGATTGCCGCAGGAACCCAACCGATCAGGGTGATTTGCAAAATAAGGCAAATAAGTCCTGAAATAGGGCGGCCAATAGTGAAGAAGAGTAACCATGGGAGGAAAATAGCAATTATTAAACGCATATTAAAAATCTCTTATGAGTGAATAGGTAAAATTATAAAAGTAGCTCAGTAGCGAATATTCATTCTACATTCTAAATCGATCATTATCAGGTTGGTTGAATTGAATGTATAGTGATACTGAATAAGGTATAGAGTATCATTATGATAAATAATAATAAATTATAAATTACTGAATACGTAATGAATACATAATAGATATACTCATACTCAATGGATAATTTAAGAGCTATTTCTTTATAGTAAGGGCTTCATTCCTTTTTTCAACTATTGTGTTATCAAAATAGACTATTGATCTTATGTTTGTCACTTTTTGGAGATTGAGAATGAAAAGTAGGGAAAGGCTGACAGCCGCATAATAATATTGCTATACTTTCAAAGCGAGAAAAAATGCTTACTATTTTGCACAGTTGAGCGCTATTTTCGTGTAACAAAGCACCACACCTCATTTTTTATAATCAATCAATCGGGATGGAATGATCGGATGAAAGTTTTAATTGTCGGAAAAGGGGGCAGGGAACATGCCCTTGCTTGGAAAAGTGCCCAAAGTTCATTAGTATCAGAGGTCTTTGTTGCGCCGGGAAATGCCGGAATGGTGCAGGATGCAACGCTAGTGGATATTTCTGAAACAGATGCGGTGGCACTCGCCGATTGGGCGGAAGCCAATGATATTGATGTGACGATTATTGGCCCTGAGGCGAGTTTAGTTGCCGGTGTTGCTGATGAGTTTAATCGCCGGAATCTGCTAGTTTGGGGGCCAAGTGCTAAAGCTGCACAGATTGAGAGTAGTAAAGATTTCTCAAAACAGATGATGGTTAAATATGGTGCGCCAACCGCGCATTCTCAAAGTTTTACCAATAGCCAAATGGCTAAAGCCTATGTGGGTGAAATTGGCCTACCGATTGTGATTAAAGCCGATGGCTTAGCCGCTGGGAAAGGCGTTGTGATTCCTGAAACACTCGTAGAAGCTTTTGCGACGATTGAGGATATGCTTGAGGGAAATCGTTTTGGAGAGGCCGGCGCGTGTATCTTAATCGAAGAGATGTTAGTCGGAGAAGAGTTCTCATTGATGTGTTTTGTCCATAATGGTCAAGTGATTCCTATGGTCATGGCTCAAGATCATAAACGGGCTTATGATAATGATGAAGGTCCCAATACTGGTGGCATGGGTGCTTATGCACCGACCTTTAAGGCAGATAGTAATGAAGTTGCAACGGCAGTGAAGACGATTATGCAGCCAATTGTTGATGGTTTAGCACAAGAAGGGATGCCTTACACTGGATTTCTCTATGGTGGTCTATTCTTAACAGCGGAAGGCTTCAAAGTTATTGAGTTTAATGCGCGTTTTGGCGATCCTGAAGCGCAGATTATTTTGCCTCTTCTCAAGACTGACTTTATCGAGATTATTCATGGATTATTAACCGGTAAAGCAGTACCGACAATCGAATGGCATGATCAATATGCTATAGGTGTTGTTTTAGCTGCTGAAGGTTATCCTGATGCGCCACAATTGGGTTATCCGCTTAATACACCGCTGATGAATGGTGTTGATGAATTAGTCTTCTATGCTGGCGTTAAAGCGAAGAAGAGCGGAGATAATGAAGTGCTCTTAAGTAATGGTGGACGAATTTTGTTAAATGTCGCTATTGCCAATGACTTTAAATCCGCTTATGACAAGGTTTATCGTACTATGGTGGCTTTAAAAGTACCCCATACATTCTATCGTAGCGATATTGGTCACAAGCAATTTAAGCGTTAATGAATAACAGGGATATATTGCGATTATTGATAGCGATTATAGTAACGACGATTTTAGCTACAATTGAGTAGACTGTTAGAAGCCCTTATCAATGATAGGGCTTTTTTATATAGAATTGTGTCAAGCAATTGTATAATTTTTGCCTATTTTTTATAGGGAACGTTTATCTGTAAGTAGTAACCGTAAAATATTAGTAAAATTTAGTAATAATCCCTATTTCTTCTTTCTATTGTCACCTCTAACTATAAGATTTTTAGTATTAAAAGATGATAGCGGTAATAAAATGCCCAGTGTTCTCTAGGCGAACATTTTGCCAATGAAGGGTTGATAATGACGATTGAAATTAATAAAAAATAATGAAAATTTACTAATATTGTAAAGGGTAAACATGAGAACTAATTGATATTGTGCTATTATTTTGCAGTATTTTCTGATCTAGTTAGATCGAGAATAGAGGAAGGCATGGGGCCTTCATCTTAAAATTTATCTCACTAACAACAGTTGAGAAAGGATTATTAACTATGGTGGCAACAAATATTAAAGGGAATTTGCCAGAGAATGAGTCGGAGAAAAAAGCTGAAGGTGGCTTATTCTCTTCCTTGCATCTTCCCGTTTTTATTAGTGCAAATGTTATTATTTTTGCAATTATCGCAATTGCAATATTCCATCCTGATGCGCCGGATTTCTTTTCTGGACTTTTAGCTTGGATTACTGAAAATCTTGGTTGGTACTATCTACTAGCAGTGGGGATCATTCTGATCTCTTTTATCTATGTAGCATTAAGCCGATTTGGAACGATTAAACTTGGCCCAGATCATTCGGAACCAGCTTATAGTGATAAGAGTTGGTTTGCGATGCTCTTCTCCACGGGGATGGGGATCGGAATCATGTTCTTCGGCGTGGCAGAACCTTTACTTCATTACTTACTTCCACCGATAGGTCAGGGTGAGACGATTGAAGCTGCGAAATCTGCAATGAATATTACCTTTTTCCATTGGGGATTACATGCTTGGGCGATATACGGTATCGTGGGTTTAATTCTTGCTTACTTTAGCTTCCGTATGAATCTTCCGCTTGCGCTCAGATCAGCACTCTATCCGATGATTGGGGATCGTATCTATGGCCGCTGGGGCGATGCGATCGATACTTTTGCGGTTATTGGTACCGTATTCGGGGTGGCAACGACGCTCGGTTTTGGGGTGATGCAGATTAATACCGGTCTGAATGTTCTTTTCCCTTCGATTCCGGTCGCTTCTACTACGCAGGTGATTCTCATTATTGTCACGACTGCTTGTGCGACGCTTTCGGTCAGTATGGGGCTTGATAAAGGGATTAAATTTCTATCAGAACTCAATTTGATCTTAGCTTTCGCATTAGTGCTTTTTGTCTTCCTTTTTGGCGGAAAAGTACTCTTCTTGCTTGAAGTATTAATGCAAAATATTGGTAACTATTTCTCAAGTATCTTCAATAGTACCTTTAATATGTATAGCTATGAGGCAGCTTCTTCTCCTGAATTAAAGCAGAGTATTGATAGTTGGTTAGGTGGTTGGACGATCTCATATTGGGGTTGGTGGATTGCTTGGTCACCGTTTGTAGGGATGTTTATTGCTAAGATCTCTCGTGGTCGTACCATTCGTAACTTCGTTGGTGGCGTCCTCTTAATTCCTGCCGGCTTTACTTTCTTCTGGATGACTGTCTTTGGAAACTCAGCGATTGATATGATTGAAACAGATAATATCTTGTCGCTTAAAGAGACGCTTCTAGGACCAGATGGTAGTTCTAAGGCTCTTTTCGCATTTATAAGCCATTTCCCAGTAGCGGAAACAGTACAGAACTTTATTCCTGCTGAATGGATTCGCGGTGCAATCTCCTTCATATCAGTGGTGATGGTTGCAGTCTTCTTTGTGACAAGTGCGGACTCTGGTGCGCTTGTGATGGATATGCTTTCAAGTAAGAAAGATGTGGAAGTCACACCACTTTGGCAACGGATCTTCTGGGGTTCGATTACCGGTGTGATTGCGATTGTATTACTGTTAAATGGTGGCCTTGGCTCATTACAGGCAGTCTCTACAACAACGGCATTTCCTTTTAGTATCGTAATCTTAATCTCAATCTACGGGCTTATTAAAGCGCTTAGAATGGATATTGGTAAGATCGATATTCGGAGTAAAGCAAATATGTATGTGCAGCCAAGTACGGTTGATTCTGGCGGTTGGCAGAAACGTCTTCGTAATGTGATGGTTTATCCTCGTCGTGGCAATGTAATCAAATTTATGGAAGCGGTAGTGGTTCCGGCATTTGAGGAAGTAAAAGCGGAATTTGTCAAACAGGGCTTAACCGTCAACATTAATACTGAGCAAGATGATGATATTATCTTTGAAGTAGATCATGGTGAGAATGCAAACTTTATCTATCGTGTTAAAGCGAAGCATTATCTCAAACCAAGCTTCACATTGATGGATGAAGAGACAGATCAGGAAGATCAAAAATACTTCCGTGCAGAGGTCTATCTCGATGATGGTAGTAAAGGTTATGACATTATGGGATATACCAAAGATAATGTGATGAATGATATTGTGGATCAATACACAAGTCACCATTACTTCATCCAAAACTTTGAAATGCGTTCTGATTATGAGGTCGGTTCTAATCCGAATGAGTAATCAATTGACGTAATAGTCATTAAAGTATTGAGATAAAGAAAAGCCAAGGTCTAACAAGGATCTTGGCTTTTTGTTATTCTTAGAGAATCATCTTATCTATGTCAGGCCCTTAAATTATAGTAAAGTTGGTTTAAGAAAAATGGTTTTTAAGCAGCTAGTATTTGATTTTACAAGAAGATAAAACCTTACTCAACAACACTTGCAAGGTGCCGGATAGAACAGCTTCCTTGTTTTGTACAACCGATGCGCCGGCATTTAAATAAGCTTATTTTGAACTGATCTGTTCATTGATTCATGCATGTTGAAGTCGTATGTTCAATCTAAGTTGATTCATTCACACCTTCATTCGTTAATCCTGTTGACGCATAATCTTTAGAATCCAGCTAGTAATAATCGCGATAATCCCGCCAAGAGCCGTTTCTACAATACGATCAGTTAATAGCGCTAAAACAGGGTGATTCCAATACATTCCTAGTTCTACCATCACTAAACTATAACAGGTGACCCAGAACGTTACTGTCGTGAATCCCTTTGTAAAGCTCAAGGGCAAGATAAAAGAGAAAATAAAGAGCAGCCCAATCATATAGTAAGTCTCATTCATCTGCGGTAGATATTGTGGAACTTGGAATAATAGAAAGAGTGCAAGTACTGCCACAATACTTCCTAAGAAACGAAGGAGAGAGTTATGGAAAACGGTTGAGGCTTTCGGTGGCATCACCATGACAAAGGTAATGGTTGCCCAATAATTTTTCTCAATGCCGAGATAATGAGGAATAAGTAGAGTTAGGAACATTCCAAGGCTATAAATAAGGGCGCGTGGAATCAGATGGGTTTGTAGCCGAAAGAGATCTTGACTAAAAACCCCTTGTTTAAAGGCTTCAAGATCCATATTTTTGCGCAATAAAATGTGGCAAACAATGAGCGCCGAGATTGTACCAATTGCCGAGCCTATCGGTAAGCCATCGGTAATTTTAGGTAATGCGGTTCCTATGGTTGATAGAATAATGGCGAAGCGCATCGCACGGTCAAAAACAGGATCTCGTCCAAAGAGATAGTAGTAGAAATAGCTTAAAATAAAGAGATAGAGATAAAACCACCAAGTCAAATGGAGCATCTGCCCAACATAAGCACTTCCAAGCACTAATGCCATCCAGAGAATAAGATAGAGGTAATTCGAGCGATCGGGCTTAGCGTTATAGAGCGAATAAGTACAAAGCACAGAGAAAGAGGTCCAAACAATCGCGCCTCGCAATCCCATAAATTGGGCGGCAATCAACGCACTGAGAATCATACTTCCTAAGAAAACAAAGCTATCTTTAAAGTAGCCGCGTTGAATATGAAATAAGTTCATAATCGTGAGTTAATCCTTTTTGATTATAGGGAATAGTATCGTGAGCTTTCTGTAAATACCTCACAATAGTCAATTAATGATGAGCTCAAATAACTAGCTTCAATAACTAGCTTAAATAATTATAAGGATATTTCAAATACGATATGCCTAATTATTAATAATCATCAATAAATATCGATAATAAACATCTAATAAATAGATAGTTTATATGAAATAACCTATTTAAATTGAACGAGATAAAAATAAGTAGATGCTCTATAAAGGCGCATTGACTAAATCTAATTGCTGATAACTAAAATCACCATTTTCAGTAATACGGCTACCATCAATGATCTTTTTAAGTTCCGGCATCGCATCTGCAAATTGTGGCAATGGAAGTTGCAAGCGCCGTGCGACGGCTTCATAGTAGCAAATACGAGTAGGCTGGCAGGGTGAAACGATGTTGTATATCTCATTTTGTTCAGGAGTGGTTCGAGTAATCAACATCGAGATTGCGGTAATGACATCTGTTTGATGTACTAAATTAATCAGTTGGTAAGGGCTTACGATATTGCTTCTGCCGCTCAGATGATAGACCGGATGGCGATTAGGGCCAATAAGCCCGGCAAGACGAAGAATAGTTGCCGGAATTGGGCTTGCAATAAAGGCAGTTTCTAACAATCGGCAAATCTGTGCAGATTCCGTTTGGGGGATTGCCGGCAATGCTTCATTAATAATACCGCTACTATTGCCATATACAGATGTTGAACTTGTATAGAATAATTTTTTTACGCCAAATTTTAAGGCGATTGAGAGAAATGATTGAATGGTATTTTCTATCTCTTTAAACTGTTCCTGTGTTAATTTCTTTGATGTTAGTCGATTTTCTTGAGGGGCAGATTTTGCTTTTTGTTGCTGAAATGCACTCGGTGGCAGTGTAAAAATCACCGTTCGATCGTTAAACAACTCAGCAAAATAGGCTTTTTGCTCAAGGCTTAAATTCTCTAGATTAAGATTAGCCATATCTTGTATTTGAAATGGGTAATAGCGAATTTGACTATTGGCAATGATCATTTGATGATCGATCATTGGTCGTTTGGTCGCAATTACATCTACACCCGCTTCTGCTAAGCTAAGCGCTAGAGCGGAGCCCAACCAACCAGCACCGATGATGGTGATTTTGCTGTTCATTAGGGAAACTAAGTTTTGCGGAGAATGATTAGATGATTGGGGCATAATTAGCTCACAATAGTAGAGAATCAAGGTGGGTGCAATGAATTAGGGGAGGTACATTGCATTATGTATTGCCGGCAAATGGGGCAAACGTCTTCGGTTAAAGTTTGATAGACTAGATATGGTACCAGGTATAACATCATTGTGCTTTCGATTCGTATAGCGATCTGAAAGCCTCAAGAGAATGATTAATATCATAAACTCAAATAGGAGTATTTCCATGAAAAAAGTCGTATTAAGTATCCCTGAAATTAGTTGTGGTCATTGCACCTCTAGCATTGATGGCGCGTTAAATGAGTTAGATGGCGTGATTAGCGCGACTTCTAGTGTTGATAAGAAAGAGACAGAAGTTGAATTTGAAGAGAAGATCATCTCGATCGGCGCTATTATCGAGGTCATTGATGATATTGGTTTTGCCGCAACGGTTGTTGGAGAATAACCGAATTGACAAGTAGAGGAATGGAATCTATTCCTCATCAAAAGGAAAGGCCATCCTGTCACGACGATGGCCTCTCGATGATCTGCTATTTGCTATTGAATGATTATTCGAGGAAGTGAATTGATGTAGAGTAAGATCAGTTCATAATAAGCATTATTTAAATGCCGGCGCATCGGCTGATCGAGGCAAGGAAACTATTCTATCCGGCATCTTGCAAGCGTTGTTGTGTAAGGTTTTATCTTTTTTTAAAACCACTTATTCTCTGCTCAAAACCATTTTTTACACCAAATTTACCATAACTAATTGAATTAAAGTCCTCGTGCTTGGCATTGCTGAGTAATAAAGGGATTATCATTGCCTTGTACCGATTCAATAATCCGATTACGCTCACATTCCCATCTTTGTACGGGATAACTCTTATTCCAAGCGCTCATTAGACGTTTTTCATTCTTGGAGAGATTTAATCCATAGCGATCAGCCATATAGAGGTAAGTTCTAGCAATCATCCCTTTAATCTCATTACGGGGTTGTACCTGACGATTTTTAAAATCGGTTGCAAATTGACATTGGCCATATTGATTAAAAGTTTTCGTGAACTCATTAAAACCAAAATTAGAACGATCCGCATTGACCTCCCCTACAGCGGGCTGGAGATTATGCATATCGCCTTCCATTGTATTAAATTTTACACTATAGTGAGGTTCCGACTGACAAGCCTTTCGCCCTCCATTTTGCCAGCATTGAAGTTGATTACCAAAAGCATGGGCTGGCATCACATGTTCCCATTCAATTCGGTTGGCGCGTACCTCATTTTTACGAACTTTATAACCACAGCTTTTCAGATCAACAATCCCCTTACGACCTTCCCAAGAGAAATCACAACCACAATAGAACTCTTTCTGTTCAGGATGCGCTTTGTAGATTTTGATAAGTTCAGTTTTAGCCTTATTAAAATTCTGTTCAGAGATAACCCGTTGCCGAGCTTCTTGATCTTTGGGGAATTCAAATTGGCGAATATCAAAGTCGGTAAAATAAGCCCCCACCATGAGCACGATAATGCCTAAAAGCCAATAAATGGGATTCTTCTTCTGAAAGAATTTGTTTGCAATATTAGCAACTTGTTTCTGATTTTTATTGGTACGTCTTTTTTTAGCCATAATATTTTATAATATCGAATAATAATGAAAGGCATCATTGTACTGTAAAAAAGTAGGTTATTATGGGTGAAAAGCGGGCATTTATCAGTAAAGAGAGCCAGTGTCATGAACAACCTTATGGATTTCAGATACTTATGCTTGATAATACACTTTGTTTTGATTTTTAATTAATAATTAAAAAAATTAATATTGCTATAATAATATACTATATTTTTATATAGGGTGTTTTGTATCGAAACCCTATTTTTTTGCTCTTTAAAAATTTGCATAAATTCAATGAGTTGAATCTGACTGAAAAATAAAGGTAAGAGAACACAAAATCTTGAAATTTAAGATGATAGTTAGATTTACAGTAAATTCCTTCTAGGTAACCACGAACGGGCAGCATAAGCTTATAAATATTTTGACAATATTTATGTAGATAAGTAACATATAAATCATTATATGCCCGGTTGCAGTAAGCCTACCACTCTATTTAAGGTAGTGCCGAACCACCGGGCTTTTGTTTTTTTTGAGGTAATATTAAATGCCAACAGCCATATGAATTGATGGTGCTTTTTTGATAAAAAGATCTCGTTATTTAAGCAACAAATATCCTAAAGGATTATCCCAACAAGAAGTAGATGATATTTGTTATGATTCTAAAAAAGTAGCAACTTTTATTTTTGAATATGCTTTGTCTCATTTGAATGCGAAAGGAAATAGCAGAAAGAGAGATCTCTATAGAATTTTCTTTTATGATTGCCCTCCTGCTCAATATAAAGGACATAACCCAATTTCTAAAGTTGCTTATGATTCAACCAAGACTAAAGAATATCTATTTAGAACAGCATTACATATTGAGCTTAAAAAATTGAGAAAAGTAGCTTTACGATTTGGAAAAATTACGAATACTAGTTGGACCTACAAAAATAGAGTTATTCAAGATCTCTTAAAAGGAAGAAAAAAACTAGAAGATATTACTGAAAATGACGTAGAGCCATCTTTTAGACAAAAAGGTGTCGATATGAAAATTGGAATCGATATATCATCATTAACCTTGAAAAAGCTTGTTAAACAAATAATTTTGATTGCAGGCGATGCAGATTTTGTACCTGCTGCAAAATTAGCTAGAAGGGAAGGGATTGACTTTATATTAGATCCGATGGGTATTGATATTAATCCAGAGTTATTTGAACATATCGATGGACTCCAAAGTCCCAAAAAGGATCTTATATGGATTCCTAAAGAAAATAGGCAAAATAAATCTAAGAGTAATGATAGCAAGTAATAACAGGTCAATTTGAAAATGCTACAATAAATACTCCTATTTAGGAATTATTGTCACTATTCACAAGGAGTTTTGTTATGGCTAGAACGGTCAATGGTTTTGCAGCGTATGAGGCGAAAGATGCACTGAGACCTTACACTTTTGAGCGTCGGGATCCTCGGCCGGATGATGTGGTGTTTGATGTACTCTATTGCGGTGTCTGCCATTCTGATCTGCATCAAGTAGAAAACGATTGGGGCGATTCGACTTATCCTATCGTACCGGGACACGAGGTTGTCGGGCGAGTGACGGAAGTGGGTAGTGAGGTTACAAAATTTCAAGTAGGAGATCTTGTCGCTGTCGGCTGTATGGTGGATTCTTGCCGGACTTGTAATCCTTGCCAAGCAGGATTAGAGCAATATTGTGAAGAGGGCAATGTTAGCACCTATAGCGATGTCGATCGGCATGATCATCGACCAACCTATGGTGGTTACTCAAAAGTGATGATCTGTACAGAAGATTTTGTATTAAAAGTGCCGGAGAATCTCGATCTTAAAAGTACGCCACCGATTGTCTGCGCCGGGATTACCACTTGGTCACCGCTTCGTCATTGGAATGTCGGTAAAGGTAGTAAGGTGGCTGTTGTAGGATTAGGTGGGCTTGGGCATATGGCGCTTAAATTAGCGAATGCATTAGGGGCGGATGTGACACTTTTTACGCGTTCTTTAAATAAAGTGGAAGATGCAAAGCGATTAGGTGCGCACCATATTGTCTTGTCAACAGACGAAAAGGCAATGGAAGCTGTTGCTAATCAGTTTGATCTCATTATCGACACTGTACCTAACAACCATGATCTTTCGCCGTATATCCCTACGTTAACATTGAATGGAACATTGGTATTGGTGGGCTATTTAGGGAATCTTGATGAAGTCAATACAGTGCCATTGATTCTCGGAAGACGCACTATTGCCGGCTCTGTGATTGGTGGTATTCAAGAGACCCAAGAACTATTAGATTTCTGCGGTCAGCATAATATCACTGCAGATGTGGAAGTGATTAAAATGGAAGAGATCAATGAAGCTTATGAGAGGATGCAAAAAAGCGATGTGAAATATCGTTTTGTGATTGATGTGGCTGATTTTAAATAATGAATTAGCTCTAACTCGCAATTAAAAATTGTAATGAATCATAGATACCTGAGTGCAGATTAAAATCTACTCAGGTTTTTTTATGCTTTATGGAGTCATTAAGCGTAGGAAATGAGGATTGCTCAATTTAATTTGTAATTGATCATTATATTGTTCAATAACGCCTAGAGCACAAAATCGGCGATTAAGATATTGGTCGAGTTTACCCAATTTCTCTTCAAATTGAGGATAGTGATTATCCCATATTAATAAAGTTAGCGTCTGTTTGGGGAAAGGTGCATCGAGATTAAGATAATGGCGATTCTTGAAATGTTTAATTTCTGCTAACTTTCCGCAAGCCAATACCGATTGATTAAGATAAAACGGCGCTTTGAAAGCCTCAATTTTGGTCTCATTAGCGCTTGCAATGGCGCTTAAGCAGAGCAGACTAAAAACAATACAAATGATTTTTTTACACATAGATAATCGCCTATAAGGAACCTGTTATTAATAGGATTAATGAATTTGTTCTAAAGAGCGTAAGTTAATGCGAGGTTTATTCTTGTAAGATTCTATTTTCCCTTCAATACAAAGCCATCTTTTCTCAGTGGCTTTTGCTTGTAATTGCGCACTATCACTATTTTTATTATCCCAAAGTACAATCGTTAATGGTGTATTAGGATAAGGGCGGTCAAAATTGAGGAATATCCCTTTTGCAAAAGTCTTTTCTTCGACGATATTACCGCAGACTAATTTTGATTGGCCGATATATTGAGATGCTTCTTGCGCCGTAATATAGCTAGGAGAAGTTGTTGCGTCGTTGGATGAAATGGCCACATTTTGTTTATGAGGCGCTATCTCATTATGTGATAAGGCTTGTTTGTTAGAGATAGAATCATTACTAGGCGGATCCGCTTTTTGCAGGTTGCCCTGGTTATTGATCGTTTCAGAAGATTGAAGCATTGCTGAAGGCTCATTGATCGGAGAATTAGCCGCTGCTATCTCTATATTGTTAGCAGCAGAGTTACTCTGATTAGATTTATCAGTGCTAAAAAATAGAAATCCAATGATAAGTAAAATAGCAATGACTGCGATGCCGATATAGAGCGTCTTTTTTATTTCCGTTGTCACAGAACCAAGCTCTGAGTTTTGCCAATTTTTAAGGTTAGAGAGCGCTTGTTGCATGCTTTCAAGCTCATGCAGATGATTCTGTTTAAAGAGAGATAAGCTTTGTTTGACGAGAGCGATCTCTTGTTGCTGTTCTTTAAGATGTTCTGAAGATTCCTGATCGTTGTTATTTACTTCAGCGGTTTGTTGCGATTCATATTGGGCAATTTTAGCTTCATACTCATCAATTAATGCTTGGATTTGAGTCTGTTTAAGTTGCTCGGTAACTTGTCGATTAGCTTGTAATCGAAGGGCATTTCGAATCTCTTTTCTGACTTCGTCTTGATGTCTGAAGGCTTTTTTATTGGTATAGCGTAGCACGATACCAAATTGTTGAATGAGATCATTTTGCCGTTCTAAGAAATCATTGAAGACGCGATACTCTTTATTATTAATCTTCGAGTAGCCGTCAAGCTCAATAGGAAGTTGATAGCCCTTTTCCCGGTTGAAGATCATAAAATCGATATATCGGTTATGACCTCTATGATCTTTAAAGGGAAATTGCGCAAAGAGATCTGATGGAGTGATCTCTGGGATTTTACTTAAAATTTCATCAACAAACTTCTCTTCATATCCAACGATATGTTTGATTTTCTCTCGATTTTTTAATTTCCAATCTTGCCAATCCACAATATTGATCCTTCTGTTTTATCCCTCATTAGTCGAGGTTATTAAATCTATGCCTCTTGTATTGTTTGATCTCTTGATGGAGATGTTCAAACTTTGGGATCTTTTCCCTAAATTGATAATCATAGGCTAATAGTATAAATAAAACCGTAAATATCCGTAAAAATTTGCCTGTATAATAGACAACAGCGGGTACTCAATACAAGACTTTCAGGGGGCGTGTTATGATAATGAGATGGTTCGCTCAAATTATTGCCCCCGATTATGATTGTTCAAGCATTATTGAATAATCTTTATTACAGAGAAGAGAAAGAGATCCCTATGACCCACTCAGCCATTCTTATTCGCCCTTTAAGTCGACCTGAAGATTTTCAGGATATTATTAATATCTGGTTAGAGGCTTCTATTGAGGCGCATGATTTTATTCCTGCTAGCTTTTGGGAATCGAAAGTAGCGGATATGTGTAATATCTATCTGCCTTCATCGGATCTCTATTTAGCGGTGCGAGATCAGAAAGTATGTGGCTTTTATGCTTTAAATGGGGCGCAGTTATCGGCACTTTTTGTAAAGCCGGAAGTGCAAGGAGAGGGGATAGGTTCAGCGCTACTAGAGTATGCAATGAAGCATCAAAATCCATTAACTCTAACTGTATATAGCGAAAATCAGCGGAGTATTCATTTTTATGAGAAACATGGGTTTCAGAAAATTTCTGAGCAAGTGGATTCTGAAACCGGGGCGGATGAATGGGTGATGCGTTGGGAACAATAATGCTCTTCGAGCTCTCTTCTATCTTGTCGGATGGTAAACTGAGTAACACAGAAAGTTAAAACTGATCAATATATAGTAATATCGGTTCGAAATAAGCTTGTTTAAATGCCGGCACATCGGTTGTAATAAGTAAGGAAGCCGTTCTATCCGGCATCTTGCAAGTGTTGTTTAAAACCATTTTTCTTAAACCAAATTGACTATAAAATTGATAGGGCAAATGAGAAACATAAAAAAGCGCAAGTCTTGAGGGCTTGCGCTTCTGTTTTTGATATATAACTGCTAGATATTTCTAGTCGCTGCGTATTATGAGTCGTGATCGATCGTAAGATTATGGCTTACAAGTTAATACGGCTTTATATTCCTCTTTTACTTCAGGCGTTAATACCGTTAACGTGCCTGATTGTAGGGCAACAAAATTATCTTTATAAACCTCATCCACATCGAGCGTCATAATAACTACTTCATCAGGATTACTCCAAATGTGAAGATGATCAGGATCGTAGTGAGTACGTTTGACGACCACTGGTTTATTTTGCAATTTGATCACCATAGAATCTTCTTTTTGACCTACGCCAAGCGCAAGTTCAATTTTTTTCTGCTGAGTTTCAACGGCAAAAGGCTGAGAAAGGGAGATATCACAACGGTAAACAAGATCTTTCTTCTTCACAATAGGACGTGGTTTTTCATTTGATGCGGTACTATTTTTATCATCTGTTTTATTCGCATCAGTTTTAACCTTTGAGTCAGATTCCTTCTTATCCTCTGTTTTAGTATCACTATCAGCTGCGACTTCTGGCTGAAGTTCAAATCCAAGTGCTTGCGCGTACTCTTGATCATTCATATTAGGCGTTGTAATAACGGGGGTTTTAGCGAAAGCATGATTAATGACTAATACGCTACTTAATGCTAAGAAGAGGACAACTTTTTTCATGAAACACTCCATATTCTTATTAGATTTAGAGAGTAATATTACCACGAATAGGTGAATAATAGGCGAATAATAGGGGAAAATCCCATAGAATGATAGTTTGCCGATTGAGGGTAGAATATGATTAGATAGAGTGTAATTGAACTAATAGGAGTGTTTCGTGGCAATAAGATTATTGATTTCAGAGAGTCATAATCCGCATTTTAATCTAGCGGTAGAAGAGGCTATTTTTAAAAGTATGGATCCTGCCCATAAAGTGCTCTTTCTTTGGCGTAACGATAATACGGTGGTTATTGGCCGTGGACAAAATCCTTGGAAAGAGTGCAATACTAAGAAGATGGCGGATGATGGCATCATTTTAGCTCGCAGAAGTAGTGGGGGCGGTGCAGTATTTCATGATTTAGGAAATAGTAATTTTACCTATATGGCCGGTAAACCTGACTATGATAAATCTGTATCTACCGCTATTATTCTCTCGGCATTACAATCCTTAGGCATTGATGCGAAAGCCTCAGGGCGCAATGATCTAATTGTCTTGCAAAACGGCGAGCAACGTAAAATTTCAGGATCGGCATATCGGGAAACTGCAGATCGTGGATTTCATCATGGAACGTTACTAATTGATGTGGACTTTACGAAACTTAGTAATTACCTCAATCCTGATCCCAAAAAATTAGCGGCGAAAGGGATTACTTCTGTGCGCTCTCGCGTAGCAAATCTGAAAGAGTTTGTGCCAAGTTTAACCCATGAAGTGCTGTGTGATGCGATAGAGAAAGCCTTTTTTCAACAGTTTGCAGATGAAGTTGCCGAGGGTGAAACGGTTATTCCGGAGTTTATTTCAGAAGCGAATCCCCCAAAAATCCCTGAATTTGCAGAGCGTTATGAAAAGCAGAAGAGTTGGGAGTGGAATTTTGGACAAGCCTTGCAATTTAGCCATGAGCTCTCAGAGCGCTTTCCTTGGGGGGGCATTGAAATTCATCTAGATGTGGTGCGAGGCGGTATTATTGAAGATGCCAAGATCTTTACGGATAGCTTATTTGTCGAGCCATTTGAACAGCTTACAGAAATGTTGTTAGGTCAACGTTATCATGTAAATGATATTCAAACATCAGTGACCGCTTTAGAAGTTCAATTCCCGCAATATGCATCTGAGCTCTCACAGTTTTCTAAGTGGTTTATTAATGCATTAGCATAGCATTGTGGTCAAGAGCGTGATTAATGTAGTAGTTGTTAAAATTGAGGATGAATGGAGTTGATTATTTTTAATTCAGCGAATCTCTCTGACTTGAAATTTGGAAAATGAGCACTATTAATTAAGACAATTAGAAGAAGTCGATGGAGTTTGTTCCACAGTGAGCGACTTACATCAAAATTCAATATTTATAATTTATTCATAATAGTGCAGAAACAGATTGAAAATTAGGAGTTAGGAGATTATGACAGATCAAACACGTGCAGAGACTATGCAGTTTCAGACAGAAGTAAATCAGCTTTTAAACCTGATGATTCATTCCCTCTATTCGAATAGAGAGATATTTCTTCGGGAGTTGATTTCAAATGCGTCAGATGCATTGGATAAGCGCCGTTTTGCTGGATTGACTGATCCTCTATTAATTGAAGGACAGGGTAATCCTGAAATTGAGATTGCCTTTGATCCGGAAGCGAAAACCTTAACGATCACTGATAATGGGATCGGGATGACTCGGGAAGATGTGATCGAAAATATCGGTACAATCGCAAAATCGGGCACTAAAGCATTCTTAGAGAAATTAGAAGCGGATCAGAAAAATGCTTCTCAATTAATCGGACAATTTGGGGTGGGTTTCTATTCCGCCTTTATCGTTGCCAAAGAGATTGAATTAACCACGCGCCGGGCAGGAGAGCCTGCAGATAGCGCTACTTATTGGCGTTCTGAAGGGCAAGGGGAGTTTACCATTGCGCCAACCAATCGGGAAAAAGCGGGGACAACGGTAACACTTCATATGCGAGATGAGGATGTCGATCTCTTAAATGAATGGTCGATTAAGGATATTGTGAAGAAATATTCCGATCATATCGCTTATCCCATTATGATGGCTGTTGAAAAGCCGATTATGCCTAAAGAGGGTGAAGAGGAGAGCGAACTCAAAACTGAGCGGGTTATTGAGCAGATCAACTCAGCAGAATCTCTCTGGCAACGGGAACGTTCAGAGGTGAGCGATGAGGAGTATATTGCCTTCTATAAGGAATTAACGAATGATTATACTGACCCACTGACGTGGAGCCATAATCGTGTAGAGGGTAATACCTCTTATACCTCATTACTCTATGTGCCGGCGGTCGCGCCGAGAGGATTGTGGGATCAAGAAGTGAAATATGGTATTGATCTCTATGTTCAGCGTGTCTTTATTATGGAAGGCTCTGACAAATTGATTCCTCGCTATTTACGCTTTATGCAAGGGGTTGTGGATACGCAAGATTTACCGCTCAATATCTCGCGGGAAATTTTACAAAGCTCCAAAACCATCGATACAATTCGACAAGGTCTCACTCGCCGTTCATTGACAATGCTTGAGTCATTGACCCAAGATGAAACTAAATATCAGACATTCTGGAAGCAATTTGGTCGAGTGATTAAAGAGGGATTAGGGGAAGATTTCAGTAATCGTGAAAAAATTGCTTCGCTCTTACGTTTCGCCTCTACAGTAACAGATGAAGAAGTCGTATCGCTCAAAGCTTATAAAGAGCGGATGCAGGAGGGGCAAGATAAGATCTACTACATTACTGCTGATTCCCTCAATACGGCGAAGAATAGTCCTCATCTTGAAATCTTCAAATCGAAAGGGATTGAAGTGCTCTTAATGACCGATGTGATTGATGATTGGATGACCGGATTCTTACACGAATTTGACGGCACAGAGATGGTCAATGTTGCCAAAGGGGATGTAAAACTCGACGGTGAAACTGCAGAAGAGAAAGATCAAAAAGAAGATCTCTCGGAAGCAGATCAAAAATTGGTGGATCGGGTGAAAGAGGTGTTAGGTGATCGTGTTGAGAGCGTTAAAATTTCCAAACGTCTAACGGACTCAGCTTCGGTACTTGTACGCAATGAACACGCATTAAGTGGGCACTTTGAGAAGATGTTACGGGAAGCTGGGCACGATGTTCCCACAATGAAACCTTGGCTTGAGATCAATCCCAAACATCCGCTCTTAAAAGCATTAGCAGCTGATAAAAATAGTAGTGAAGCGGAAGATATTGCAATGTTAATCTATGAAGAAGCACTGTTGCTTGAAGGTGCGCAATTAGATAATCCATCAGAATTTGTAGCGCGTCTCAATCGATTAATGAAAGAGAAGATTGCTTAATAGTCATATCTGAGAACGTCGCATCTGAGAAGATGGGATCTTTGTAGGAGAAATTCTTAAAGCATTCATCAACTTGTCAATGATCAAGTTGTAGATTCTTAACATTAGTGACCTAAAGCAGGGAAGCACTCTATGAACAGTTGTTCGTAGAGTGTTTTTTTATGTCTCAAAAAAGTAAAGTGAATCGTTTGTAGGAACTCATTTTAAAAATAACTTTATGAAAAAGTTGAAGAAAAGTAGAGCGGAAAATGGGATTCCCCCCTCAAAATTGATTATAAAATAGGCAAAAATAGTATAAAAAATGATCATTTTATTGAATTCTATATTAAAAATTAAGGAAATAATGTGCTTTTATGTAATTAAAAGCTAAACAATTATTGCTCATCTAAAAAGTCATTCTATCTTATTGATTTAGGGTGAAAGCCTCATTCAATTTGCTTGTAAGCTCGATATAATCAGTAAAATTCACATATTTTGTCAAATGAATTTTATTATCAAATTTACATAAATTTATCAAAATACTTACAATATTTGGATCGTAATCTATTGCTTATGAGCTAAAATTTAATAAAAAACTTTATAAAAGATCTTTTACTATTTTTAATTGTCAATAGTTGTAAATTGATCTAGGTCAATATATACTCGCCGTTGTTATTTTTTGTTAGATAAAAATGGTTAAGAAATGAATAAGATTTATAAGGTTGTGTGGAATGGAATCCTCGGTCATTGGGTCGTAACATCGGAGCTTGCGTGCAGAAGTGGTAAGGTAAAAAATTGCCAGCAAACTGCGAATGCAGTGGATGAGTTGACAGTAGCGCCTAATACCAACGGAGCCAAATATAAATTATTAGCATTAGCGACCTTTTTAGGTTTGAGTGGCAGCAGTATTAATATTGCAATGGCGCAAAATCCTAACTTTGTGATTCGCCATCAAAATGCTGCAATAGGTCAGGATCAAACCCAAGAGAATGATGTTTTTTCAGGTAGTGTTTGGGTAAAAGATGGGATTAATGGGAGTACTTTTGACTCATCGTTGACAGGGCAACAGGATGTGATCTTTGAAGCGCCGAATGCCAAATTGAACAGTACTCGAGTGCGTTCCGCAATTCAGGTTGGATTGTATGATGTGCCTGAAAGCATCAGATATAGCCTCGATAGTTTAGGTTTAAAAATCAATGACTATGGTGATGGAATCTTATTCAATACCGGACAAGATGACCGATATGGCCGGAAAATCTTCCTCAAAGGCCAAGATGCCAATGATTATGTCGGTACGACTTATGTTAAAAACAGCGCCTATCTCTATGTTGGGCAAGATGCCGAGAAAGATCACTCTCTCTTAGGTCATAATAATGATCTGACGATTAGTGATTTCTCTGTTGTTGGTATTTATAGCCAAGAAGTGGTCAATCAATTACGCTTTATCGCCGGCGATAGTGCAAGATTATCCCGTGATAGGCAAGATCCTGACCGCTATTTCTTTGCTGAAATTGAGCAAACAGGTGCAGAAGAGGGAGTTCGTTTTTACCATATTCCCAATACACCACAAGGTGGAGTCGTTCATTTGACGCCTAAATCAAGTTTAGTGGTCAATGGTGAAACAACCTTTGCCGGAAATAATGCGTTCAATGTTGCCATTAGTGCTTATGATGCGAAGCTTGATCTTAAACAAGAGGCAATATTTGATCGCGGTAATATCTATCTGAATAACAATAGCCAAGGTGTTGCCGAGAAAAATGTACAATTCTCAGGGCATAACTCAGGGCTTTCATTAACGAATCATTCTAAATTAGAAGTAAAAGGCACATTAGAGAAGGGCAATAGTCTCGAGAATAATGGTTATGGCTATTTTACAGTGAAAACCGGTTCTGAATTAGAACTGCATCAAGAAGCGATTATTGAACGAGGAGAACTCAACATTAATGATGGTAATGAATTCCGCCATAATAGCGGGTTCCCTGATCATCAACGTCAACCGAATCAACCTGTCGATGGTTTACAATCATACTTTAGCAAAATGTCGGCAATGGTGAGCTCAAAGCACAATATTATCTTCAAAGGTAGTGATAATCGGCTCAATGTAACCGGTAGTCAATTACTGGTTAGTGAAAATCTGCTTGCTAATGATGGTTTAAAAGTCAATGCATTATCCGGTAATATCAATGTCAAAGGCGATCAAGGATTTGTATTAGGGGCGAAAAGTGATGCCGTCTTATTAGCGACTAAAATGGGCTTATCTGAGTGGACTATCGGTGATGAAAGCCTTGTATTCTCTGGAAGCAATCAGATTCTCGTAGATCGCAATATGACGCTAGGCGAAAAGAGTGCCTGGTTAGATGCAACTTATGCGGATGGGGAAACACTGTTACTCCCTAATGGTGATGAGAAAGTGGCTCGGTTACATTTTGCCAACGATTATGCGCATCACGGCTTAACGTATGATGAATATCTTAACGTGATGAAAGGTCGCAATTCTAATGAGTCATCAGATGCAGACTTATCAGAAGAAAGTACACCGCTATTCTACGATATTGTTAAAGCAGGGAGCTTGACTATTTTCGGGGATCTCACGCTCAAAGAAGAAGCGCTTTATGACGCAGTGGGCACTGTTGAAGTAGAGGGTGGGCTTTTTGTTGCACCGATGGCAGAATTTGTGATTAATCGTAAAAATTCTGCAGGACTTGTTGAGGGAGAGATGGCGCTTTTAGGGCATTTAGATCTCTCTAAAGGTGGGAAATTTACAGTTAATGATGGGGATGTCATTATCCAAAAGGGCAGTAATATTGCCGGTGAAATGAGTATTGATGCCGGTCAGAAATTGATCTTTAGAGGCGGTAATACGGTTATTACTCAAGATCAATCTTATATTGCTGGTACGATTTTCTTACAAAATGCCGGTACAACTTTAGCGCTCAATGACAGGGATTTAGGGGTAGCCAATCTGAATGTTGGGCAAGGTACAAGCTTGCTAGCCTCTGGCAATAATCATCTGCAAGATCTGCATAACGCCGGTGATATCTTTATTGGTAGTGCAACCGATCTCAGTCAAAACCGCAATGGAATGTTAGTGGTTAATGGCGATTATACCGGTGAAAAAGGGAGTACGCTGCATTTTGGTAATATTGCTGTGACAGAGGAAGATCCCAAAAATCCACTAGTGGCCGGTCATAAAGATCTGCTCTGGGTTAAAGGTCAGGCAAGTGGTGAGAGTTATGTTGCTATTAATGGCAAGATTAAAGATCTAGGTCAATTGACGAAAAAGGGCATTTTACTTGCGCATATTGAAGGAGAATCTGATCTCATTTTATCCTTTCTACCCGGGCAACGTGTCACAGATGGTGGAACAGAATACCTACTTGTAGGTCGTGCTGAATTCAATGATCCTGATTTAGTGGAAGGTCAAAATAACTGGTATCTCAGCAATGTGAAGGAAGTTCCTACTGAGAACCCAGTTGAAACTCCAGCTGAGCCACCAGTAGAAATCCTTGCTGAAAGTCCAGTTGAAACTCCAGCTGAGCCACCAGTAGAAATCCCTGCTGAAAGTCCAGTTGAAACACCAGCTGAGCCACCAGTAGAAATCCCTGCTGAGAATCCAGCTGAACCTCCAGTAGAAATCCCTGCTGAAAATCCAGTTGAAACACCAGCTGAGCCACCAGCAGAAATCCCTACTGAAAATCCAGTTGAAACTCCAGCTGAGCCACCAGTAGAAATCCTTGCTGAAAGTCCAGTTGAAACTCCAGCTGAGCCACCAGTAGAAATCCCTGCTGAAAGTCCAGTTGAAACACCAGCTGAGCCACCAGTAGAAATCCCTGCTGAGAATCCAGTTGAAACACCAGTAGATGAAGATTTAGATCAAAATGATCAAACAGAGCAACCCATTGTTGAGATCCCTGGGGATCATCAGGATGTTGGATCTGATTTATCCATCAAAGAGCCTGATGTGGATAGTCCTGCCATAGACTCGGAAGATTTGAGTGGAGACAATCAACCGATTGAGCAGATCCCCGGGGATCAGGAAGATGATGATGTGGAATATGACATTCCAGAAGATGATTTTTCTTCAATTGGAGATGTTTTTCTAAAAGAAGATGAGATTGAAGACGAAACGCCAGCAAATGATGAAGTCATTGTTGAAGACGAAATGCCTGCAGAAGATGAGGCTCAAGTAGAAGTTGAAGTTCAAGTAGAAGACGAAGTTCAAGCAGAAGATCAAGTTCAAGCAGAAGATCAAGTTCAAGCAGAAGATCAAGTTCAAGCAGAAGATCAAGTTCAAGCAGAAGATCAAGTTCAAGCAGAAGATCAAGTTCAAGCAGAAGATCAAGTTCAAGCAGAAGATCAAGTTCAAGCAGAAGATCAAGTTCAAGCAGAAGATCAAGTTCAAGCAGAGAACGAAGCTCAAGAAGAAGACGAAGTTCAAGCAGAAGATCAAGAACAAGCAGAGAACGAAGCTCAAGAAGAAGAGGAACAACAGGTATCTGATAATAAGGATCTTGCACCTGAGAATCCTAAATCGATTATCTTAGCTCCTGAATCTGCAAGTTATTTGACAAATCTGATCTTGAGTAATGAGATGTTCTCGTTTAAATATCACGATCGTCAATATGTAGATGGATATGAAGATATTTGGATGAGCGCTAAAGCCACGTTTGGTTCTTATAAAACGGCGGAAGATCGTAGCCTGAAATCTGATTTCAAAAGCTTTACGCTTCATATCGGCAAGGATATTTGGCAACAAGATCAATTTATCGCCGGTGTAATGGCCGCCTACGGTTATAGTAACGGTAGCAGTCAAAATCATTATACAGGTAAAAAAGCAGATCATCGTTCCACAGGTTTTGCCTTAGGTGCTTATGGTCATTATCAATTTGATGGGCATAATCAACGTTATATCGATTTGTGGGCACAATATGTGACGACTCATAATCGTGTGACGGGTCAAGATCAATCAACAGATAGTTATCGTGCTCGGGGTTGGATTGCCTCTATTGAAGCGGGTTATGAGCTCAATCTGAGTGAGAAAGTGACACTGCAACCACAAGGACAATTGACTTGGTTTAATGTCAAAGATCGTAATCACACGATGATGGATGGCACTAAAGTATCGAGTGAAAGTGGCAATTTGCAAACTCGTTTTGGTGCTCGTTTAACTTATCAAGGCATCCGTTTCCAACCATTTGCAGAAGTGAACTATACTCACAACAGCAAGCCTTATCGTATTAAGCTACAAGGAGAGTTGAATCAAACTCGCGTTGAAGCTGCTGGAAGCCGCAATCTCTATCAAGTAGAGTTAGGGATACAGATGAAGCAAAATCGCCATTGGGCAACCTCTGGATCAGTTTCGATGACGAAAGGGAAAGATAGCTATAAAAATGGTCGTATAAAAATGGATTTCCGTTACGATTTCTAATTTTGATTAAAGTTGAAAATTATTAAAAATTTTTAAGCTATTAGTGAGCAAAAAGGCGTTGTGATTATTCACAGCGCCTTTTGTTTATCGATTAGTGGATCAGCCGATGCGCCGGCATTTTAACAAGCTTCTTTTGAACCGATCTTACTATAAATAAGCTTATTTTGAACTGATATTACTATATTAAATCATTATTCGATAGTGAGAGAAGAGGATGCTTTATTCTCTATCGAGGGTGCAAAAATAGTGGTTTTATGGATACTATATTGCTGCATCATTTTCGCTGTTTGTGCATTGAGTCCGCTCACATCTATGTCCATTCCCTCACGAATATATTTAAGAATGATTTTATCAATGGTACTAACGGCTGTGAGATCCCAAATGGTAGCTTTGCTAAGATCTAAGGTAATGCGTTTTACTCGTTCTTTAAAATCGAACGCATTATTGAGTTTATGCGCCGAGCTAAAGAAGAGCTGACCATTAACATAGTAAGTTCGATGATTATTCTCAAGCGTAGAATGGGCTTCAATCTCAAGATATTGCTCTACCTTATAGGCAAAGAAAGCCATTGAAAGCAACACGCCGGTAATAACACCAAAAGCGAGGTTATGGGTGTAAACCACAACGGCAACAGTGACGAGCATTACGATATTGGTATAAATAGGCATCTTATGGAAATGACGAATTGATCCCCAATCAAAGGTTCCTATGGAGACCATAATCATCACTGCTACAAGCGCAGCCATAGGAATAATCCGAATCAGATCCGACATAAAGACTACTAAAATGAGTAGGAAAATCCCTGCACAGAATGTAGAAAGTCGAGTACGTCCTCCTGATTTGACGTTAATGACTGATTGACCAATCATCGCACAGCCCGCCATTCCGCCTAAAAAACCGGTCACAATATTCGCTAATCCTTGGCCTTTACATTCCCGGTTTTTATCACTTGTAGTTTCTGTGAAATCATCCACAATCGCAGCAGTCATCATCGATTCCAAGAGACCTACGATCATAAGCGCAATGGAATAGGGGAAAATAATCGAGAGCGTTTCGAGGTTAAAAGGAATATTAGGGATTAAAAAGGTAGGAAGTGTATCAGGGAGTTCTCCCATATCGCCTACAGTCCGAATATCAATGCCGGTGATAAAGACAAATAAGGTCAAAATAACAATACAGATTAATGGCGAAGGGAGCATCTTACCAATGACCGGAATGTAAGGAAAGAGGTAGATAATCGCAAGTCCGGCAAGCACTAACGGATAAACGGCCCAATGGACATTTGTCAGTTCCGGTAATTGTGCCATAAAGATCAAAATAGCGAGCGCATTAACGAATCCTATCACAACAGAGTTAGGGACAAAGCGCATTAACGCACCGAGTTTGATATATCCCGCAATTACTTGCAAAACCCCGGTGAGAATAGTGGCAGCAAGGAGATATTCAAGCCCGTGATTTTTAACGAGGGAAACCATTAAGAGCGCCATAGCCCCGGTAGCTGCTGAAATCATCGCAGGTCGTCCCCCGGCAAAAGCAATCACAACCGCCATTGAGAAAGAAGCATAGAGCCCGATTTTAGGATCAACGCCGGCAATAATAGAGAAAGCAATAGCTTCAGGAATAAGCGCAAGGGCAACAATCAGCCCTGAAATAAGATCTTTAGGGACGTTAGAGAACCATTCTTGACGAATAGTGGAGATAAACTGTTTAGACATAACTTTACTTTTGAAAATAACCCGGAGAAGTAACATAAAGAGGATAGTTTTATCATAGGTTAAGTATCAAAATGTAAATACGACTAAAAATAGACAAAGCAGTTGAGTATCTTTTATTGAAAGAAACTGACGCTTATAGCGCTAAGTACAAGATAGTACTAGCTAGTCAAGGATGGAAATAATGCGCAATTGATATCGCGCATTAATCAATAGAGACTATTATGAATAGAACTTATTATTCAGCGGTTTGTGCTTCGTGAACTAATTTTTCAAGATATTGATTGATAAGATCAGATTCATACATCCAATTCACAGAGCCATCGCTATTGATGATTTTAAGGCAGGGTACTTGTTTCTTACCCCCCTCTTTCTCTAATTCACTGCCATAGGGTTCTTCTTTTGCATCTCTTAACTCAATGTTGAGGTTTAACCGTTTGATAGTACGGCGTACTTTAACGCAAAAAGGGCACATATGATATTGATAGAGCGCTAATTTTTTAGTCTTTTCATTGATAACGGCTTGTGCTTCCGGCGTACGTTTAGTCGGTGTAGGGGCAAATTTTTCATCAAAAAAGATAATAGCCTTGCCGAGAATATTACGAATGAGTTTCATATAGTAACCTTTAGTTGCAAAATAAATGGACGCTCAGGTGATAGAATCAACTGATTGTCAATTTAATGAAATGAATATTAAATGGATATTAAACGAATTTTAAATAAAATTGTTCATAAAAATATATTGAAGTAATGTCTACCATTGTACCTTAAATGGCAATAAAACGATATGTTCTAGCAATTTCCTACTAATATCAAACTGGTTTCATTTAAAGCCGATGATAATCCCGTAACCAAAGATCGAGGTTATTTGTGAAGAGTTGTCGATCCCGTTGTGTCAATGGTGAAGGGCCTTTAGTTTGAATCCCGCTACCGCGTAGGGCATCATTAAAATCCCGCATCGTCAATTTGGCATCAATGGTGCCTTGATCGTAAAAATATCCACGAGGGTTGAGTGCTTTACCTGCTTTATTGAGGATATCTTTCGCAAGGGGGATATCTGCTGTAATAATCAGATCATTTTTTTCTGTTAAATCGACAATACGCTGATCCGCAACATCAAACCCTGAGAGAACTTGAATCGATTGAATAAAAGGCGAGCGGGGAAGTTGAATACGCTGATTGGCAATAAAAGTCACTTTGATCTTCTCTCGAACCGCAACGCGGCAGAGAATCTCTTTAAGGAGATTGGGAATCGCATCAGCATCGACTAAAATTTTGGGCATAGATTTGATTTCTCTACAAAAGGATAAAAGCCTGCAAAATAACAGGCTTTATTGATATTAACAGTGATTGTTGAGTTGTTTATCAATTACTTACAAACTAAATGAGATAAATTAATTCAAGTTGTAGCTTGTAAGCATTGAATTAACGAACAATCATGATATCACAATGAGAATGACGAACGGTGCTTTCTGATACGGAACCTACGAACATTCTTTCAACCATTCCATAGCCCGTTGCACCCATGACGATCAAATCAGCATTTACTTCAGGAGCAATCTTCTTAGCAATGACAGAACGAGGTGATCCCTCTTTTTTGACGGTTGCTATATCAGTTAAGCCTGCTTCTTTGGCTCTATTTTCTGCATCCGTTAGGATTTTCTTCGCATTATCTTCCGCATATTGCTCAAGCGGTTCACGATAAGCAATCGCTAGTGAGTAAGAACGAACATCGATGACGTGGGCGATAATTAACTTACTACTATAAAATTTAGTTAACTCAATCGCTCTATCAAGTGCTTTAATGGAGGCTTCAGAGCCATCAACAGGTACTAGAATTATTTTATATGGAAGACTCATAGATTTTCTCCTTTGAAAATAGTATCGGGATTATATATTCATCTGTGCAGTGGAATATTTACACTTTTCAACCCTCGCTATCACCTTTCAGGTTTAACTTTTACATTTATTGATATTACTCTATATATTGATAACACAATCAACGGAATTAAACTAGGAGGAAAATATCGAACTTACTTAGCATAAACCCCAATAAGTAGAATTTATTGGGGTCTATTTTTATCATTGACTCTTTTCATTAGAGAATCAATGAGTTATGAGATGTTAAGTTGTACTTTATTTTCTCAAGTTATTTCTCAATTTACTTAGAGATATGCGCCACTAAATCAAGTACTTTGTTAGAGTAGCCGATTTCATTATCATACCAAGCAACAACTTTAACGAATGTATCAGTTAACGCAATGCCTGCTTTCGCATCAAAGACTGAAGTACATACTTCACCGAGGAAGTCTGTAGATACAACGGCATCTTCAGTATAGCCTAAAACGCCTTTCAGTTCGCCTTCGGCCATCTCTTTCATTTTTGCGCAGATTGCATCATAAGTTGCAGGTTTTGAGAGGTTCACTGTTAAGTCAACCACTGATACATTTGGTGTTGGTACACGGAATGACATACCTGTTAATTTGCCATTTAACTCAGGAATCACAACGCCTACTGCTTTTGCAGCACCTGTTGATGATGGAATGATGTTTTGTGATGCACCGCGTCCACCACGCCAATCTTTCGCTGATGGACCATCTACTGTTTTTTGAGTTGCAGTAGTTGCATGAACAGTAGTCATTAAACCTGATTCAATGCCCCAGTTATCATTTAACACTTTCGCAATAGGTGCTAAGCAGTTAGTTGTACATGATGCATTTGAAACGATGTCTTCACCTTTATAAGATTTTTCATTGACACCCATTACAAACATTGGTGTTTTATCTTTTGATGGACCCGTCATAACTACTTTTTTAGCACCTGCTTTAATGTGCTTGCGTGCAGTTTCATCTGTTAAGAATAGACCTGTACCTTCAACAACCACATCAGTATTGATCTCATCCCATTTAAGGTTTTCAGGATCCCGCTCAGAGGTAACACGAATTTTTTTACCATTAACGACTAAATGACCATTTTCAACCTTAACATCACCTTTAAAACGGCCATGTGTTGAATCATATTTAAGCATGTAAGCCATGTAATCTACATCGATGAGGTCATTGATACCAACAATTTCGATATCACTACGTTCACAAGCTGCACGGAATACAAAACGACCGATACGACCAAAACCATTAATACCTACACGAATTGCCATATAAATATATCTCCTTTTTCAGAGTGGGTTCTTACAGAGGCAAAATCTGCTTGTAAGAGATGAAATGTAAAAATGCCATAAGTTACAATTGCGGTTATAAATCGCGTTACAAAATTACATTACGCTGTAACATTATGAATGAAAACTATTAATAAAATCAAGTAGAAGAGGGACAGGGCGAGCTGTCGAGCCTTTCTCTTTACCCGATGTCCAAGCGGTACCTGCGACATCTAAATGCGCCCATGGATACTCCTCTACGAAACGTTCAAGGAAGCAGGCCGCAGTAATCGAACCAGCGCCACGACCGGCGCTAATATTACCCATATCGGCAAAATTAGAATCGAGCATTGGTTGGTAAATATCTTTCCAAATAGGGAACTGCCAAACGTGATCGCGAGTCTTTTCGCTAGATGCTTTGAGTTTTGCGGTTAAATCTTCATTATTACTAAATAATCCTGAAACTTCATGACCTAGCGCAATAATGATGGCGCCTGTTAATGTAGCAATATCTACAATTGCTTTTGGCTTAAAGTGGGTGGCATAAGTCAGTGCATCACAGAGAATAAGGCGACCCTCTGCATCAGTATTGAGCACTTCAATGGTTTGACCGGACATAGATGTAATTACATCTCCAGGTTTTACCGCTTCGCCGGAAGGCATATTTTCAGTGGCAGGAATAAGACCAATAACGTGTGTCTCAAGATTTAATTCTGCCAATGCTCTGAATGTTCCGAGGACAGAAGCAGCGCCGCCCATATCATATTTCATCTCATCCATCGCCGCACCAGGTTTAAGAGAAATACCGCCGGTATCAAAGGTTACACCTTTACCGACTAGTGCAATCGGGGCTTCATCTTTAGCTTTGTCATGACGATATTCTAAAACGATAAAGCGTGGTTTTTCTGCCGAACCTTGTGCAACGGCTAAAAATGCACCCATGCCAAGTTTTTTAATCTCTGTTTTGCCAAGTACTGTCGCTTTGACGTTAGGGAATTTCTTCGCAAGCGCAAGTGCTGCATCTCCTAAATCACTTGGTGTCATTATATTTGCCGGCATATTCGCCAAATCTTTGGTGAAGGCCATACCATTGACCAAGGCTTGGCCATACGCAACAGCTTTAGTCACTTCACTATTGCCTTTTTCATCGACAATACGAATTTGTGTTAACTGCTGCGCTTTAACCGCTTCTTTGCGAGGCGCATTAAATTGATAAAGTACATCAGCGACTGCTTGAATCAATATTGGAATTGATTTCCCTTTATTTTTGCACTGTTCAAGAAGCGCAAACGAGAGTGATTTGGCAGGTGATGATTTGGCAACTCTAGTGGCACTCATAACGGCTTTACGAAGGTGGTCAACGGAGAATTCATCCTCTTTTCCTAAGCCAACGATCAGCAGGCGTTTGCTACCAATCCCTTCAGTTATCACTAATGGTAATACATCACCCACTTTGCCAGTAATATCTCCACTTTTTACTAAATCGGAGAGCAACCCCTTCAGTGCCTGATCAACTTTTTCACTGCTAACGGTTAGTTTTCCCTCGAAAGCACCGATGACAAGACAATCACTTTGATGTTGATGTAATTGCTCTTTTGCAAGATCAAAATGGATTTGATTGAGTTTCATTTTGTTTCCTTTAATTGCGTGATTTATTTAGCGTGTTATTACTTAAATTACTTAAATTACTTAAATTACTTAAATTAATTCATTCTGCAAAGCTTATTCATAAAGTGACCACATTGCCATAGTGATCATTAAAATGAGTAATATGAGTCATAATCCTTTATAACAACTTAGATCCATTTCATTGAAATTCAAGGAATGGGCGCTATTTAAAGTAGGGATTAGATCTAGAACCTGATTTATATCAGTTATCATTACCTTAATCACTCTATTAGCTACTATTGTTATCGGGAGACTTACAGAATTAATGACACTACTACTCTACTACAAAAATCTTTACTTTTGGGAACTGATAGTAAAAAAGATCAACAAATGTCGATCTTTTTTGAGCTATTTTTTGTTTTACTGTTCTACGGCTAAACGGCCTCTTAACGAGTTTGGTAGGGCTTCTGTAATGACGACATCACAGAAGTGACCGATGAGCGAGGAAGGCGCTTCAAAGTTAACTACTCGATTGTTCTCGGTCCGACCGGCAAGCTCTTTAGGATTATGCCGAGAAGGGCGATCCACTAAAATGCGTTGCGTTGTCCCCACCATACTTTGTGAAATTGCATTAGCTTGTTCTGTTAATTTAGCTTGCAATCTTGCAAGACGCTCTTTCTTCTCTTCCATAGGCACATTATCCGGTAAGTTTGCAGCAGGCGTTCCTGGGCGAGCAGAGTAGATGAAGCTAAATGAAAAGTCGTAATGAATATCTTCGACCAGTTTCATCGTCGCCTCAAAGTCCTCAGCACTTTCTCCAGGGAAGCCCACGATAATATCCGTTGAAATGGAAATATCAGGACGAATTTCCCGCAATTTCTTAATCTTCGCTTTATACTCTAGAACGGTATGGTTACGTTTCATCATCATCAGGATGTGGTCAGAACCTGACTGCACCGGTAAATGAAGGTGTGAGACGAGTTTTGGTACACGCGCATAAGCTTCGATTAAGCGATCTGAGAAAGCGATAGGGTGAGATGTGGTATAACGAATCCGTTCAATACCTTCAATCTCTGCGACATACTCAATGAGAAGTGCGAGATCCCCAATTTGACCATCTGGCATTTCGCCTTGGTAATCATTCACATTTTGCCCAAGAAGTGTCACTTCCCGAACCCCTTGTTCAGCGAGTTCGGCAATTTCACCAATCACATCAATAAAAGGGCGAGAAATCTCTTCACCCCGAGTGTAAGGCACGATACAGAATGAACAATACTTATTGCAGCCTTCCATAATTGAGACAAATGCTGTGACGCCTTCTGCTCTCGGTTTTGGTAAGTGGTCAAATTTTTCAATTTCAGGGAAAGAGACATCCACCTGTGTGCCACTTCCTTGCCAAACATCGTGTAACATTTTAGGAAGACGATGAAGCGTTTGTGGGCCAAAGATAATATCGACAAAAGGCGCGCGCTTTTTAATCGCTTCCCCTTCTTGTGAGGCAACACATCCACCGACCGCAATAACGATATGAGGATTTTCTTCTTTAAACTTTCGCCAACGTCCTAATTCTGAGAAGACTTTTTCTTGCGCTTTTTCCCGAATAGAGCAGGTATTCAGGATAAAAACATCCGCCTCTTCAAGGTTTTCAGTTCGCTCTAAGTTACAAAATGCTTTGAGTGAATCTGCCATTTTTTTCGAGTCATACTCGTTCATTTGACAGCCTTGCGTCTGGATATAGAAGTTCTTATATTGTGCTGTTGCCATATTAATTATAGATATCTCACAGGTTAAAATTGACTAAAAAATTGTAGCTATTCTACCGCATTTTTGGATCGCTTTCAGGTTACTTTATGTATCTTTCTAATGCACAGAATCTTAGTTATTAAGTCTAGCTATTCTAATTATTAACTATTAATCCAGATACAACTCGCCATTCTGCCAGATTTAGCGCCATCTCGGCGATAAGAGTAGAAATATTCCGGCATACTATAAGTGCAGAGATCACCCCCATAAATTTGAGTGGTCGGAATCCCGAGGTTATAGAGACGTAATTTAGCGAGTTGATAGATATCCGCATAATATCTTCCCTCATTACTAGATGGGATAAAAAGAGGATTTTCATCATTTGCAACAGTCTTGTCTTTAATCGGATTACCAGAAGTATCGATAAGGATATTCTCGAGTAGCGTATTACGATAGAGAAAGGCTTGTCGCACTTCATTACCGACTTCAAAGGCTTTTTGCGAAATAGCAGGCCCAAGCCAGACAAATAGATCTTCCGGTTTTTCACCAAGCGCAGTGAGATTGCGAATACTATTTTCAATAATATCCATCAAAAGCGAGCGCCAACCTGCATGAATTGCTATAACCCGATTTTCCGCCCTATTTGCAATTAAGATGGGTAAGCAATCCGCCGTTAAAATCATTGCCGGTAGATTCGCTTGATCGGTATAGCAGGCATCAGCCCCAATTCCCGCCCATTTTTCATCAACAGGCACGCAAAGGTTTGAATGAATCTGAGTCAGATGAAAGTCTGAGGCCGGAATAGTCAGTACTTCCTGTAGCAATTGACGGTTTGCCATTACACTACGCGGATCATCGGCAGTACTCAATCCCATATTCAGTCCCCTAAAATCGCCTTCGCTTACGCCCCCTTTACGGGTCGTTGTGAAAGCCGTAATACGCGATGAAATCGGCCAATGAGGTGTGACGATCTCGATCGAATTGTTTGATTGATTTTCTAAGGGGGCGTTTAATGGTTTTTTGAATGGGTCTTTGAATGAATCTTTCGGCGTAATCTTAATGATTCTGCTCATATTGTTGGCTCTCCTCTCGAATAGCATCGATGAGTTGGGTCATATCATTGGGGTAGGCTTGTTCAAAATAGAGTTCTTCGCCTGTTCTTGGATGGTTAAATCGAATAGAGAAAGCGTGAAGCGCTTGGCGTTTAAAGCCCCGAAGAACATTTTCTGCATGTTGACCAAATTTTTTGGGGAGTTTTAGGCGAGCACCATAATCACTATCCCCTACGATCGGGTAATTAATATGTTGCATATGGACACGAATTTGATGAGTACGACCTGTTTCAATATTCGCTTCCACTAACGTATGGGCGCGAAAACGTTCTTTAACACGAATATGGGTAATCGCATCTTTACCATCCACATTGCCATCTTCATCGGGTTCTGGTACCCACATATGCTTCCGGCGATAAGGGTTGCGACCAATGGGTGCATCAATGGTGCGCCCTGAAATGAGTTCTCCAATGACTAAAGCGTGATAAATTTTGGTCGGTGTACGCTCTTTAAACTGATTGATTAGGTTCTCTTCAGCTTCCATTGTTTTCGCAATTAAAAGCAGTCCTGAGGTCTCTTTATCAAGACGATGGACAATACCGGCGCGGGATAACTCTGCAAGCTTCGGCGCATGATGAAGTAGGGCATTAGCTAATGTACCTTGATTATTACCTGCACCGGGATGGACGACCATACCGGCAGGTTTATTAATGACCATTAAGTCATCATCTTCATAAAGGATATCAAGCGCAATTTTTTCAGGAATTAATTTATCTTCTTCTGGCGAATGCTCTATGGTAATAGTAATGGTATCGCCGACAGAAACAGGATCTTTCGGTTTTGGGACTTCACCATTTAACAATACCTGACCACTTTTTATCAGTTTTTGCACTTGGCTACGGGAAAGATTTTCCTGTAGGATAGGGAGAGTTGCATCAATGCGTTGGTTATCTAGATGATTTGGAATGGAAATGGTAAAAGTTTCTGAATATTTCATAATTTGTCTGTATAATCTCGAGGAATTAATTCAATTTGTTGGATCTATAGTAATAAAATGAAAGCGAAAAGACTAAAAATTTTTATGGTGCTAGCAGTTGCAGGGGTGCTCACTGCCTGTGGTTCTTCATCTGCAACAAAAGATGATAAGTACTATGGTATGACAGGGCAGCAACTTCTCGATGAAGGGAATAAAAACCTTGAAGGTGCGAGTTATGAAATTGCGGTTCAACATTATGAAGCGATTGAAGCGCGTTTTCCCCATACAAGGTTAGCACAACAGGCTAAATTAAATAAGATTTATGCTAATTATCATGACCGACAATTTGATCAAGCGCTTAAGGGAATTGATGAGTTTATTCGCCTCTACCCAAACCATGAGAATATAGATTATCTCTACTATATTCAAGGTTTAATTAATTTCGATCGGGCACGATCTATCTTAGATAAAATCCTGCCGCCAGACCGTTCAAAAGTAGATCAAAAGCAGATGCGGGATTCCTTAGCTTCCTTTTTGGTAATCGTGGAAAAATACCCCGATGGTGAATATGCAGAAGATGCAGCGAAGAGAATTATCTATCTACGCAATCTGTTAGCGGAAGCAGAAATCCACAAAGCAAATTTCTATCTTGATCGTCATGCTTATGTCGGTGCCATTAATCGTGCACAATATGTGCTTGATCATTATGATGCAACGACTTCTGTTTCTACCGCGCTCTATATTCAGGGTAAAGCTTACCAAGCTTTAGGCTTACCGGAGCTCGCACAAAAAAGTATTGATGTCTTGCGTTATAACTTCCCATATGATGCACGGTTAAAAGAGTTTGGTTACAAGAATACGCCAGAGATTCCTGCGGATTCTGAAGTTGTAGAAGTTGTAGAATACGAACAATAATTTTTTGTTATAAGAGCGTAAAAGGCATTCTAAGAGAATGCCTTTTTTATTATTACCTTGACCCATTTTAGATATTACTCAATCTAAATAAAATTCAAGCTCGACACCTCAAAGTTCATAAAGGTAAATAGGAAAAGATGGAAGATCAATTATTTGGTTATGAAGATGTGATCTGTCTCTTATGACAAATAAATCTCTTTCGCGTTATAATAAACACCTTACCGACATTGGTGTAACGAAGAGCGATGCGTATAAATGATAATCTTAAGACTCTATCAGCTATTATGGTGGTTACTTCTCCCTATTATTGTGGTACTACGCTTGTGGCGTGATTGGCGTTCACCGTTTGGTCTTCAAAATTTCCAAGATCGTTTTGGTTTTCAATTACTTCCGAAGGTGGATCTTATTATACATGCTGTATCCCTTGGAGAAGTGCGGGCAGTCACGCCTTTGGTAAAACGATTATTAGATGAAAAGCCATCATTACGCATTCTATTTACAGCGACAACTTTAACGGGCAGTGATCAGATTCAAAGAACTTTTAAACGCGCATTAACAGAAGATCGATTATTTCATACTTATCTTCCTTTTGATTTTGGTCCATCAATTGCCTCATTTTTAAAGAGAACATCCCCAAAAGCGATTCTCATTATGGAGACGGAAATTTGGCCTAATCTCTTTTATCAAGCAGAGAAACGCAATATAGAAGTAATTATGATTAGTGCGTGCCTTTCTGACCGCTCTTTCTACCGTTATCAGAAAATCCGGCAAACGATTCGGAACCTACTTAAGCCTGTTACTGTATTGACCCAGACAGATGAAGATTCATTACGATTTGAGTTATTGGGTGCAGAGAAGACAAAGCGGATGGGTAATATCAAATATGATTTGGAAGTCGATCCTTCTGTGTTTGAACAACGGGATCAATTGAGAGCCTTAAAATTACCTGATTCGCTCTATTGGATGGGTGCAAGCACACATGAAGAGGAAGAAGAGATTATTATTGAAGCTTTTATTGAAGCGCGGAAAAAATCTCCTCATTTGAAGTTAATTATTGCGCCACGACATCCTGAGCGCTTTCCGGAAGTAAAGAGTTTACTTGAAGAATATGTAGATGCCCACAATTTTGTGCTCTCTATTCGAAGTAATGGATCACTCGAAGCATTAAATTCTAGAGCTGATATTTGGCTAATTGATACATTAGGAGAATTACTACTTTTCTATGCTTTTGCAGATATCGCCTTAGTCGGTGGCAGTTTTGTTCCTATTGGGGGACATAATATTTTAGAACCTGCTTATTTTGCAAAACCGATTATTGTTGGGCCTTATATGAATGAAAATCGGGAAACTTTAGTGCAGTTTTTAGAAAATAAGGCGATTTTACAGGTTGATAGCGAAGCCTTGGAGTCAACGGTTATCGCTCTATCTCAAGATAAGGCTCTGCGGGAAATTTATGGAAATGCAGCGCATCAAACAATGATCGAGAATCAAGGGGCGATTGATATTGTTATAGAGCAAGTCAATAATCACTTTCCTGACACGGAAAAAGTGGCATAGTTTGTAGTATGTATCCGTTTTTTCTTATTGAGCAATAGGGGATTATCTTACTTCCCTCATTTGCTTCTGTTCGTGTAACTCTTATATACTGCTAGGTAATTGGATATTAAATATTGATGACTGAAACATTTATCGACTTTGAATGCCATACTTCAGTTCATAATTAATAAGTTGCATAGAATTCAATGAACAACTAAAGAACAACTGAAAGATCGATTTACAGAATTATTTTATTATCAATTCCATTATATTCTTTTACTATTCTTTACTATTTATAATTACTATAAGGAGATATTTATCGTGGCAAATTCGAAAATTTTTTATACGAAGACAGATGAAGCACCAGCATTGGCGACTTACTCATTTCTACCGATTGTTGAGGCTTTTACGAAGCCGGCAATGATTGATATTGAAGTGAAAGATATCTCACTAAGTAGCCGTATTTTAGCACTTTTTGCCGATATTTTGCCAAAAGAGCAACAAGTAGAAGATGCGCTTTCTGAACTTGGGCGTTTAACGCAAGATTCAGCAACCAATATTATTAAACTTCCTAATATTTCTGCTTCTATTCCGCAGCTAAAACGCGCTATTGCCGAGTTACAAGCACAAGGTTATGCGATTCCTGATTATCCTGAAGAGCCACAAACAGAAGCCGAAAAGGCATTGCAAAAGCGTTATGCTAAAGTGCTCGGATCAGCGGTAAACCCTGTATTGCGGGAAGGGAACTCTGATCGTCGTGCCCCGATGGCGGTCAAAGAGTTTGCGCGTCATAATCCTCACAAAATGGGTGAATGGAAGCAAGATTCAAAGACAACGGTTGCAACAATGCAAGAAGGCGATTTCTATGGCTCGGAGCAATCGGTCACATTGCCGGAAGCGACAGAGTATCAAATCCTTTTTAAACCCGTTTCTGGTGATGCGGTTGTTCTCAAAGATTATGCACCGCTACAAAAAGGCGAGATTATTGATACTTCTGTCATGAGTTTACAGAAGCTCAAAGCTTTCGTTGCTGATGCGATTGAAGAGGCAAAAGCGCGTGGTGTGCTTCTCTCAGCGCATCTAAAAGCAACGATGATGAAAGTCTCTGATCCTATTATGTTCGGCGCTATCGTAGAGGTCTATTTCAAAGATCTATTTGCACAATATGGCGACCTATTCAAATCCTTAGGTGTTGATACCCGAAATGGCTTAGGGGATATCTATGCCAAAATTAAAGGCCACCCTCAAGAAGCAGAGGTGATTGCGGCGATTGATGCGGCGATTGAAAAGGGCCCTCGTTTGGCAATGGTAGATTCAGATAAGGGGATTACTAATCTTCATGTTCCCTCGGATGTAATTGTCGATGCGTCAATGCCGGCGATGATTCGAGCGGGCGGTAAGATGTGGAACAAAGATAATCAAACAGAAGATACTGTTGCGATGATTCCTGATCGTTGTTATTCCGGTGTTTTTGCGGCGACCATTGAAGATTGTATTGAACATGGCGCACTTGATCCCCGTACGATGGGAAGTGTTCCCAATGTTGGTCTGATGGCACAAAAAGCAGAAGAGTATGGTTCGCACGATAAGACGTTTCAGGCGGTAGATGCGGGTGTGATTGAGGTTGTTACCAAAGAGGGACAGGTATTAATGGCGCAACCCGTTGAGAAAGGGGATATTTTTAGAATGTGCCAGGCTAAAGATGCGCCAATTCAAGATTGGGTGAAATTAGCAGTCACTCGTGCTCGTCTCTCTGAAACGCCCGCGATTTTCTGGTTAGATCCGAATCGTGCTCATGATCGTGAAATGATCAAAAAGGTAGAGCAATATCTCAAAGATCACGATACTAAAGGGTTAGACATTCAAATTATGTCGCCGGTAGAAGCTGCTAAAGTTAGCCTTAAACGCATTCGTGAAGGGAAGGATACGATTTCAGTTACCGGGAATGTGTTACGGGATTATCTGACAGATCTCTTCCCGATTTTAGAATTAGGAACTTCAGCTAAGATGCTCTCGATTGTGCCTTTGATGCAAGGTGGCGGATTATTTGAAACAGGTGCCGGTGGTTCAGCCCCTAAACATGTAGAACAATTCTTAACGGAAGGTTATTTACGTTGGGATTCGTTAGGGGAGTTTTTAGCATTAGCCGAATCTCTTAAGCATCTCGGCCGCACGCAGAATAACCCCAAAGCACTGCTACTTGGAGAGATGCTCGATTTAGCGAATACTAAATTCTTGGCAGAGGACCGATCACCTGCGCGTAAATTAGGTTCGATTGATAATCGTGGCTCTCATTTCTATTTGGCGCTCTATTGGGCAGAAGCATTGGCTAATCAGACGAAAGATCAGGAATTACAAGCGATTTTTGCAAAACTGTACCAAGATCTAAAAGCCTCTGAGGAGAAGATCAATGAGGAGTTAATTGCTGCGCAAGGTAAAACACAAGAGTTAGGTGGATATTATCATCCTAATATTGACAAAGTAGCGGAAGCGATGCGCCCAAGTACGCTCTTTAATACTATTTTACAATCTTTGAATTAGTAATTGAATTAGTAAGATCAGTTGAAAAAATGAAAAGAAGCTGAAAAGGATGATATCCAATAAGGTTATATATAGTATCAATATTATAACCTTATAACCTTTTCATCCTATAGTGCCTATGTTGAGCTTATGAAGCGGATCAACATAGGCATTCTTTTTACCAATCGACACCAATACCAAGGAAGATATTACTATTTTTGGAGTTACCTCTCTTCGCTTTAGTGCGGTCAAAGTGATAGCCTGTATTGATAGAGAGATGGTCTGTCAATTTATATTGAATCGCCGTATCAAAATTGAGATCAAGCGTCACATGATTATTAAAACTACGCCCGACAGAACCTTGAGTCGTAAATTTAATCGGAAGATTAGCAAAGAGATTCTTCTGATAATCCCACTTAAAGGTCATGAGTGGGTGGCGATCTTTGTGATCATCTCGATACTCTAACTGTTGATAGTTTAGAAGGGTCATCAACGCTAGTTGTGAGTTATCATCATTCCAAACCTGCCAACCAGGGCCTGTTCCAAGTAGCCAATTTCCCTTAATATTCTCGACCCAATCGTGTTGGTAATGGCTCGTTGTCTGCCAGAAGAAGTAAGGGTTGAAGAAATGATCGAGCGAATAATTGAGATTGTAACGATAAGTAGATGTTTGGCCATTATCGGTTTTTCGCTCAACATCCCCTTTAATTTGGTGGCGCCAAATATTATGGGTGAGTTCATAACCCCCTTTCAGATGAAAATTACGCGTTTTAGAACTATTATTTTTAAAATTAAGATCTAGTTTCACATTGCCTGAATGCTCATAAGTAACCGGATTATGATTCACTAAGGCTAACTCTGCGGCATTTTCATCAATCGTTAATTGTTCATCAAAGGCAAGGGCATATCGCTCTGCATGATTGATGGCAAAGATTGCATTAGAATTACCATCTGTATCGTAGACAAGCTTCTCTGCCCGCATCGGTGTTGTTTCCCCATTGGCACGTTCCGGGTTTAAGATCATAGCGCGTTCACTATGGAAACTGCGAATAGCCTGTTGAGGAATGGTAATAGTGCCGGAATAATCGGTCGCAATATGAAGCGTATTTTGGGCAATTTTTTCAATGGTACCACTAATACGATCCCCATTTTTCAGATAAACCGTGTCGGCCCATGAGATGCCCTGAATTGTTGCATATAGTATGCCAATAGTCATAAGAGATCTGTAATGAAAAATGGGGAGGGCAATAAACTGTTGAGTAGGTTGATTTAGTGTCACAATAAAAAATCCATTTAAAAGTCTGTTTTGTTTTGTTAAAAGGCTGTGTTAAAAATACAAATAATCACAAATGTGTTTAGCATAGGGGGAATTATTTTCAAAATCAATGATTATAATGACTAATAAATGAAGAGACTTGTTACTGTTCAATCTCTATTTCCAAAATATCTCTTTTCGATATTTTTCTGAATAATTCGCCACTTAGAATTGTAGTAACCAGTGATGGTAGCGAGCATGTGGTAGATAATTAGGATTTTCAGAGTAGAGCAGTTCCATTTTTAAGTGATCTGCCTCAGAGATGCGCTTACGGGCTTCAGGTTGCATAAAATCGTAATATGTACGGATTCCACTCTTTTTGAGAATCTGAATCTTGTGATCATTTAAATACTGTTCAAGTTCATGGTAATCAATCGGGGAGATCGGTGTTAATCCCCCTTGTTCACCAGCAAAATTTCCACGCTCAATATAGCGAAAATTACCACGAATTAAATTATGGTAGATCAAACCCTCTCGATTGTAGAAGAGCAGTGAGAGAATACCCTTCGGTTTAATATGGGATTTGATGAGTTGAAAGAGCTGATAAGGATCTTCTAACCATTCAATCATCGCATGACAGGTGATGAGATTATATTGCGGTAGGGAAAGTAGCGGAAGAGCCTCAACACTTGCTTGAAGAAAAGTCGCCGTCAACTGCGCATCTAGGAAGCGAGATTCTGCAAGCTCTAACATCTCTTTGGACGGTTCTAGTAAAGTGAGTTGATGACCTTGACTTGCAAGCTGTAGTGCAAACTGACCTTGTCCGGCACCGATATCAAGGATATTGAGTGATGATTGATGTAGCCCGAGTGCCGTAAAGTCTCGTTCTAAAATAGCTAAACGCAATCGACCTTTGAATGTGTCATAGATATTACGGGTGAAGCGGGGACTCAATTGATTAAATCGCCTGCCTTGAGATTCAGAAAGTGGAGGATTCTTTGAAGCGGTATCGTGTGTATCTGCCGTATTGATAATCGTATTGGTCATATCAGCCTATTAATTTCTATGAAACCCTATGAGATTCTGTTATATCCTCTGATACTTAGGATATTGCAAAATATCTGCTAACATCGAAACAGGAAATTGACTCGTCAATTCTCGGTAATCATGCACTGCATCATTATAAAAAGAGGCTGATTCATCAATGTTGCGATTGGTAATATCGACTTTTACCCAAAGTTCAGCAAGATCTTCTCGGTTTTTAAGTTCTGCATGCGTTTGGCTTTCATGTTTTAGTGTATTGAGATGATTGCGAAGAAGTAAGACATGATGAATACGTTCAGATTGCGCACGCTTACTTTCGGATTGCTCTTTAATTTCCCGCCATTCTTTGAATAATTTATCATGATTCCGGAGAACTTTTTGGGTAATAACAATGATCGGATCGGTACGTTCAATGAGCTGTGCTTGGAGACGTTGGACATCTACGAGCGCGCTGTCACAGACTCGGCGATATTTCCGCAATTTGCGGTAATGGTGAATGAAGAGATAGAGAATGAACGCCGAGAGCGCAACGGTAAGGATAATAGTAAATAACGTCTTAGTCATGATTGGCAGGCTGTCAAGAGGTTAATATGACGATGTTGATTGGGATATTCGTTAATATAGGGTGCTTACCCTTTAATTGCAATGGAAAATATTAGGAATAATTACACGATCATCTTATTATCGTCAAATCGGTTCAAAATAAGCTTATCTAAATCTAGGCGAATCGATTATAAGTAACAAAGAAGCTGGTTCTATCTGGTATCTTGCAGGCATTGTTTAGTAAGGTTATTATTTTATAATAAAGTTGTAAAATAATGAATAATTGATTACATGGATAATTGATTACATGGATAATTGATTACATGGATAATTGATTACATGGATAATTGATTACATGGATAATTGATTACATGGATAATTGATTAGGTGAATAATTGTTTATATTGAATAAATTATGATAACCGGATAGTTAATGTTTTTTGTATTTCATGCAAAATGGGTTAATCATTATTGATAATAGTTGTGATAAAAAATAAGCGCTATTTCGTATTGACTTGTATCAATTCTGTAGTTAGAATCAATAGCTCAAAAGATCGATAAGTATTCACTTATCGGTTCACAATCATCTAATATATGGATTGAATTTTCTCAATGAAAAAACAGAAAGTCGCCATCATCATGGGAAGCAAAAGCGATCTGCCAACAATGCAGAATGCTGCAGACATTCTCAACCAATTTTCCATTGCTTACGATATTAAAGTTGTCTCTGCTCATCGCACGCCAGAGTATATGGTCTCTTTTGCGCTTAATGCCAAAGATGCCGGATATGATCTGATTATTGCGGGAGCAGGGGGCGCTGCGCATCTTCCCGGCATGGTCGCTTCCTTAACACCTCTTCCTGTCATTGGCGTGCCGATTAAGAGTAGCACGATGAATGGATTAGATTCTCTCTATTCCATTGTGCAGATGCCAGGTGGTATTCCTGTGGCGACAATGGCAATAGGTGATGCAGGTGCCAAAAATGCCGGTCTCTTTGCAGCTCAAATATTAGCGCTGAGCAATGAGACATTATATGAAAAGCTCAAGACATTCCGTAAGTGCCAAACTGAGAATGTTCTAGCAGATAGCACTATAGAGGAGAAGTAGTCATCATGCACATTTTACCTGGCAAAACAATTGGAATTATTGGTGGTGGACAACTAGGTAAAATGTTAGCAGAAGCGGCAAATAGGATGGGCTACTATGTGATTACGCTTGATCCTGCATCAGATGCACCAGCCGTATCCGCCTCGCATGGACACATTGTATCTAGCTTTTCCAATGAAGAGGGCTATGAAACGCTAATCTCTCGCTCTGACGTGGTCACTTACGAATTTGAAAATATCGATGCTTCTCTTGTCAAAAGACTTAATAGTGAGTATCACAATATTCCGCAAGGCGAATTACCGCTCTATTTAGCGCAAAATAGGCGGCGTGAGAAAATTGCGCTTACCGAAGCGGGCTTGCCTGTTGCGCCTTATATGATTTTAGAAGATCCAGAACAGACACTCAATGAAGCGGTTCAAAAGCTAGGATTTCCTTTTGTCGTGAAAACCCAAGAAGGGGGTTACGATGGCAAGGGACAAGTTGTCGTGCGCTCAGATGCGGATCTTGCAAAAGTTGCAACACTCTATGGTATTCCTTGTGTCGCTGAGCAATTTATCCCTTATGATTGGGAGTGTTCGATTATAGGAACCCGTTCAACGACAGGTGAATATCGTCATTTTCCCATTGCTGAGAATTTGCATATTAATAATATTCTCTTTAAAACTACGGCCGGTAGTGAGAAAGTTACGCCAGAATTAGAGGCAAAGCTCAATCAGATGCTACAGACATTTATGGAAACCCATAATATTGTCGGGACATTAGCAATGGAAGCCTTTATTGTGAATGATGATGTATATATTAATGAATTAGCACCAAGACCGCATAACTCCGGGCATTTTACTATAGAGGGTTGCCCAACAAGTCAGTTTGAACAACATATTCGAGCTATTTGTGGTTTACCGCTTGGCAATACAAAATTACTACAAAAGACGGTGATGTTTAATATTTTAGGGCAAGATCGGGAAAAATTATTGAGTTATATTCCCAAAATATCACAAGATGCACATCTTCATCTATATGGGAAAAAAGAATTTAAAAATAACCGTAAAATGGGACATATCACCTTTACGGGATCAGAAGGATTGCGCTCTTTTGAAGAGATGATCTTAGCAGAGTAAAAGGAATTTTTGCAGAATAGACCATCATGATTGATTGGGTCTCTCTGTCGTTGCTATCTTGCTGCTTCTAAAGCGACTCTTTTATAATTACGATAAGTAAGGATTCTAATGAAAAGAAGGTTTTATATTGAAAGTACGCCACTCTATTCCTCTGAGGCAAAAGCCTTATTGAATGAGTTGAAAATAGCATTGACTGTTCCTACACTCACCTCTGTACGATTAATTCAAGTCTATGATTTCTTTTCATTGTCTGAAAAAGATCTTCCTCAAATTCAAAAAATCATTCAACAAGCGGGCAAAGATCAGGAAATTCGTTCTGATATTATGCAAGCGGAATTGAATAAATATCCCCATTTTGCCATTGAGGGCTTGCCAGGACAATATGATCAGCGCGCTTATAGCATCTCATTAGCCCTTAAGACAGCAGGAATCTGGGGGAAAACAGCGGTAACTACTGCACAGCTTTATCTCTTTAATGCAGAATTATCAGCTGAAGATCTCGCTAAAATTGAGCAATATCTCTTTAATCCCATTAATAGTTACCTCAAAGATCTATCCTTAGCACCCAATGAAGAGGTTTTGAATTTACATCATCATCCTAAGCAAGTGGAGAAGGTGAAAGACTTTATTCATATGACCCCCTCAAAGCTCGTAGAGTTAAAGCTCTTAATGGGGCTTGCGATGGAATTTGAAGATCTTGCTTTCATTCAAAAATATTTTAAATCAGAAGAGAAACGCAATCCGACTGAAACAGAGTTACTTGTGTTAGATACTTATTGGTCTGATCATTGCCGGCATACCACATTTGAGACAATGCTTAAAAGTATTGATTTCTCAGCAAGTCAATTTGAAGCGCAGCTACAAGCCGCATATGAATCTTATCTACAATTACGAGAAGTCACTGGAATTACAGATCGGCCTGAAACGTTGATGGATATGGCGACGATTGTGGGGCGCTATCAACGACAAACAGGTGAACTAGCTGATATGGAACTATCAGATGAGGTGAATGCTTGTTCTGTACGAGTTCAAGTAGATGTGGATGGTGAACCGCAATCTTGGCTATTGATGTTTAAGAATGAAACCCATAATCACCCAACGGAAATTGAGCCTTATGGTGGTGCAAATACCTGTGTAGGGGGCGCTATTCGAGATCCATTATCAGGACGTGCCTATGTCTATCAAGCGATGCGAATCACAGGTGCCGGTAATATTTTAGAACCTGTTGAGAAGACGCTTGCGACCAAAATTCCACAACGTCGCATTAGTCGTGTTGCAGCCCAAGGTAATAGTGATTACGCTAATCAAATTGGGGGAACTACGGCATTTGCTCGAGAATATATTCATCCGGGATTTATCGCTAAGCGCATGGAGCTAGGGGCTGTCGTAGGCGTGGTGAAAGAAGATCATGTCGTGCGAGCTATGCCTATGCCGGGGGATTTAGTGCTTTTAGTGGGCGCTAAGACTGGGAGAGATGGAGTGGGAGCGGCTACTGGATCATCGCAAGTACAGACAGAAGAGACGCTTGAGAAGGCTGGCACAGATGTACAGAAAGGCTGTGCAACAGAAGAGCGCAAAATTCTTCGCTTATTTCGCCGAAAAGAGGCATCTACACTCATTAAAAAGTCCAATGATTTTGGGGCTGGAGGTGTCTCGGTTGCTATTGGGGAATTGGCCGATGGTGTTTGGGTCAATTTAGATCAAGTACCCACAAAATATTCAGGTCTAAATGGGACAGATTTAGCGATTTCAGAATCACAAGAGCGAATGGCAGTCGTGGTAAGCGCAAAAGATGCAAAGCGATTTATCGAATTAGCGCAAGAAGAATCTGTAGAGGCAGTGATTGTTGCAGAAATTACCGAAAATCCTCGCTTAGTCATTAGTTGGAGAGGGGAGAAGGTTGTTGATATTGCCCGATCTTTCTTAGACACCAATGGTATTCGTAAAACGGCCGCTGTTAAGGTTATCGATAGCAACTTACCTTCGCCATTATTGCAAGTACCGAATACGGATGATTTAGAATTAGCGTGGCGAACCTTATTGGCTGACAAGAATATTGCAAGTCAAAAAGGACTGAATCAAAAATTTGATGCTACGCTCGGACGCTCAACGGTTTTACTCCCTTTTGGTGGAAAATGTCAGGCAACGCCCGCCGAGGTTTCGCTTCAAAAGATTCAAGTAGAGTCTGGAGAGACAAAAACAGCGACTATCTTAGCCCATGGTTATCATCCTTATTTGGGTGAATGGTCGCCTTTTCATGGAGCAGCTTATGCGGTCATTGAATCGCTTGCACGTATTGTCGCAACCGGAGGCAACCCGCAGAAAGCAAGACTCTCTTTCCAAGAATATTTTGAGCGATTAGATGGTATTCCAGAAAAATTTGGTAAGCCTGTCGCCGCTTTGTTAGGGGCTTTGGCAGCGCAAAAAGCATTTAATGTACCAAGTATTGGCGGAAAAGATAGTATGAGTGGGTCTTTTGATGAAATCAATGTGCCTCCAACTTTAGTCTCTTTTGCCGTAACGACTATTCAAACAGATGCTGTTATCTCGTCAGAATTTAAAGAGAGTGGCGATTATATCTACGTATTGCCGGTTAAAGAAGAGGTTACGGGGCAGGTACCTTTTGCAGCTATAGCCCATAATTTTACACAATTTCAAGCCATTAATGAGCGATATCAGATTAACGCTGCGATGTCAGTACGACAAGGAGGCATTGCTGAAGCGCTAGCTTATATGAGTTTTGGTAATCGGATCGGCGCTAATATTGAGAATATATCCACTCGTGATCTCTTTAGACCACAATATGGTGCCTTTGTATTTACCACTCGTCGAGCATTACCCGCATCAGAGGATTATATTGCTATTGGTACAACCTTAAGTGAGTATCGCTTTGATTATGGACACACCACTATTTTAGGTTCAACCTTACAAGCAGCTGCGGAAGATCGTTATGAGAAGATCTATCCTATTTACGCTAAAAGTGAAGGATTGATTCCTAAAGTGGATAAAATGCCACTTAAAGGTATTATTAATCGCTTAGAAGCTGTAAAGCCTACGGTTGTGATTCCTGTATTTGAAGGCACACATAGTGAGTTTGATATGGCGCGGGCTTTTGAGAAAGCGGGAGCCGCAGTGTTGATGCAGCCCATTCGACTCTTAACGGAAGCAGATTATCTCGGTTCTGTGCGGCAGTTAATAGCGCATTTAGAGAATGCTGAAATTTTAGCGCTTGCATCAGGTTTTGCAAGCACTGAAGAGCCGGCGGGAACCGGTTCGACAATGGCGCTTTTCTTACAACGGGCGGATATTCGTCAAGCCGTTGAATCCTTTATTGCCAAAGGGGGATTAATCCTAGGGATTAATGCCGGTTTTCATGCATTAGTAAAAACAGGGTTATTACCGTACGGAGAGTATCGGGATCAAGAGAGTCAGCAAAGTGAGGAAAAACTCTATCTGATGACCAACCATTGCGGTGAATTTAAATCGCAAATGGTGACTACTGAGATTGTTAATAATGCAGCACCTTGGTTTAGCTCGCTAAATTGTGGTGATCAACATGTTCTGCCATTTGCTGCGCTTGAAGGGCGTGTTATGCTTTCTGAAGAACTTTTCCAGACATTACAAGCCAATGGGCAGATCGCTGCACAATATGTAGATCACAAATCGCGGGCAACATTAGATCAGACTTTTAATCCTGCCGTGTCGCAGTACGCCATTGAAGCGATCACAAGCCCCAATGGGCAAATTCTTGGAAAAATTGCGCATAGTGAGCGTTATGAAGAGGGACTGTTCCTCAATATTCCAGGACGGAAACATCAAACAATTTTTGAAAATGCGGTTTCGCATATTACCAGCAAGCACCTTTAATCTATCTTTAAATTGAGGAGTTACACAATGTCTACACTACTTTATGAAGGCAAAGCAAAACAGATCTATAGTACAGATAATCCGAATGAGGTTCTGATTCACTATAAAGATGATGCAACTGCAGGTAATGGCGCGAAAAAAGCCCAATTTGAAGATAAGGGTGTCTTAAATGCCGCGATTTCTACCATGATTTTTGATTATCTCACCGCCAATGGGATCAAAACACATCTCATTAAACAAGTGAATGAACGTGATGTGTTATGTGAAAAAATCGATATCGTCTTACTTGAAGTGATTATGCGTAATGTGGCAACAGGTTCATTAACAAGCCGTTTAGGCATCAAAGAGGGAACTGAGCTTAATCCCCCGATTTTAGAATTTTGTTACAAAAAAGATGAATTGAATGATCCACTCATTAATGCCGACCATGCCTTAGCATTAGGATTAGCGACAGAAGCTGAAATCGCAACAATCTCAAGCGAAGCACGTAAAATTAACACGTTACTTAAACAATTATTTGACGAGATTGGCATTACGCTTGTGGATTTTAAAGTAGAGTTTGGACGTAATCCACAGGGTGAGATCGTGCTTGCGGATGAGATCAGCCCTGATACTTGTCGTCTCTGGGATAAAGAGACTCATAGTAAATTGGACAAAGATCGTTTCCGTCAAGATTTAGGTAATGTGATTGAAGCGTATCGGGAAATTCATCGTCGTTTGAAGGATCGTGTGTAATGGGGTTTAAACAGTTAAATGAAGAGTGTGGTGTATTTGCCGTTTCCGGTAATAGTGAAGCAGCAACCCTCACTTATTACGGTCTACATGCGCTACAGCATCGAGGCCAAGAGAGCGCCGGGATTGCCACTTTAACAGAGGATGAGCGCATTATCTGTGTAAAAGGAGAAGGCTTATTAACAGAAGTCTTTGCTGATCCCAAAAAATTACAGAGTTTAGAAGGAAGTGTGGCCATTGGCCATGTACGTTATCCGACAAATAGCTCTCGGGGCGTTGTGAATGCCCATCCTATCGTATTAAGTACGACAGATGAAACGATTGCGATCGCTTTTAATGGGGCTTTAACCAATTCAGATGAATTAAAGGTACGTTTAGAGCGAGAAGGAAGTGTATTTCACTCATCGGGTGAAACAGAGTTATTAGGGCATCTTCTACGCCGTTGCCAAGGAAGCTTCCTTGAGCGATTAAAGACGAGTTTATTGCAGATTGAAGGCGCTTATAGCTACACTGTCTTGCACAATAGTGGCCTCTATATTGCCAGAGATCCTCATGGAATTCGCCCACTATCAATGGGTAAAATGCCTAATGGTGGTTATGTCTTTGCCTCAGAAACGTGTGCTTTTGATATTGTGGGTGCTGAATTTGTACGCGATGTGGAACCCGGTGAAGTGATTACGATTCAGAATAATGAAGTGATCTCAAGCTTTTTAGAGACAAAGAGAACTCATGCGCTCTGTATGATGGAATATGTCTACTTCTCCCGCCCTGATAGTGATTTAGAAGGGAAGAATGTTCATGCGGTTCGTAAAAGAAGCGGTGTTGAGCTCTTTAAAGAAGCCCATATTGATGCAGATATTGTTATCGGAGTTCCTGATTCAAGTATTTCGGCAGCAGTGGGTTATTCTGAGGCTTCAGGGTTGCCAAATGAGATGGGTTTGATTAAGAATCGCTATATTGGTCGTACCTTCATTCAACCGACACAAGAACTTCGGGAACGGGGTGTACGAATGAAGATCTCGGCCATTAGTAGTATTGTGAAGAATAAGCGCGTGATTCTCATTGATGACTCGATTGTGCGAGGTACTACGAGTAAGCGTATTGCAGCATTACTTCGTACTGCAGGGGCAAAAGAGATCCATATGCGTGTATCATCGCCTGTTTTTAAATACCCTTGCTACTATGGTGTGGATGCCACTAATCCTCGGGAACTACTGGCACAACATTATCAAACGGTAGAAGAGATGCGACAATTTATCGATGTGGATTCCCTTGCATTTTTAAGTCCAGAAGGACTCATCCGCGCAACCGGTCATTCAGAGAGTCGAGGCGTGAATTGTGGTCTTTGCTTGGGCTGTTTTACCAACCATTACCCAACTAATATTCAGTTTAATGAGGCATAAATGAGTCAATTATATAAAGAAGCCGGCGTGAATTTAGAGGCTGGCTATGAATCAGTAGCACGTATTAAAAAGCATGTTGCGAGCACAATGCGTTTAGGTGCAATGGATATTTTCGGGGACTTTGGGGGGTCTTTTGATCTCTCTGAACTCAACTACCAAAAACCGGTGCTTGTTTCTGGCACTGATGGTGTGGGGACTAAGCTCAAGTTAGCCTTTGATATGGATATCCACGATACGATAGGGATCGATGCCGTTGCGATGTGTGTGAATGATATCTTAACGCAAGGGGCTGAGCCGCTCTTCTTCCTCGACTATATTGCCTGTGGTAAAAATGATCCTGCACAAATCGAAGCGATTGTAAAAGGGGTTGCTGAAGGTTCTAAATTATCAGGTGCTGCACTGTTAGGTGGAGAAACAGCAGAAATGCCGGGCTTCTATCAAGATGGTGAATATGATATTGCGGGATTTGCAGTGGGTGTTGTTGAAAAAGATGCGCGCGTGAATAAAGCTAATGTTAAAGTTGGAGATCAGATTATCGGACTTCCCTCAAGTGGTGTTCATAGTAATGGGTTCTCACTTGTACGGCATATCATCAAGGAGCAAGGTTTAGATCTTCATACACAATATGAAGGTTTTGATAAACCACTTGGTGAAGTGTTATTAACCCCTACAGAGATCTATGTTGCGCCGGTACTTCACTTACTTCAATCAGTGAAAGTCAATGCGATGGCACATATTACCGGCGGTGGTTTCTACGAGAATGTGCCACGAATGTTGCCGGAAGGCATGGGTGCAAAATTTAAGGCATCTACTTGGACACCACCGGCAATCTTCCCATTCCTACAAGAGAAAGCGGGTATTTCTGATAAAGAGATGTTCACTGTTTTTAATATGGGTATTGGTTATATGATTGTCGTTAATCCTGATGATGTAGCTGCGACACTCGCACTATTACCGAATGCTTCACTCGTGGGTGAAATCACTGAAACCGGCCAAATTGAGATTCAATAATGAAGAAAATTGCGATTTTTGCCTCTGGCACCGGTTCTAATTTTGATGCATTAGCACAAGCCATTGATGATGGCCGATTAAAGGCCGAAATTCAATTGCTAGTGTGTGATCAAAAGCACGCGAAAGTCATTGAGAAGGCAGAGAAGAGAGGAATTTCAACCTTCGTTTTTACGGCTAAAGAGTTTGCTTCTAAGGCAGATTATGAATCGATGATTGTATCAAAACTCAAACAAGCGAATGTTGAGTGGGTGATTCTTGCCGGATATATGCGGTTATTGGGTTCAACGCTTTTAGAGGCGTATCCAATGCATATTATTAATATTCATCCCTCATTATTGCCGGCTTATAAAGGGAAAGATGCGGTTGAGCAGGCGATTGAGGCCGGTGAGCGACAAGTGGGTGTCTCTATTCATTATGTGGATGAAGGGATGGATACCGGACAACTCATTGCACAAGAAGCGATTCAATTGACCGGTAGAGAGCAACTAGATGAAGTATTACAGATGGTTCATCATGTAGAACATCGGCTCTACCCGCAGACATTGGCACTCTTATTTGCAGATTAATCCTGAAGAATTCATCGCAAATTAAGAGATTGATCAAAAAGGTATCTCTCGAAGTAGCTTTTAGAGACTAGGAGAGTATAGAGAGATATCTATCATTTAAAAGGGTCTTAAATAGATCTGAGTTAGGTAAAACACTCTTTAAAAGAGTACCTCTTTGAGAGAGTGAAAATAGAGAGTAGCACTTTAGGATATAGTGAGATTGTCTTGATGAGGTATTCACTTCATCGGATCAGTATAACTATGTCGTTGTTATTGCGATTATTGAACATTGTTAATGAAAAAGGACAGAGTAGATCATGACGAAACGACGCGCGCTTTTAAGTGTGAGTGATAAAGCAGGGATTACCGAATTTGCAGCCGAATTAGTAGCAATTGGCTTTGAACTTATCTCAACGGGTGGTACTAAAAAAGCCATTAGTGATGCAGGGATTGCCGTCAAAGATATTTCAGATATCACAGGCTTTCCTGAAATTATGGATGGCCGAGTGAAAACATTGCATCCAATGGTGCATGGTGGATTACTCTCTGTACGAGGGAATGATGTTCATACCAAAGCGATGACTGATAATGGTATTGAATATATCGATATGGTGGTTGTGAATCTCTATCCGTTCAAAGAGACCATCTCAAAACCTGGGGTGCGCTATGATGAAGCCATTGAAAATATCGATATTGGTGGCCCATCAATGTTACGAAGTGCGGCTAAAAATCATGAGTCGGTTACAGTGATCACCGATCCTAATGATTACGCTATTGTGCTTGCTGAGCTTAAAGCGAATGGTGATACTACTTTTGCAACACGTCAGCGTTTAGCCTTGAAAGTGTATCAAACCACTGCGGCTTATGATGCGCTCATTGCGCAATATTTTGCGAATGAAATTGGCGATCAATTTCCTGAGAAATTAACGCTCACTTATGAGAAACAACAAGGTTTGCGTTATGGTGAAAATCCTCATCAGGAAGCGGCCTTTTATAGAACCCCACTTGCGCAAAATAACTCGCTTGCACACGCAACACAAATCCATGGTAAAGAACTCTCATATAATAATATTCAAGATGCTAATGCAGCAATCAATATTATGTTGGAATTCCAAGAACCCGTTGTAGTGGCGGTCAAACATATGAATCCTTGCGGCGTGGGTTTAGGGGCAACTTTATTAGAAGCATGGAATCGCGCGTATGAAGCAGATCCCACTTCTATCTTTGGTGGCATCATTGCAACGAACCAGACGGTTGATGCGGCAACCGCTGAAAAGATGAGTGAGATTTTCCTAGAGATTATTATTGCACCTAGCTTCACAGAAGAAGCGAAAGCGATCCTCATGGCGAAGAAAAATATTCGTCTATTAGAAAATAATCCTCAAGAAGAGCGTATGGCAGAGAAGGTCACGACAACCGCAGTGAATGGTGGTTTATTAGTCCAAACTTTAGATCGCGCTGTGATTGATCCAGAGAGTTTCACTGTAGTAACTGATCGTCAGCCAACAGCTGAAGAGATGGACGCTCTACTCTTTGCTTGGAAAATTGTGAAGCATGTGAAATCAAACGCGATTGTTGTGGCAAAAGAGGGACAAACGCTGGGTGTAGGTGCAGGGCAGATGAATCGCGTGGGCGCTGCACAGATTGCCCTTGATCAAGCAGGTGAGGCGGCTAAAGGTAATGTTTTAGCATCAGATGCATTTTTCCCAATGCCAGATACGTTAGAAAATGCGGCAAAAGCAGGGATTAAAGCAGTGATTCAACCAGGCGGTTCTATTAAAGACCAAGAATCAATAGATGTTGCTAATCAATATGGCATTGCAATGGTCTTCACCGGCGTACGTCATTTCAAACACTAAATAAATACTACATTATTAGTGTAGCCAAATATTCAATAATCGAAAACGATTTTGGAGGAACCCTTAATTCATCATCACGTCATTGAGATGTTGCTTTATAGTGTGGTGCTTTAGTAAGCTCTAATGACAACGAATGAATTAAGGTCAACAAAAACCGGAGAGGAATGGCTCTCCGGTTTTTTATCGGTTCAAAATAAGGATTATTGAAATGCCGGCGCATCAGCTGATCGAGGCAAGGGCGATGTTCTATCCGGCATCCTGCAAGTGTTGTTTAGTACGGTTTTACCTTCTTTTAAACCCCCATAGTAGCTGTTTAAAAAACATCTTTATTAAACCAAATTTACTATAAAATCCCATACTAGCGACTTATAATGATTTCTCTTAGACCAATTTATTATAAAAGTATTTATTCGAGAATAGAGTGTTTAACAACCTCACTAAACCTCACTGCATCTTCTTCCGGTAATAGATGATCGGCATTGGGGATTTCGCCCCCGATTTGTTCGATGGCTTTAGCGGCTGTTTTGGAGCTTAGTTGAAAAATGGCTCGGGAGTTTTCGCCCCAGAGAATGGTGATCGGAACTTGTTGGTGAAGTGTTTTTAAGGATTCTGCACTTATCTCTGGTGGTTCATTCTGATTGAGTAATTTAGCAAGGGTATAATCATTTTCTTGCTTGATGATTTGTAAGGCTTCAGATTGATCCATAAGGCCATAACTCGGTTCTTTAGTATCTGTTTCCGGTAGATTCTTACAAGCGGCAATAAAATAATCAATAGCTAATGCACTCTTTTTCCGGCGAGTCGCGCGAATGATCGGGCTCATCATTTTGGTGAGATCTTGAGTAAATTCAGTGTGTATCGCTTGATCCATTCCATAGCTTGGAATGATGAGCTCATAAAGAATTAATTGTTGAAAAAGTGTCGGAGCTTCCAACGCTGCTAGGAGTGCGACATGACAAGCATAAGACCAGGCTACGATAATAAACGGGCGATGAGGCGTATTTTCTTGTTCATTCAGTGCATGACAAAAGGCGCGTAATGTCTCGGCACTCTCTCGAGTATCGAGGGATTGATCTCGTTCTCCCCCTTTGCCAAATCCCCATTGTGTTAAGGCGATCATTTCATGTTCTGGGAAATATTGCGGATAATCTTGCCAAGTTCTCCGATCGCCTAAGATGCCATGCAGAAAAAGAAGACGCGGACGTTCTCTATCTCTTGGTGATGACGTTGGTAGCGTATGATCATAGGTGAGCGTGACTTCTTCACCTCGATGCAAAATCGATAATTGCTGCGTTTTTGTTGTGCTTTGAGTGGGCATAAGTTGAAATCTTTTTAAATATTCTTAATCAAGGCTGAGTGAACGTTACCAAGATTAATTGGAATGTGGCTGCCTTGATTGAATTTATGAGATTGCTTTAGGTCAGCTGTTGATTTTATTCAGGCTTAATAAAATCGGTAAAATCATCTCGATTGAGCAATTGTACTAAGGAATCAGTTAATTGTGCGAGGGCGTCATCACTGATTACAAAAGGTGGCATGATATAGACTAGTCGATTAAAGGGGCGAATCCATACACCTTTTTCTACAAAATATTGCTGAATTTTAGCCTGGTTTACAGGGTGATGTAGCTCAATCACACCAATTGCACCTAAGACTCGAACATCTCGAATATGAGGATTGTTTTTAAGCGGATAGAGCGCGGTTTTTAGTTCAGATTCGATATGGAAAACTTGGGTCTGCCAATCGTTGTCTGCTAATAATGTTAGGCTGGCATTTGCCGCAGCGCAAGCTAGAGGATTACCCATAAAGGTTGGGCCATGCATAAAACATTTTGCATCCCCATTGCTAATGGTATCGGCGATATGGCGCGTTGTCAGTACAGCTGAAAGTGTTAAATAGCCGCCGGTGAGTGCTTTTCCAAGACAGAGGATATCGGGTACAATTCCGGCATGTTCACAAGCAAAAAATCGCCCTGTTCGGCCAAAGCCTGTTGCGATCTCATCGGCAATAAGGGGAATTTCATATTGATCACAAAGCGCTCGTAGTAGCTTGAGATAATTAGGGTGATAAAAACGCATTCCGCCGGCACCTTGAACAATAGGCTCAATAATAACGGCAAAGAGTTCTTGATGATGCACTTTAAAGAGAGATTTTAAGTGATCACCTGCGGATTCTTGCCATTGATCTTCAAAGCCTACGGTAAAAGGCTCGGCAAAAAGGTGATTGGGCAGATAATCTCCATAAAGCGAATGCATTGAGTTAGTAGGATCACAAACTGCCATCGCACCAAAAGTATCACCATGATAGGCATGAGAGAGGGAGAGCACACGATGGCGCTTTTCACCGCGGGCATGCCAATATTGAAAAGCCATTTTTAAGGCCACTTCTACAGCGACTGAGCCGGAATCTGCTAAAAAAACACACTCGAGCGCTTCCGGCGTTAAATCAACTAATTTTTTAACAAGATCAATTGCCGGCTGATGAGTAATACCGCCAAACATGACATGGGATACTTGGTGTAATTGTGCTTCTATGGCCGCATTAATGACAGGATGATTATAACCATGTAATACCGCCCACCAGGAAGACATTCCATCAACTAAGCTTCTTCCATCTTCCAGGAATAGAGATGTTCCTTCTGCAGAAACAACAGGATAGCAGGGAAGCGGTTCACTCATCGAAGTATAGGGGTGCCAAATATGGCGTTGGTCAAAGTTCAGGTCAATGGATTGCATGGTGATAAAACTCTTGTTTTTTATTGTTGAATGAAGGTTTCAGAATAGTTCAATAATAGCGATATAACCCTCTGTCCTAAGGGGAAAAATATCCATATTGCTATGATACTTCCTAGGATTACAGCACGATAATCTACTCGTTCAATGAGGGATTATGGTACTATAATTTCGGATAAGTGGCCTGCGAAAAGCGCCACTTTTTGTTTTTATCACCGGTTATAACAAGACAATTCATTGCAATATTAGAGGATAGAGTAAAATAATGAATGGGTGGAAAGCGCGTATTGATCAAGCATTACAACAAGCGCTATCGCAGAATCAGAAGCGTCAGCGGGTGGTTTGTGAAATAAAGCCACAGAGTGAAATGATGGTGGCAGGTCGATCGTATCTTAACTTCTCTTCTAACGATTATCTCGGTTTAAGTCAGCATCCTGATTTGCTACAAACAGCGATGGAGGCGATGAGAGAGCATGGCATTGGCAGTGGAGGTTCTGGGCATGTCACTGGCTATAGTGCGCCTTTAGCGGCATTAGAACAAGATTTAGCCACTTGGTTGGGCTATGAGCGTGCAATTGTTTATCCTTCAGGTTTTACTGCTAATCAAGCAATTATCAAGCTTCTTATTGCAAAAGGAGATCGTATTTTAGCAGATAAACTGTCCCATGCTTCTATCATGGAAGCGGCAATGTTATCACCGGGAGAGTTACGCCGTTTTAAACATAATGATCCTACCAGCTTACAGAAGTTATTGTCCCAATCTTTATTATCGGAAGATACCGAACAAATAGTGATTACAGAGGGTGTTTTTAGTATGGATGGAGATATGGCACCGCTCGATGCGCTTGTAGATGTGATACAGGACCAAGCACTTTTTGTGGTAGATGATGCCCATGGTATCGGTATTTTAGGTCATCAAGGTCGGGGGACTTGTGATCAGTTGGGCATTCATCCAGATATATTAGTGGTTACATTTGGTAAAGCAGTGGGTTGCAGCGGTGCGGCGATTCTATTATCGGCGCAATTGGCGGAGTATTTTATTCAATATTCGCGTCCTTTAATTTATAGTACGGCAATTCCTCCTATGCAAGCGGCTATTTTACGAGCTTCTTTTACATTGATTCGTGGTCAAATCGGCGATGCTTTACGACAAAAATTGAGAGAAAATATTCACTATTTTCAAGATAGAATGAAAGATTTACTCTCAGAAATCCCTGAATCTCATCGACTTAAATCCTCTTTACAATTACTACCTTCAGATACGCCCATTCAACCGCTGATTATCGGTGAATCGGATGATACTTTAAAAGTGGCGGATAGTTTGAAGCAGAAAGGGATTTGGCTCTCGGCGATTCGCCCACCTACAGTCCCGCCGAAGAGTGCTCGACTTCGAATTACGATTACCGCAACGCATACGGTAGCGATGATTGATCAATTAGTAGCGGCCTTGTATCAGGTGTTATTCGATGCTGAGTATTTATAAAGGATTATGAATTAACTTATGAAGATCAATGCGATAAAATCATTGGTATCTGAAACTTTGATTTCGGAATCCTTCTCTTCAGAATCACTCACTTCAGAATCCTCCATTTCAAAATTATCTAACTTAAAGATGCTGAACAAAGAGAATGTTGCCACACAATTTGGAAAAAAAGCTGCTCAATATGGGCAATATGCGGTGATACAGCGTCGGATTGCAGATCAACTGATCACGCAATTTTGTTCCGTTTTAGCACAGATTAAACAGATGAATACCTTGATGCAAGCGGAGAATAGTTCGTTGAGCAAGAATTTAAACGAGGTCTTCAAAGATCCAATTCGATTATCCATTTTAGATGCCGGTGCCGGGACGGGATATATCGGAGAACGATTAGCGGAATATGGAACTGCTTTCGGTACAGATTTGAATTTAACGGCGCTCGATATCTCTACGGAGATGCTACAGGTTGCAAAAGATCAAGATTTTTATCATAGTTATGTGCAAGCGGATATTGAATCATTACCATTTGAAAGCCGGCAATATGACTTTGTCATCAGTAGTCTAGCGGTACAATGGTGCCAAGATTTAAAACGCGCATTGACAGAATTACAGCGTGTAGCAACAGTCGCACCTTGGGGCGCACCTTCCATCTTTATTACCACGTTAGCAGCCGGAACCTTACAAGAGTTACGGGAAGCTTTCAAACAGATTGATAATGCTGAGCATATTTTACCGTTTGTATCAGAGGCGATGATTCAAGATGAAGTAAGCGCTTTGAAGGGTAAAGTGAGTGTTGTTGATGAGATTATTGAATTCCCAACATTGAGAGCTTTGCTGGCAAGTATCCGTTATATCGGCGCAAATAGCTTACCTAATCAAATTCGCCCTTGGCTAGGGAAATCAGCTTATCAGCAGTTAGAGGCTTATTTTCAGAGTCTAGGGTCTTATCGATTAACCTATCGCGTTGCCTATATTACCTTACCGGGTAAGGTATAAGATCAAACAGGGAACAAGATTCAGTTAAGAGATATAAGAATGATTAGAAATAAAGGAGAGGGAATGACACAGATAAAAGGAAAAAGCTGGTTTATCACAGGAACGGATACTGAAATCGGTAAAACTTATGTTTCAAGAGCGTTATTACAAGCCTTGAATCAAGCAGGATTGCCGGCAAATGGCTATAAACCGGTCGCTTCTGGTGCCGCAATAACGCCGATAGGTCTTAAAAATCCGGATGCTTATGCCCATTTAACTGCTTCTTTCGATGATTTGAGTTACGAAATGGTGAATCCCTATTTTTTTGAAGAGGAGGAAGCACCTCATATTCTTGCTGAAAAATTAGGGCAACCCATTGATTCAAATAAAATAACATCGGGGTTACATCAATTAGAATCACTGAATCGCATCACTCTTGTAGAGGGCGCAGGCGGTTGGTACACTCCGTTAAGTTTTACCGAAAGCTATAGTGATTGGGTGATTGCGAATCAATTACCAGTGATAGTTGTTGTGGGGCTCAAATTAGGTGTGATTAATCATGCGCGTTTGACTTTTGAGGCCATTGAGCGAGCAGGTCTACAAGTGACAGGCTGGATTGCTAATCACTTGTCAGATTCAGAGAGCTTGAATTACTATATTGCCGGCATTCAAGCATTTACAAAGATCCCTATGATTGGTGAAGTTTTCTACCAAGGCGCAGAAACTGAACAGAAAGAGAGCCGATTTGATTTATGTTATTTTGGGTGAGATCGACAAGCACATTCAATGTTTATGGTAAAGACTAGTTTGCTCTAGGTTTCACCAATTTCCCATATCGATCTGTAATTCCTTCTTTAAACTGATATTGCCCTTTAGGGCTCAGTGGTTGATCGATCTCTGCTTCTTGATCAACGCTGTAACGGCCAATGTTAGGGATCATCTCAACCGAAATCGCCGGCAATTGGGATAGATCTAGCAGTGAAAGTAGTTTACCAAATAGCACTTTTTCGGCAGTGTGTCCTTGATAGGGCGGGGAGAATATCTCAAGAGTAATGCCGGGTTGTAATTCTTTAAAGTAGCTTAATCCGGAGGCAATATTAGGATTACTGTTATAAATATAGATAGGATCAGCCCAAATAGCTGTAGCATTTATAACATTGGAAGGTGTTGATAGGTGATTTATAACGGCATCTAATGATTGGGGATGAATCTTAACCTGTAATTCTGGGAAGTGGTAATCGAGGCGATTATAGGGGAGTTCAAAGTAACCGTTAGTAATATTAGGACCTTCCCCTATAAAGAGAGCCGCACTGGTTAGGTGTGCTTTTATGGCATTTTGGTAGTGATTTAAAATAGGCGTAAGAGCAAACATATCTTCAAGAGTAAGCCCATATCGCGTCTCTAATTCAGCAAGTGGTAAAGTGATATCTTGCAGTGTAATAACTTCGGATAAGAGAGTCGTAGGATCTGTCGAGATATTCTGTAGAGCCTGAAAATGGGATATCACAGGTTCAAGAGTGATTCCTTCAGTTAACGCAATTACAATTTGCCCGATCTCAGGAAAATAGTGGTAATTAATAGCATAAAACCCTCCTTGGTCACTAGCGATATAGCCATTCTCTAAGGAAAAAATGCGAGTATTTTGTGGATCAAATGCCTCTAAATTGAATATTGGAGCATGAAGCGTTGGGACGATAAAAAGATAAGAAATAGTATCAATCCCATTTCTTTCTTGACTTGGGGCAGCATCATCATAAAAAGAGAGCACTTCTATCTCGGGATTAGCAGGATCAATAGGGATATTTCCAAGTGTAAATGGTGGAATTATTGTAGTAGTTGGAGCACTATAGCTTAAGCCATTACTCTGGATTGGAGTTAATTTTAGAAAGAGATGATCACTAATTGCATGAATAATACCGATATAAGGGGAGGTGATCATTTCAGCAATTTCTTGCGCATTCTTAGAAAAATCAATCTTCGCATTTTCATTGCTTGAATTCTCAAGATGCTTTGCTTGTAGCGTTTGTAAAAGTGGATCACTGCTAGGGATATATTTTAAGGTCAATTCAATTGTACAGCCAGAAAGAGGGCAATATTCATGATCTAAACTCTTTAATTGGAGCGTTGTATCACTTTTAGGAACGATCTCAAATGTTGCAATGGTTGTTAGCGCTAGTCGCTCTGGGGTAATAATACCACTGATCTCTTGCTGATCTTTGACATAGTAAATTTGGTTACCATTTATCTGAAAGTAGCTATCTGCGAGTTTATTTTCAATAGATAATCGTAATGGCTCATACTGAGGGGTATCGGGTGTAATATTAAAGTCCGACTGTGGAAATTGAATGGATATTTTTTGTGGTAAATAGTAACCCGAGTGAATATCCATTGGCGCCGTATCCGGCGTGCAAGCGACAAAGATTAGTGAGCTTAGGAGAAGTATTCTTTTTAAGATAGACTCTGTTCGATATATTCTATGCATTAAAGAGAAGCATTGAAAGGGTAATAGAATAGCTGATTGAAAATGATTCATTACGCGTTGATACATAAAAAGACCTCTACTTAAATACTTCACGATAATGAAGAAAACTCTCTATTATAAGTGTAATCGTTACAGATGGTTGCATACTTTTCACTTTAATATTGATCTTATCTCTGTTTTATTTTACTTTAGTTAGATCAAATATTATAACTTTTTCACGATAAAGCGGATATCATGCTAATGCATAGATTTTGTGAGATATTTTGGGAGAGATTTGTTGAGGGGTCTTCAACAATCTATTTTGCAGCTTTATCAAATAGATAGGATAGAAACAATGGCACGCAAGTTAGGAAATGAAGTATTAGGGTTTACGAGTCAAATTTTGAGTACAGAGAAAAATCACCCTGATATCCATGGTGCAATGAATACTCCTATATACCGATCAGCGGCTTTTGAATTTCCTAATTCTGTCGCAATCGCAAAAGCTTTTCAAAATCAAGAGGAGGTTGCTTCTCATACCTATTCACGTATTACTAACCCGACGGTTGAGGCGCTTGAAAATAAGATTAAAGCGATCTCGCAAGGTGAGAGTGTAATGCTCTTTAGTAGTGGAATGGCGGCGATTTCTAATACATTTATGGCAATCTGTTATGCCGGTTGTAATATTGTGACATCACCCCATCTCTTTGGAAATACCTTTGCACTGTTCCAATTTACGCTGGCTTCTTTTGGGGTTGAAGTTCGGTTTGTGAATACAGATCATCTTGATGAAATTGAAGCAGCGATTGATGAGAATACCGTGGCTTTTTTCTGTGAAGTGATGACAAATCCTCATCTTGAAATTGCAGATTTAACGCAAATTAAGCCAATGCTTGCACGTCATAATATCCCGCTCATTGTCGATACGACAGTGATTCCTTGGGGCGCATTTGAGGCATTTCGTTGGGGGATTGATATTGAAGTGGTTTCCACAACGAAATATGTCTCGGGAGGGGCAACCTCATTAGGTGGTGCGATTGTAGATTATGGGACATTTGATTGGTCGCACAATAAGCGCTTAGCACAAGTGGCTAATACAGGCCAATTCTCGCCTTTTATGTTTAAGATTAAACGAGAAATTGCCCGTAACTTTGGTGCTTGTATGGATCCTGATAGTGCTTATGCACAAATTTTAGGATTAGAAACATTACAATTACGTTATGAACGCATGAGTGCGAGTGCTTATGAGTTAGCGCAATTCCTTGAGTCATTACCTGAGGTAGTAAAAGCGACTTATCCAAAGCTCGAGAGTTTCCCTTATAAAACCTTAAGTGATCAATTTTTTAACGGCAATCCCGGTGCGATGTTAACATTCTCACTCAAATCAAGAGAGGCTTGTTTTGCATTCATGGATCGCTTGCAGCTGATCCGTAGAGCAACAAACCTTTTTGACAATCGTACACTGATTATCCATCCTGAATCAACGATCTACGGCACTTTTACCGAAGAGATGAAACAAGTCATGGGGATCGATCCAACATTGATTCGTCTCTCTGTCGGGCTAGAAGAGGTTGCGGATCTGAAAGCAGATATTGCACAAGCCTTAAAGTAGACTTGCAATACTATAGAAATATCAGTTCAAAATAAGCATTATTTAAATGCCGGCGCATCAACTGTAAAAAGCAAGGAAGCTGTTCTATCCGGCATCTTGCAAGTCTTGTTGAGTACGATTTTTTGTTTTTTAAAAATCCCGAAATAGCTGTCTAAAAAACATTTTTCTTAAATCAAATTGACTATAATACCGATATTTTGAAATATTTAAATAAACCATAAACTAAAGCCACTCAACGATGAGTGGCTTTGTGTTTTGATGACGCTGTAGTTATTCTCGATTGTAATAAGACGGTGATTGAGTCGTGATAATCATTGTTGTAAATCTTAAGCAGATAATTGGTGGCGAATGGCATAAACTGCTGCTTCAACCCGACTGGTAACATTAAACTTCTTAAGAATATTTTGCACATGAACTTTAACCGTACTTTCGGAAATATCTAAAATTCGGGCAATTTCTTTGTTACTACTACCTTTCACAAGCCAATTTAAGATCTCTTCTTCTCGGGGCGTGAGTAACTGCATGGGGTTATCGTGTTTACTCTGTTGAACACTTGCTTTAATAATCCGATCGATACGTTGTAAGAATAAGGTCGTCTCAATTTGTTTCTTGATGCTCTCTTTAATCGCTTGGTGATTGAAGTTTGACAATAAATGATCATTCTCATTTTCAGTAAATAACACAATTTTTAATTGGGGATGTTGCTTTAGCCATTGGCGTATTGCGACTTTATGATGATCATTTTCAAATAGACGCGCTTCAATAAGTAGTAGGTTAGGGGCGTGCGAAGAATTCTTTCTCTCTTCTCTCTGTGCTTGTAGTAAACTCTGAATGGAGTCATAACTAGCGGTGATATTGCAAGGATTACGCGTTTCTTGTGAGAGCAGAAAGGCGATTTTTTGACGAAATAGACGATTTTGATCCACGATAATAACGTTAGGTCGGAATGTTTGTATGCCTTTCATAATTGATGGAAATCCTCTATCTTTATTTGATCTGTTGTAACATTTGTTCTCAGGGATAATGGTTGCTCTGAGTCGGCTGATTAATGTATAGAAACTTATAGAATAGACAACTGAATGTTGCTTTCATACTGCATTATAATTCAAGATTTGCATAGTGAATATTGGATAATATGATTAGATCTTGTGATTATGGGGACTTATTATAACGATTTGGCTCACAAAGATACATTGTAAACATATATTTCAAATTAAAAAAAATGTAAATATTCTATAAATTATTATTTTATATTATACTAAATAACTATTTATTTAATTTCATCAATGTGATCTTGTTATGAAGGTCGTATTGACCAGATCCTAAAGGGGTTTTAAATGCAAAAAGTATCAGCACGTAATCAATTAGTCGGTAAAGTGAGTGCTATTTTTGAAGGTAGTGTTAATAATGAAGTAATTGTTACCTTAGATAATGGTGATGAGTTAGTGACCGTTATTACCAAGCAGAGTTGTAGTACCCTTGATATTACTATTGGCACAAAAGTAATGGCTATTGTTAAAGCACCGTGGGTGATATTAGCTTCACCTGATTGTCAATGGCAGTTCTCAGCACGTAACCAATTTGAGGGTAAGATTACTTCTGTGATCGAAGGGGCAGTGAATAGCACGATCCATTTCACAACAAGTAAAGGCTTAACACTCTGTGCAGTCGTGACGAATGAAAGCGTTGAAGGGATGGCGCTTGCAGAAGGAAAGCCTATTTTGGGGTTAGTGAAAGCATCTAGTATTATTCTTGCAACAGAAAAAGTGGGCTAGGCAAGATTGATTCTAGAGTATATCAGCGATTAATAAGGGAAATGGCGCTTAATTTTATTGCTATTTAAGGGGACATAATTATAGAATAGGGCGGATTAATATCTAATTTATTGGAAATAAAAGGAACTTATAAAATGAAGAAAGTATTATTCACGTTGTTATCTGTAGCGGTTCTAGCCGCTTGTGCAAGCAAAGGAAGTCCTATGAGCCAATTAGATACCAAAATCCCGACTGTTCAAGAGTTAGAGCATCACCATTATCAGTTAATCTCTGTCAATGGTAAGGCTTTTAAACCTGAGAAAGATAGTGGCACTCCTACTATTGCATTTGGGCAGGATATGTTTGTCAGTGGTCAAATGTGTAACCGCTATTCAGGAAAAGTTGACTTAACAGATCATGGCATGTTGCGTGCGAAAGCAGGAATTGCAATGACACGTATGCTCTGTACAGATCCTATTTTGAATCGTTTAGATGTCGATATTACAGAGCTTTTAGGAAATGGTGCGGAGATTGTCATTTCTAAAAATGGGCAATATCTGCGCTTAACAAATACTTCAACGGTATTAGAGTTCAAATTAGCGGATAAAATGTAAACAAGTAATTGTAGTACAGTATGTTGTACCTTATGCGTTATATATAGTAGATATGGCTTACAATTCGGGGTCTTCGGATTCATGGTTGTAGGCCTTTCTTTTTGCATTTTCATAAGAACTATCAGAAAAGGAGAGGTCATGAAATCAGATTGGAATGCACGTTTTGCACGGGCGGAATATCTGTATGGGAAAGAAGCGAATACCTTTGTTAAAGAAATTGTACCTGTGATAAAACCTAAAGGACGATTGCTAGCGATTGCTGAAGGTGAAGGGCGTAATGCTCTCTTTGTGGCAGAGGATGCACTACAAGCGGGTCGTAAAATTGAGATTGACCTTTGGGATTATTCTGATGTGGCGCTTCAAAAAGTCAATGCACGTAAAGGATTACTACCCATCTATACCAAAGAAGTTGATCTAACGAATATTAGCTGGCCGACTGATCTATATGATTATGCGATGTGTGTTTATGGGCATTTTGCAAAAGAGATGCAACGACAAGTCTTTCAAGGGATTCGACAAGCCTTGAAGCCGGGTGGCTATTTCTTTGGGGAAGTTTATTCAGAAGCACAATTGCCTTATCGTAGCGGTGGCCCTCGAAATATCGATTATCTCTACGATCCGGCACTTTTTTTAGAGGTTTTCAAGGCAGATCATTTCCAACACCTCTTTATGGGGGAGGTAGAGCGTGCAGAAGGAGATCTACATCAAGGTCGGTGCCATGTGATTCAATTTGCTATCAAAATTGTAAAATAACGTTAACCTTATAGATAAGTGATTATTTAATTGATGGTAGAAGTTACTGAGATGATTAAAGTGGCTTTGATTTTTGAATGATTATTTGATAAGAAGTGAGCAGCAGAGAATATTCCTGCATAACTCACTAATTTATTGATATAATTCAATTAACAAGTAGATAGTTAAAAAAGTTATTATAAGGAATAATAAGTAAGCAAATAGTAACTAAACTATTGTTGTTGATGATATTTTACAAATAAGTCGTAACTGAAAGATGTTTTAACTATAAAGAGGTAATCAGTATTATGGATCGTGCAATTAAAAATTGGTGGATATGGGTCTTAATCGGCGTACTATATGTTGTATTAAGCGGTTTTCTATTTTTTAAACCTTTTGTGAGTTTTGTTGTATTAGCGCAATTCATGGTGGCTTTCTTCTTTGTCACCGGTTTCTTTGAAATCTTCTATGCATTAACGAACCGCAATGTTCATGGTTGGGGCTTTAACCTCGCAATGGGGATTCTACAGGTCTTTATCGGTGGTTATATCATTAAAAATGCTAATGAAGGCTTGCCTGAAATGATGTTAATTTTCCTCATTATGTTCTGGTTAATTTTCTATGGAATTTCAGCGATCTCTTTCTCATTTAGCCTCAAAAAACTTGGCGTACCTTCATGGTGGCTAACGCTGATTATTGGCATTTTAGGCTTAATCGTTGGTTTAGCAATTCCTTACTCACCTATCGGTGGAATTATCTTTATCACAACGCTATTAGGAATTTCTGCGTTGATTGTTGGTCTCTACAGCCTCTACTTTGGCTTTGCAATTCGTCGTTTTAGAGCTTAGTTTTGATATTATTGTGTGAGCGACGATTAGGAAAGATCGTAACAAGATCATAGGAATATGGGGGATAGGAATATCCCCCTTTTTTTTTGTAGCGAGAAAGCGTATAGTAATACCATTGTTTAGAATAGTTTTGATTCAATCTAATAAATTGAAGTTGAAATTATCTCTAAACTAAAAGTTTTTAAGAAAGCTTTTCAGTTTCATTATTTTACAAATTAATGTTTATCTTTGGGGCAGGGTGCGTTGTTGCTGTGAATCCTATTCATAGTAATCATAATTCCCGACCGGCGGTGATAGTCCGCGAGCGCAAGCTGACTTGGTGTAATTCCAAGACCGACAGTATAGTCTGGATGGTAAAAGATAAATCGGCAGTAGTTTTCAATGGATTGATGGGATAAATAGACTGTTTATGCAGACTATAACTCACAGTTCATTCACTGAAAATAGAGAAAAGATTGAGTTTGGTTGCTAATAGTAGCCTCTGTGTTTTGCATACAATTTAGTGAACAGAACCCTGATCTTTACAGCAGACGATTTATAACGAACATCAACCCCCATCGATAAAGTGCGATGGGGGTTTTTCATTGTTGAAAGAAAAATTGTCTAAAGAACAAGATCAAGATTATCTGCAAATGGCTTTTGAGCTTGCTCAACAAGGATACGGTGCTGTATCACCTAATCCGTATGTGGGCGCTATACTTGTAAAAGAGGGCGAAATCATTGGCCGAGGTTATCATCAGCGTGCGGGAGAAGCGCACGCAGAGGTGAATGCCGTTAAGGATGCAAAAGCACAAGGATACGACGTTTCTGGTGCAACGCTCTATGTGACCCTAGAACCTTGCTGTTTTACCGGAAAAACGCCCGCCTGTACTGATCTTATTCTACGAAGTGGTATTGCGCGCGTTGTGACGGCAATGGAAGATCCGAATCCCAAAGTCGCCGGTCAAGGTCATCAGATTTTACGAAATGCCGGGATTGAGGTCGAAACTAATCTTGCAGTGGATCAGGGGCAGGCGCTTCTGAAAATCTTTATCTGTAATCAATTACAAAAACGGACATTTGTCACATTGAAAGCGGCGCTCAGTTTAGATGGTAAATTGGCAACACAAACCGGAGATTCACAATGGATTACCGGTAGTGAAGCCCGTAAAAAAGCGCATTATTATCGAGGATTACACGATGCCATTTTAATAGGAAAAGGGACTTTAATCGCTGATAATCCCTCATTAACCGTACGTTATGGTTTTGAGACAAAAGCGCCGATACGCATTCTGTTATTGAATAATTTTGCAGGGATCACTTCCGAGATGATCCGAACCTATTCATTTTTCGATACTAATCTTGCGCCTAGTTGGATCTGCTTTGATCAACATTATCCGCTAGAAAGCGAATTGCAAACCTTATTGCTGGCGCAAGGCATTAAGCTTATTCCGTTGGCTGATACCCAACCACAAACACTGCTTGCCGCGCTCTATGCTCAAGGTGTGATGAGCCTCTTTATCGAAGGGGGGGCGCAAATTTATGATGCTTTTATTTCAGCTGATCTAGTGGATGAATATCTACTATTTTATGGACCTCGCTTAATTGGGAATCCAAATGCGCTTGAGTTATGGCGAAATAGTCCCGTTACAGTATTAGAGAAAGCACCAAGATTAGAGATTACGGAAACCTGCCATTGTGGTGAGTCCGTTTTAATGATTGCAAAAAATCATGGCACAAATAATTGTGCCAATATAGTTACAAAGGAGTCATAAAGATGTTTACCGGAATTATTGAAGAACGGGGCGAAATTACCCAAATCAATCATCAGCAACATCGCTCTTACCTGACTTTTAAAGCGAGTAAAGTGCTTGAAGATGTCAAACTCGGTGATAGCATTGCGGTAAATGGTGTTTGTTTAACAGTGACACAATTTGATCATCACTCATTTCAAGCGGATTTAATGCCGGAGACCATTAAACGGACAGGGTTTCATCGTTATAAACGAGGCACGAAAGTCAATTTAGAACGAGCACTTCGAGTAGGGGATCGTTTAGGTGGCCATATGGTAAGTGGTCATATTGATGGTGAAGCGAAATTAAGCCGAATCGACGATTTAGGAGATATTCACGAATTAACCTTTGTTCTGCAAAATCCTCATGAAGGCCTACTGATTCCAAAAGGCTCTATTGCTATTGATGGGATTAGCTTAACATTGATTAGTGTTGCCGAGCGAGAATTTAAAGTGGGCATTATCCCTCATACCTTTGCTGAAACTAATCTGGCAGAGTTGAAAATAGGGGGCTATGTCAATATCGAGTTTGATCTTGTGGGGAAATATATTAAAGCGCAGCATCAAGCGGAGCGTAGTCAGCTCAATTATCAGACCCTATCCCATTGGGGCTATTAGCCGTTATTGCTAAGAATTGGAAGATTTAGATTTAGCTAGAATTAAACGATATAGCCGATATAGCTATCCCAAAACATAAACAAACCTATAAAAACATATTAAAAAACATATTAAAAAACATATTAAAAATCACATAGAATATTACAAGGAACAGATGATGGATAAGCAAATCCCAGAATATGGTTCAGTTGAGAAAGTCCGCCGAGCGCTCGCTTTTATGCAACAAGGCGGCATGATTATTGTCACTGATGATGCTTCTCGGGAGAATGAGGGGGATCTCATTATGCCGGCCGAGTTAGCGACACCGCAAGATATTAACTTTATGATTCATAAAGCTGGTGGTTTAGTCTGTGCGCCAATCTCGAAAGCGTATGCCGATCGGTTAGGATTAGCCCCTATGATTGTGGATAATAAAGATCCCTTTAAAACAGCTTTTACAGTCTCTGTCGATTTAGCGACAACGCATACCGGCATTTCCGCTTTTGAACGGGCAGAAACCTTAAATGCTTTAGCCGATGAATCGAAAAAACCAGAAGATTTTAATCGTCCGGGACATATTTTCCCGTTAATCGCTAAAGATGGCGGTGTACTGGTACGTCGAGGCCATACAGAAGCGGCGATCGATTTAGTGACATTAGCAGGGTTTAAGCCTGCCGCTGTGATTTGTGAAATTTTGAAAGAGAATGGAGAGATGGCGCGGGAGAGTGATCTGATTCCTTATGCTAAAGTGCATCAATTACCCCTTATTACCATTCAAGATTTGGTCAACTATCGGCAGATGCAAGAGCAGATGGAGGCTTTATTGCCACTTAGCCAATCAACGTTACCTACAGAATTTGGAGATTTCCTGATTTATGCATTTCCTAATAAAAATGGTGGGGAGCCGCATATTGCCCTCTTGAATAAAGGCAGAGATAGTAAAGCACCGGCAACGGTTCGTATTCATTCAGAATGCTTAACCGGCGATGTTTTTTCTTCTGTGAAATGTGATTGTCACGCGCAATTGCAGTATGGGCTACAAGAAACCGCTAAAGCTAAGAATGGTATTTTGCTCTATCTCCGTCAAGAAGGGCGTGGCATTGGTATTGTTGAGAAGTTAAAAGCTTATCAGTTGCAGGATGAAGGCTATAATACGATTGAAGCGAATAAGATGCTCGGCCATGGGGCCGATGAGCGAACATACGACGAAGCTGCACAAATTTTGAAATTCTTTGATGTGAATAAGGTTGAATTATTAACCAATAATCCTGATAAAATTGCGGCGATGCGCGTTGCCGGGATTGAAGTGATTGAACAAGGAACGCCACGCTTTGAGACTGAGGCTAACCGTGATTATCTCAACATTAAGCGAGATCAAATGGGGCATCAGTTATAGCAACTGTAAGGGGTGATGGGTTAGTGCGATTATTGAATATGTGTACTAATCATGAAAATCTTAGCAAAATTATTTAAATAAGCTTAAAGCTAGGCAAAAGAATCAAGAATCAAGAATCAAAGCTAAAATTATAAGCCTATTTTATAAACATGTTTTATCAACATATCATTCAATTTATTGATAAGTAAGGAGTAGAAAATGAAAGTATTAGAAGGTCAATTATCAGTTAAAGGTAAAAAAATCGCATTAGTAGCAGGTCGTTTTAATAGCTTGATTACCAAGCAATTAATCGATGGTGCTAAAGACGGATTACTACGTAGCGGCATTAAAGAAGAAGATATTATTCTTGCATGGGTACCGGGTGCGTATGAGATTCCGCTTATTGCTAAGAAATTTGCAGAAAAAGCAGATATTGATGCCGTAATCTGTTTAGGTGCTGTGATTCGTGGGGCAACTGCGCACTTTGATTTTGTGGCAGGGGAAGCCGCAAAGGGGATTAGTAAAATTGGTCTTGAAACAGGAAAGCCTGTGATGTTCGGTGTTTTAACGGTAGATACTATTGAGCAAGCGTTAGAGCGGGCCGGCACGAAAGCAGGTAATAATGGCTTTTCTGCGGCGCTTGGTGTCGTTGAGATGTTGAGCTTGATTGATGAGATTAATTAACTGCTCAAGGTAGTGTAATGTTTTTTACAATTTCATTTATAGTGGTTTCTTGCTATTATGAGCAAGATATAATGTTGTAGCTGTCAATATAAGAATAAAAGATAAAAATAAAGCTACATAAACACTATAAAGAATTTACAAGCAGACTATTTTTTAACTTTGGAGGTTTAATTATGAGTAAAGTAAACTCATTAAACACGCTCTCTACCTTAAATGTAGGTGGTAAAGAGTATCATTATCATTCAATCAAAAAGGCAGAAGAGAAGCTCGGCGATCTCTCTAGATTACCTAAATCTATGAAAGTTCTGCTCGAGAACTTACTCCGTTTTGAAGACAATGTGACCGTTAATGCCGATGATATTGCTGCAATCGGTGAGTGGGCTAAAAACCGTTCATCTAAACGGGAAATTCAATATCGCCCAGCGCGTGTATTGATGCAAGATTTCACCGGTGTTCCTGCAGTAGTCGATTTAGCGGCAATGCGTGACGCAATGGTCAAAGCCGGTGGTGATGCTAAGCATATTAATCCATTAGCGCCTGTTGATCTTGTCATTGACCATTCGGTTATGATCGATAAGTTCGGGACAGATTCAGCATTTGAAGAGAATGTGAAATTAGAGATGTCTCGTAATGGCGAGCGTTATGAATTCCTGAAATGGGGTCAGATTGCCTTTGATAATTTCCGCGTAGTTCCGCCAGGAACAGGGATCTGTCATCAGGTAAATCTTGAGTATCTTTCACAAGTGGCTTGGGTGAATGAGAAAGATGGTAAAACTTGGATTATGCCGGATACTTGTGTGGGTACAGACTCACATACACCTATGGTGAATGGCCTTTCAGTATTAGCATGGGGCGTAGGCGGTATCGAAGCGGAAGCTGCGATCTTAGGGCAACCTATTTCAATGGTGATTCCTGAAGTTGTCGGTTTCAAATTAACCGGTAAACTCAAAGAAGGCGTGACCGCAACAGACTTAGTCTTAACAATTGTTGAGATGCTTCGTAAGAAAGGCGTTGTTGGTAAATTCGTAGAATATTACGGTGATGGTTTACAAGAGTTACCACTAGCAGATAGAGCAACAATTTCCAATATGGCACCGGAATATGGGGCAACTGTTGGTTTCTTCCCTGTGGATGAGATCACATTGAACTATATGCGTTTGACGGGTCGTGATGAAGAAGTGATCGCACGTACAGAAGCGTATGCAAAAGAGCAAGGTTTCTGGGGTAATGCTGGTGATGAACCTGTATTTACAGATACATTAGAGCTCGATTTAAGCACAGTAGTACCAAGTATGGCCGGTCCAAAACGTCCTCAAGATCGTGTGACGCTTCCTAACTTGAAAAATGCATTTGAGAAATTTGTAGCTGATAATAATGATGATATTAATAAAGCTGCCGATATCTATATTGATGGTAAAGATGTCACGATCAACCAAGGAGATGTCGTATTTGCTGCAATTACTTCTTGTACGAATACTTCAAATCCAAGCGTGATGATGGCCGCAGGTTTAGTCGCAGAGAAAGCGGCGAAATTAGGACTTACCCGCAAACCTTGGGTTAAAACCTCACTAGCACCTGGATCAAAAGTAGTCAGTGAGTACCTCGATAAAGCAGGGTTAACGAAATATCTTGATGAAGTAGGCTTTAACTTAACAGGTTATGGTTGTACTGCCTGTATCGGTAACTCAGGTCCATTAATTACAGAAGTGGGCGAAGCGATCGATAATAACGATTTTACTATGGCTGCTGTAATCTCTGGTAACCGCAACTTCGAAGGTCGTATTCATCCACAAATCAAAACCAACTGGATTGCGTCTCCTCCATTAGTTGTGGCATTTGCAATCGCAGGTACTACTCGTATCGATATTGCGAAAGATCCTATCGCGAAAGATAAAAATGGTAATGATGTCTTCTTGAAAGATATCTGGCCGAGTAATCACGAAATTGCAGAAGCGGTTGCCAAAGTCGATGGTACGATGTTCCGTAAAGGTTATGATGGCGTATTTGATGGTGATGCACATTGGCAGGCACTTGATGTCACGAAGAGCGAAACATTCAAATGGAATAGCGATTCTACCTATGTGCAACATCCGCCATATTTCGAGAAGATCGATCAGCCAATTGAATCTGTAAAATCTATCGAGAATGCGAATGTTTTAGCATACTTTGGTGATTCAATCACAACTGACCATATTTCGCCAGCGGGTGTGATTATGGCAGGTTCTCCTGCGGGTCTTTATCTACAAGCAAAAGGGGTTGAGCCAAAAGACTTTAACTCTTATGGTTCTCGTCGTGGTAATCATGAGGTGATGATTCGTGGTACATTTGCGAATATCCGTATCCGTAACAAAATGTTACAAGATGTGGAAGGCGGTTATACGAAACATATCCCGACAGGTGAAACATTACCTATTTATGATGCGGCAATGCGTTATGCGGAAGAGAATACACCGTTAATCGTATTAGCAGGTAAAGAGTATGGTAGTGGTTCAAGCCGTGACTGGGCTGCTAAAGGACCTAATCTCTTAGGTGTGAAAGCCGTAATTGCAGAGAGCTATGAGCGTATTCATCGTTCAAATTTGATCGGCATGGGGATTTTAGCACTTCAATATAAAAATGGTGAGAATGCTGAAAGTTTAGGTTTAACAGGGGAAGAATCATTCTCTATTAAGCTTGATAATAATATTAAGCCTGGACAAGATATTGAGGTTATTGCGAAGAAAGCAGACGGAAGTGAAGTGAAATTCACGGTACTTTGCCGAATCGATACTTTGAATGAAGTCGATTACTACAAATCTGGCGGTATTTTACATTATGTATTACGCCAAATGATCGCGGAACATAAGTAATAGGTGATTGATATTAGTACACTAGCATGCGTAAGGTTTATTAAATACTGACCAAATACTAGGGCAATATTAATTATTAATAATAAGAAGAAGAGGTGCAAAAGCATCTCTTTTTTTGTGCAAAATTTTTGGATAGTGCTATATTGTTAAGTAGATGTTTATGTTATGTAATCTTATAGATTCATGTAACAGATATTAATAAGGTCAGAAGGAGTCAAAAATGAAATCAATGATGAAAGGTTTAATGGTTGTTTCTGTAATTGCAATGTTAGCAGGCTGTTCTACTTGGGATGGCATGAGTAAGAGTCAAAAAGGGATGGTTGTGGGAACTGGCGTAGGTGCTGTAGCAGGTGAAGCCGTTACGGATACTATTTTAGGTACTGCGGGTGGTGCAGCTGTCGGAGCATTTGTCGGTAGTGAAATTGGCAAAAATTTATAATAACAGGAATATGCCATCATATTTATTGTGTAATGAATACTAACCAATAAAGGTGTATATTATTTAAATATTTATAGAAGTGATATTAATCATATAATTATAGTGAGATCGGTTCAAAATAAGCTTATTAAAATGCCGGGCATCGGTTGATCGAGGTAAGGAAACCGTCCTATCCTGCATCATGCAAGCGTTGTTTAAAAGCCATTTTTCTTAAACCAAATTTACTATATAAATCGTTTGATATTCAACAATTTCAAAATTGACCTGTATTCACTACATAAAAAAGCCTGTGATCTATTCACAGGCTTTTGTTTTATTTGAGATAATTTAAGTTTAATTCAATATCAAGCTCATTCTTATGATTTCTATATTGAAGCATTGATCATTCATTATTGAGCATTTTTATGGCCATTCATATAAAGAACGATATAGCCTAAAACACCTGAAAGAATAGAACCAATAAAGACACCGATTTTACTCAAATCTTGTAGTTCTGGGCTTACAAAAGCTAACATACTGATGAAAAGGCTCATGGTAAAACCGATCCCGCAAAGTAGGGCGATCCCATAAACTTGAATCCAAGTAGCACCGCTAGGACGTTTAAATACGCCCAGTTTTTCGCCTAAGTAGACCATACCGAATACCCCAATCTGTTTACCAAAGAAGAGACCGAGTGCAACACCTAATACAATAGGGTGCGTTAGCATAGAGAGTTCAAGTCCAGCAAATGAGACACCAGCATTAGCAAGGCCAAAGAGTGGAATAATTAGGAAACTAACCCAATCACTTAAACCATGTTCCCAAGCGAGTAGAGGTGTTTCCCCTTTTTTATTTGCTTTCACACCATTAAGCGGAATAGTCATAGCGAGTACAACGCCGGCAAGCGTTGCATGAATTCCTGATTTTAAGACAAAGAACCAGAGGATAATGCCGGGAATGATATAGAAGATTGCACGAGTCTCTTTACGGCGATTAAGTACAATCAACAAAATAAGCACCACTAATGCACCGAGTAGATAGATCAGATTTAGATTATTACTATAAAAGAGCGCGATAATTAGGATGGCAGCTAAATCATCGATAATCGCAAGCGCCGTTAAGAAGATTTTAAGAGAAACAGGGACTCGACTACCAAGTAGTGCGACGATTCCAAGCGCAAAGGCAATATCTGTTGCAGTAGGAATTGCCCAACCGCCAATCGCTTCGCTATCGCCTATATTCAATACGAAATAGATAACAGCGGGGACAGCAAGCCCTGCAAAAGCGGCTAGACCTGGCAAAATACGTTGAGCATTAGTTGCAAGTTCTCCGCTAATAAATTCTCGTTTTAACTCTAATCCTACATAGAGAAAGAAGATGGCCATTAAAGCATCATTGATCCAATGTAAGACTGATAGTCCACCGATATAGCTTCCCAATGTTGAGAAATAGATGTTGGAGAGGGGACTATTGGCGATAATTAAACCGAGAACGGCTGAGAGCATCAAAATAATGCCGCCGGCAGTTGGAAGGGTAAAAAAGTATTTAATCTTCTGGTACATCTAGGCTCCTAATAATATGAGTCAGGTGTGAAAAAATAAGGTATTAATGTTAAATGTGGCTTTTTGTTTCGTTTAATAGATAAGTCACAAATCACCACTGTTTATAAAAAAAGCAACGGTGCATTCAATATCTGAATTTCACATTCCAAAAAAGCACCGCTGCTGGTTCTTCTTTTAGTATAAACATAAGCGGCTCTAGGTTATAGTTTTAAAGTACCTTAGTGCTTAAAAAATAATCAATTATGAAATATAAGTATCATATATTCAACTGCTTATATCTATTTATTAAATGAGTTTAGCGATATGTATTCAGAGGAGATTTGTGCTACTGTCACATTATAAAGGCACAATGTATTGACAAAGGAGGGAGCTTGTATATACATTGAAGAGAGTCGAGTCGTCAATAAAGATATAAAAACGTAAAAATAAACGTGTAATACTAAATTAGTAATAAAAAATATAACAAGAACATAAAACTCGACGATATGACCATATAACATAACCATAGGAGGAATGTAATGAAAGAGATGACATTACAAGGGGGAGAACAGGTCAAATCTTTGCCCCCTAAAGTTGCACAATCAGATAATTGGATTTTAATTAAATTATTTCTATATAGTTTGATTGGAATTGTCTTTTTCTTTGTATCTATTGATATTGGCGGAAAAGAAACAATTTTACTCGATCATATTGCCGGATTTGTAACGCAACAACTGAGACCAATAGCGATTACGTCGATTTTATTAATTATGGCATTTGGTGCTTTTTATCCCTATATTACCGGTACTTTTCGTAACTCACTGAGTGCACAGATCTTCTCGGTTTTTAAAGTCATTGGTTTGATTCTTGCAATACTCTATCTTACAGAAACCGCGCCGGCTTGGGCGATGAAACCCGATATGTTACCTTTTCTATTTGAAAAGCTTGCACTATCGGTGGGGTTACTCATTCCTGTTGGGGCAATTGCGCTGACATTTCTAATCGGTTTTGGGTTATTAGAGTTTATCTCGGTATTTATGGAGAAGTTAATGCGGCCTCTCTTTAGAACGCCGGGATCTTCTGCCATTGATGCCGTTGCCTCATTTGTTGGAAGCTACTCTATTGGATTATTGATTACCGATCGGGTATTTCGGCAAGGGCAATATTCTCATCGTGAAGCGGTTGTGATTGCAACAGGTTTTTCTACGGTATCTGCGACCTTTATGATTATTGTGGCGAAGACGCTCGGATTAATGGGCTCTTGGAACTTCTTTTTCTGGAGTACTTTTATTATTACTTTTGTTGTAACGACGATTACCTTCTATTTACCGCCGATTTCACTATTAGATAATACTGCGAAGAATCCACTACCAGAAACACCTAAAAATGAGAAATGGCGACATGCAACAAGATTAGGGGTGAGTCAATATCGTAATAGCCCGAATGTTTTTAAGATGATGTGGTTAAACTTTCGAGATGGTTTAAGAATGTCGTCGATTGTTGCTCCTTCTATTTTGGCCATCGGATTTACAGGTCTGATCCTTTCGAAATATACCCCACTTTTTGATTGGATTGGTGTGGTATTAAAACCTTTTCTTTGGATGACGGGCTTTGATGAAGCGATAACACACAGCGGTGCAATTGCCTCAGGCTTAGCCGAGATGTTCTTGCCGGCTATTTTATTAACGGATGCGGAGTTGCCAATTCGTTATATTGCGGCAGTCACTTCGATTAGTAGTATCCTTTTCTTTTCAGGATCTATCCCTTGTATTTTAGCGACGAAAATCCCGCTTAAGATCTGGCAAATTGTCTTAATCTGGTTTATTCGTACCGTTTTGACGATTCTTTTGGCGAGTATTGCTTTCCGCTTAGGGATTGCAATGGGATGGATATAGTGCTATTGGAAGCGTATTTTTATAGTAAATTTGGTTTAAGAAAAATGGTTTTTAAGTAGTTAGTATGGGATTTTAACAATAAGATAAAATCTGACTAAAAACGCTTGCCAGATGCCGGATAGAACAGATTCCTTGCATCTTGCAATTGATGCGCCGGCATTTAAATAAGCGTATTTTGAATCGATCTTACTATAAAAACCTCTGAAAAATTTGACCTAATATTGAAAAGAGCCCTTTAAGATTTTAATCGATCTTAAAGGGCTTCATATATTGATCTAATCAGCTAGGTAATATAGTAGATCGTAGATTATTGTGAAGATTGAGCCTCTGTCGATGCTTGTGCTTCATTTTTCACAAAGATCACCTGATCAATATTGTCGTAACCGGCATTTTGTGCAGTTTGTAGATAATCCTGAATGACCGCTTCTGGTAAGTTTGGCGTACGGGCTAAAAGCCAGAGATATTCACCACTTGGTTCACCCACTAAAGAGATCTGATAATCATTATCTAGGCGAATAACCCAATAGTCACCATCGGTAAAAGGGAGCCAACGAAGCCAAGCAGGGAGGAAATTGACAGAAAGTTGACTGCCACTTCTATTTTGAAAGGCCGCTACACCTTCTGCTTCATGTTCCGTGCCATCCGCTAGCTCACAACGATTGAGCACCTGGATTTGATTGTCAATCAAAGTATATTCGGCAGAGATATTGCGTTGGCATTTTTCTTCAAAAGGATTCGGAAGGCGCGCGATTTCATACCAAGTCCCAAGATATCGCTCTTTGTCAAAAGGCTCTACTGGTGTCATAGAGAGAGAAGCCGCCGTAGCCGAGGTTAAAATAGTGCCTAGGGTTAAAAAGGCCAAATATTTGAGACGATTTTTGTTCATTGTAATGTCCTTAAATGGATGTTGCTAATGGATGTTTGCTCATTAATAAATAGGTATTAGACGTATCTATTAAGGAGGTTGATGATAGATCTAATGGATGCATTAATAATGTTAATTGAAATATAAATAAACATATTGAATAATATAAAATTAAGTATTTAATTTTTAGTATTAAATGTAGTGTAATATTAAAGTCAATGTAATATTAAGATTAATAAGATATTAAGGTTAATAAGATATTTAATGCTTTATTGATGATGTCTATAGTATCGATAGTTTTTTGAAGGAATGGTAAGTATCCATTATGAATATGAATGATTAAGCCAAGCTTAAGATCCAAAGTCCCTAAGATTTGAAACTCACAAGACTTAAAGTGTAATCATCATAAATCATTGCAGAAGTAAGATTAAGTAAAAAAATTAGTAAAGAAAGAATAAGGAGTAACACAAATATGGCAACGCTTTTAATTAAAAATGGCACTATTGTAGATATTGATCATGAATATCAAGGCAATATTTTGATTGAGGGGGAGAAAATTGTTGCGATTACACAGACAGAATTACCTGCAGATCAAGTCATCGATGCAAAGGGAAAGTATATTCTTCCGGGAGGTATTGATGAGCATACCCACTTAGGCTCTTTTGGGGGATTAGGATTTGAAACAACCCATGCAGCACTTGTTGGCGGGACAACGACAGTCATTGATTTTGCGCCGATGCATGAGGGAGAAACTTTTAGTGAAGCGATTGAAGCCCATGATCAAACAGCTGCCGGGATTGCTAGCTGTGATTATGCTTTTCACTCAATGGTCATGGGAGGCGGCCATCAAGGATTATTTAACGATGTGAAAAATCTGCCCAAGCATGGTGTTTCAACGATTAAGCTCTTAATGGGTTATAAGGGGAGTGAATATTACTCTAATGATGAAACGATTATGCACTGTATGCGAGAGGCGCGTAAATATGGCATTACCACAATGCTTCATTGTGAAAATTCCGATATGATCTCCTATCTCACAGAGATTTTAGAGAAGGAACACCCTGAGCAGACAATTGACCATTACTATTCTCGTCTTCCGATTACTGAAGTGGAAGCTACGCACCGAGGTATCGATATGGCGATTTTAACGCGCGCACCGCTCTTTATTGTGCACGTGACACTTAAAGATTCGATGTTAGCGATACGAGATGCCTATAACCGTGGATATCCTATTTATGGGGAAACCTGTACCCATTATCTTTTACTTGATAAATCCTATTTAGGTTTACCGAATTTCGAAGGGGCAAAATATGTCTGTGCACCACCTATTCGAGATAAAGCTAATCAAGAACCACTTTGGGAAGCGCTTCGTAAAGGGTGGTTAACATCTGCAAGCTCTGATCACTGTGCATTAATTGGAGGATTTGAGAAGAAAAAGACCGGCTATGGTGATTTTGCTAAAATTCCTAACGGTGTTCCGGGTATGCAAGAGCGAATGATGATGCTTTGGACTTATGGTGTTGAAACGGGGCGTATTAGCCGACAAAAGTTTGTTGAGATTACTGCAACTAATCCTGCAAAATTGATCAATCTACCGCATAAAGGACGCATTGCCGTTGGTTGTGATGCGGATATTGTGATTTGGGATGATCAATATGAAGGGGAGATCTCTAATAGAGAGAGTTATCAAGGGATTGATTACTCAGCCTTTGAAGGCTTTAAAGTCAAAGGACGACCTGATCAAGTATTCTTGCGGGGTGTTTTAATGGCAGAAAAAGGACAATTTGTCGGAGACAAAGGGCAAGGCAGACGACAATACGCTAAGCCTTATGGCCGCTGTTTCGATTACTTGAAGCATTCGCCTGAGGTATTGGGGTAAAAATGAAATTACTAAAGCAATGGAAAAGTTTTGATGAGCAACTCTCTTTATTAAAAGAGAGAGGGCTTATCATTAGTAATAAAAAAAGAGCTAGAACATATTTAGAGCGTGTGGGGTACTACCGACTAAGTGGATATTGGTATCTATTTAAACAGCTTCATAATAAACAGCCTATTAATCGATTTTTACCAGATAGTCATTTTGATGATGTGATTTCCTTATATATTTTTGATAAAAGATTGAGGCTATTAGCATTAGATGCTTTAGAACGAATTGAAATAGCCATTAGGGTTGATATTTCTTATCTGTTAGGTAAAAAAGAACCTTTAGCCCATTTGACAGTCAAAAATTTCTCAAAAGAGCGTTATAATCAAGCTATTAGGGATTCTAAAGATTCATTTATACAGCATCATATTGAATATTATGGAGGGAATATCCCTATTTGGGTTGCTTGTGAAATTTTTAGCTTTGGTACCTTATCTAAATTATTTAAACATATGGACATCAGAGATAAAGATAAAATTGCTCGAAAATATCGGTTATCTTCAGGAAGTCAATTAGAAACCCATTTACACGCTTTTAATGTGATACGAAATATTTCTGCACATCACGGAAGATTATGGAACAGACATATAATTGGGAGAGCTAAGATAAGAGGTATGAAAGACCCAATGTTTCATAAGCTTCCTAATAACCAAGTGTTTTTTTATTTTTGTTTAATGCAAAGAATGCTAAAGGTTATCTGTCCAAATTCTTCTTGGGGATATCGGTTTTGGGAATTATTAAAGACATTTCCAACATCAAAGAATGGGGTAATTGATATACAGCTACTCGGATTAAAACCTGATTTGGAATTAGAAAATTGGTTCTTATGGAAAAATAAATAGATAAAAATAGCCCCCAATTCTGTAGTTCCTAGATTAACTATTTATAAAAATAGTAACTAGGCAGAAGTTGGGGGGATTGTTGTAATCAATTATATAAAATTATATCTATAGGATCAAGCTTCATAGTGAGTTATTACTCATAACGACGACTTCTCACTAATTGAGGTCTTCTACCTAAATATGCAACGGTACCGATACCGCTCCAGATATGGACTAAGCGTGTAAAGGGGAAGATCACAAAGAGTGTAATGCCCATAAAGATATGTGCTTTGAAGATCGGGCTTACGCCGGCAAGTAGATCAACAGCACCGCCGCGGAAGGTGACAATATATTGCGCCCAATGCATCAGTTTGAGCATCTCTTCGCCATCGGTATGATGCGAGGAGACAATAATAGTACTAAGACCTAATAGTAGCGTTACTAAAATCCAGATTAAGACCAGTTTATCGCGCCATGTTGATGTTGCCATAAGACGCGCCGAGCTAAAACGACGATAGATCAGGATCAGAAGACCAATGAGCGCCATTGTGCCCATAATACCACCGGCAGTCATTGCTAGAATCTGCTTACTACTATGACTCACGCCTAGGAAATCCCATACCTGAACCGGCGTTAAAAGCCCCACAAAGTGTCCGAAAAAGAGACCAATGATCCCTAAGTGAAAGAGAATATTTCCAAGACCGAGATATTGAGGTTGCAGTAACTGACTAGAATCAGATTTCCAGCTATATTGCTCTCTATCAAATCGCACAAGGCTACCTAAAAGGAAGATCGAGAGGGCGATGTAGGGATAGATCCCAAAGAGAAATGTATTAAGATAATTCATAATGCCTCCCTTATTGGCATTTGTGACAAGCGGAGAGTGAAGCTGATTCACATCCTTGTGAATGACTTCCTAGATTGAAAGAATGGGATAAGAGTGGTTCAATACCCTCAGCATTTGGCCCAAATTGTTCCATTGCCTCTTCCATATTACGAATAGGTGCGACTTTTAACGGTTCAGCTTCAACGGGGGAATATCGGTCAATCACCTCAAAGATCGCCGCATAGGGGGAGCCATTTTTAGCTAAGTTTTCCCCAATATAATGAATCACATGAATGGCATCTCCTAAGAGTGGTAGCGCTTCTTCCTTGGGAATAGACGCTAAGAACTCTAAGAAAAGAGGCAAGTAATCTGGTAATTCATTAGCAGTAGGTTCAAAACCTTTCGCACGATAGGTTTCTAAAAGATCCACCATCGCTTGACCACGTAACCGATCTTCACCATGAAGATGCTCAAAAAGGTGCAGCGAATGAGTCGGTGTGCGGTCAAAAGTCGCCACATACTCTGTTTGTAATGTGATCTCATCATCCTGCAGTTGCTCAAAGAGTGATTGTAAGGTTTGATACGATTGCGGGTCTGTTTCTGTGCTATAGCTCTCTATTTCAGGTAATTCCGTTAGCCAAGTCCGTGTTGGATATTGCAGTAAGATTGAAAGCACTTTAAAAATAGATAGATGGGTAGATGTTGACATAATCTTCTCCTATAGCTGTTTGATTTTCGCGCGATTGCGAAGATCATTGAGGTTAATCGGTACAGCTTTACTATTACCAAAGAGGCTCTCTTTACTGACGCCGCCTGAGCATCCGTTTCCAAAGGAGAAGCCACAACTACCTTTTTCTGCAAAGGTGTCTTCCACGAGCTCTTTATGTGTCGTTGGAATCACGAAACGATCTTCATAATTGGCAATTGCCATAATTTGATACATCTCTTCGATCTGTTTGGCACTTAAATGCGCATTCAATAGCGTTTCATCTGCGCGTTCTTGCGAATAGAGTGTCTTATTACGCATATATTTACGCATTGTAATCATGGTCGAGAGCGCTTTAAGAATAGGATTGGTATCGCCGGCAGTTAAGAGATTTGCTAAATATTGCAATGGGATACGGAGTTCATTGACATCAGGAATGAGGCCATTTTCACCAATCACACCAGATTCTATAGCTGATTGAATTGGGGAAAGTGGTGGAATGTACCAGACCATTGGAAGCGTACGATATTCAGGATGTAATGGGAATGCCACTTTCCACTCAACAGCCATTTTATAGACCGGAGATGTTTTTGCAGCATCAATCCACTCTTGGGGGATTCCTTGTTTAAGCGCTTCCGCCGCAACAGCAGGATCATTGGGATCTAAGAAGAGATCTAATTGTGATTCATAGAGATCTTCAGGATTCTCGGTACTTGCCGCATCACTAATCTTGTCGGCATCATAGAGTAATACGCCAAGATAGCGAATACGACCGACACAGGTTTCTGAACAGATTGTTGGTTGACCTGACTCGATACGAGGGAAACAGAAGATACATTTTTCCGATTTACCTGTTTTCCAGTTGTAGTAGATTTTTTTGTATGGGCACCCGGAAACACACATTCTCCAACCACGACATTTGTCTTGGTCAATAAGAACGATCCCATCTTCTTCACGTTTATAGATTGATCCTGCAGGACAGCTTGCCACACAAGCAGGATTCAAACAGTGCTCGCAAAGACGGGGAAGATACATCATAAAGGTGTTTTCAAAGGCACCATAAATATCTTTCTGAATTCCTTCAAATAATTGATCTTTGGCGCGTTTTTTAAATTCGCCACCTAAGTCATCTTCCCAGTTTGGCCCCCACTCAATCTTCTCCATTTTCTCGCCGGTAATCGCAGAGATCGGACGCGCAGTAGGAGGGGTACTCATTCTCGGCGCTTTTTGTAGATGTTCATAATCGTAAGTGAAAGGCTCATAGTAATCATCAATACTAAGCATATTCGGGTTAGCAAAGATATTACCGAGCACTTTAAACTTTGTGCCTTGCTTGAGTTGTAATTTCCCTTTCTTATTACGAACCCAGCCCCCTTTATGGATCTCCTGATCTTCCCAATTTTTAGGATAACCAATGCCAGGTTTAGTTTCGACGTTATTGAACCAAGCATATTCAACACCATCTCGGCTGGTCCAGACATTTTTACAAGTAACTGAACAGGTATGGCAACCGATACATTTATCAAGGTTTAGAACCATTCCAATTTGTGCTCTAATTTTCATAATTTATTCCTTATTGCGAAATCTGTGGGATGTCGATAGTTGTTTGATGAAGTAGGGGTGAGCTATTGACCGACAGGCCTATTTAATGGATTGTTGATTGTCACTGACCGGCTACTTCATCGCACTAGATTGACTCTTGTTGAAGCTTGTTGACTATTGCGCTCATTAGTGAGCGGTATCAAGCATTATCATCGAGTAATAGACTTTCAGTGGATTGCACTTCTTTATCTAACCAGTCAACTTTCGACATTTTTCTCACAACCACTAATTCATCTCGATTGGTACCCACTGTTCCGTAGTAGTTAAAGCCCCAAGAGAGTTGCGCATATCCCCCAATCATATGGGTAGGTTTCATTACAATTTTGGTCACAGAGTTATGAATACCACCCCGTTTTCCAGAAATCTCCGCGCCGGGAACATTAATGATTTTTTCCTGTGCGTGGTACATCAAGATCATTCCCTCAGGAATCCGTTGGCTAACGATTGTGCGTGCAGCGAGCGTTCCATTGACATTGAAGACTTCGACCCAATCATTATCGGCAATACCGATCTTCGCCGGTATGTTTTTCTTGCCAAGCCGGCGTATTAGGGCAATCTTCATCATAAGTTTTGGCAACACCCTCGCCACCAAATCCACGATCAATACCGTAGTTGGCACAGAGCAGATCAAAAACAGTAGCAACATAGAGTGTTTCTCCTCCGTCAGTGGTCAATTTCTTCACTGGTACATTTTTGACCAGCGTGGATTTAGCATCCTTGCCACCGAAGTAATCGAAGGTTACTCCCACAATCTCATCGGCATTCTCTTTTAAGGTGAGTTGCGCTTTAATTTCCGTATTATCACGCGTTTCTTGTTGTAGATTCCAACGACCTTTTTCGCCCCATCTAAAACCGATAGAGCCTTTAGGTGCGCGAATCTCTCCTGATAATTCATCTAATACTAATGTTTTCCATTCAGGATTATTCTCTTCTTGTAATTGGCGATTAATGTGGCTTGCTCTGAGGTAATAACTTGGAAGTAGTGCGCCATTTTCCTCTTTGAGTGTCACTAATACCGGCATATCGGTTAATCGGCGGCAATAATCAGTAAAATATTCTGAAGGATTCTCTAAATGGAACTCTTTTAAGATCACGTGCCCCATGGCCATTGCAAGTGCGGCATCGGTTCCCTGTTTAGGGGCTAACCAGATATCCCCGAATTTAACCATTTCACCATAGTCAGAAGAGACGGCAACGGTTTTAGTACCTTTATAACGTACTTCTGTATAGAAGTGGGCATCCGGTGTACGGGTCATCGGGACATTTGAACCCCATACCATTAAATAAGTGGAGTTATACCAATCGGCAGATTCCGCCACATCGGTCTGTTCTCCCCAAATTTGTGGGCTTGAAGGGGGAAGGTCACAATACCAATCGTAGAATGAGAGCGGTACACCCCCTAAAAGACTTAGGTAACGGGTCCCTGCTGCATAGCTGACCATAGACATTGCAGGAATGGGAGAGAAGCCAAAGATGCGATCAGGTCCATACTCCTTGATCGTGTGGGTATTAGCCGCTGCAATAATCTCATAAACTTCATCCCAAGAAGCACGAACGAATCCCCCTAAGCCACGAACGGCTTTATACTGTTTGCTTAATTTAGGATCGCTCGTAATATTGCGCCATGCTTCTACGGCATTATTATTAGTGCGTTCTTTTCTCCACAGACGCATTAACTCTGCACGTACCATTGGGTATTTTACCCGTTGTGCTGAATAGACATACCAACTATAAGAAGCCCCACGAGGACAGCCGCGAGGTTCATGATTAGGAAGATCAGGGCGTGTACGAGGGTAATCGGTCTGCTGCATCTCCCAAGTGATTAGACCACTTTTGACGAAGATTCTCCAACTACAAGAACCGGTACAGTTAACGCCGTGTGTGGAACGTACCACTTTATCATGTTGCCAGCGTTGACGATAACCATCTTCCCAACCACGATCTTCGGCAACGACTGCACCATGATTGTGGGAAAAGGTCTCTTTGGTTTGTCTGAAAAAATTTAAACGATCAAGAAAGTGACTCATAACAACTCCAAGGGCTAGGTGAAAGAAAGCCTGTTTAGCTGACTTTATAGTACCGTTTTGCCCTTGAAATCCTATTGTCATGAAGTAGCAACTTATTGCAGAAGAAGGATTACTCGCATCTAATACTTTTGGCTAGTATGATTAATCCTTTTTACAGTTTGGGCTAAGCAATAAAAAAGAGGATCATTCTCTTTCTTGCCTTATTGCTATTGGGGGATAGCGGTAAAACTCGATAGAGTAATGATCCTTAAAGAGGGACTTGAAGAATAATTCTAAAAATTCTAAAAACTGAAGTCTATTAGCAACTAACAGGTGAACTTTTACGTATATAGAAGTAATAATTAATCAGGATACAGCTGAAATAGAAGATAATGAATCCGATAAGTGCCGCTTCAACGCTACCGGTGATCTCAATAGAGCTCCCGAAGCTTTTGGGAATTAAAAATCCACCGTAAGCCCCAATTGCGCCCATAAAACCGACGACCGTTGCAGACTCTTTCGTGGCCTGAATAGTCGCTTGATCTCCGCTCTCTTTCAGTACTTTTTGATGAAAGAGGGCAAATACACGAGGTGCTTGGGCAAATGTAGAACCATTACCAATGCCACTAAAGAAGAAGATCAACATAAAGCTCCAGAAGAAGAGAGGGAAGCTACCGGCACCGCTCTCATTCGGTAAGGCTAAAATAATACCAGCGCTACCAACGATCATCAAAAGGAAGCTTATACCGGTAATAAGAGCCGGTGAGATCTTATCAGATAGCCAACCACCGATTACACGAGTAATAGCGCCTACGAGTGGGCCTAAGAAAGCATATTTCATAGGGTCAATAGTGGGAAAAGCATGGCTAGTGAGAAGCGGGAAAGCGGCAGAAAAGCCAATAAAAGAGCCAAATACACCAATGTAGAGCCAGCAGAGTAACCAATTATGGGTGCGTTTAAAAATAATAGATTGTTCTTTGAAAGAAGCATTGATATTCCCAATATCATTCATTCCAAAGTAAGCTAATAAGGTTGAGAGGAGAATAAAAGGTACCCAAATAAATCCGGCATTTTGTAGCCACAAGTAGCTAGTTCCATTCTCTGATTGAACAACCTGTGGATCTCCTGTGATGAAAGCAAACATTCCGGTTGTGATCACAAGCGGTACGACAAATTGCACGACCGAAACCCCTAAGTTACCCAGGCCGGCATTCAAACCCATTGCGCCCCCTTTCTCTGATTTAGGAAAGAAGAAGCTGATATTAGACATCGAAGAGCTAAAGTTTGCGCCCCCAAAACCACAAAGTAGGGCTAGGATAAACATCCAACTATAGGAGGTATTGGGATCTTGTACGGCAAAGCCTAGCCCAATAGCCGGAATAAGTAGACTTGCTGTTGAGAGCGCTGTCCAACGTCTTCCTCCAAAGATAGGGACGACAAATGAGTAGAAGATACGAAGTGTTGCCCCAGAAAGTGCCGGCAGTGAAGCAAGCCAGAAGAGCTCATTAGCACTATAGGTAAAGCCTACGCTAGGTAATTTGATCACAGTAACACTCCATACTTGCCAAATAGCAAAGGCGAGTAAGAGAGCGGGAATAGAGATCCAGAGATTTCGTTTGGCAATTTTTCGCCCCTCTTTCTCCCAAAATTGGGGATCTTCCGGTTGCCAGTTCGTTAATAGTTTACTCATTATTATTACTCCTATGAGAGATTAAAAGAGATCAGATGAATCGAAGTCAAAAAGTGAATTGATTATTACGAGTTTATTTTTGGTCTTTTTTGAAACTAAAATGCATCCAGATCAGGCTGATAGAGACTGTGCCATACATCAACATAAAAGAGCTTGAACGAATGCCGGTAATATCGACTAATGCGCCAAAGAGGATAGGAAGCAAGAACCCACCCAAACCACCTGCTAAGCCAACAATACCGGACACAGTACCAATCTCATCGGGGAAATCATCGGCGATGAATTTAAAGACAGAGGCTTTACCAATAGCTAGCGCAATTCCGACAATAAAAATTAAGATCGTGAAGAAAAAGGCATTGATACCGATATTAAGCGATAAAGGACCGTTGACTGTTTCGATGATCATGGCTGTTTGAGGATAGGACATAATAAAGAATGCGACCCAGCAGACCCACATAACAGCCCAAGTCACTTGATGAGCGCCATATTTATCCGAGAGCCAGCCACCAAATGCACGTAATACACCCCCGGGAAGCGAGAAGCAAGCTGCTAGCAGTGCAGCGCTTGTTAAGGAAAAGTGATACTCCGTAACATAGTAATTGACCATCCAGAGCGAGAGCCCTACGTATCCACCGAAAACTACAGAGTAGTATTGACTATACTTCAATACATCGCGATTCTTCATCAACTGTAATTGTGCTTTGAGAGAGATCACACGTTTCTGTGAGGTCTCTGGTGTCGGATAACTAAAGATCCAAAAGAGAATGGCTGTAATAAGCAGAATAATAGCATAGCTATTAGGAACAAATGCCCAACCAAAGAGACCAATTAAAGTGGGAGCAATGAGTTTATTGAGCGCAGCACCGGCGTTTCCAGCACCGAAAATCCCCATTGCCAAACCTTGTCGCTCTTTTGGAAACCACCGAGCTACATAAGGCGTGCCTACAGAGAAAGATCCCCCAATTAAACCTAACCATAAACTGATGAGTAAAAATTGGTAATACTGGGTGGCATAGGGCATTAACAGAAGTGGCGGAATACAGATCAGCATTAAGATAGCAAATACTGCACGAGCACTATAACGATCCGTCATCATTCCAAGCGGAATACGGCAGAGCGAACCTGATAAGACCGGCATTGCAGTGAGTAGACCAAATTGGGTTGCATTAAGCCCCAAACTCTCTTTAATCGGTAATCCTAATACCGAGAAGATCATCCAGATCATAAAGCAGACGGTAAATGCAGCGGTACTACTAGTTAAGACCACGTAAGATTTTACTTTGTGAGTTGCCATAACAGAAATCCTTCTTTTAGATATACCAACTAGATATGACGAGCACCTCTAGCATAAGATTTCTGCATAAAAAAACTATTCACATAAATGGGAATAGTTCTTGCGCATAAGAGTAAGTACATTTAGTACTAAAGTAGTAGGATCGTATTTAAAAAGTCGTCGATGAGTGATGAAATTTGTATATAACTATTGCGTTCCTACGGAATGAATCATTAAATCTACTCTTTATTACTACTCTTTATTCAATCTATTCTTCAACTTCAAGCTGATTTTCAACCGCAAAGAGCGCCGCTTGTACTCGGCTTTGAAGATTGAGCTTTCTTAAGACATTTTGTACGTGGACTTTGATAGTGCTTTCAGTGACATCCATTTTGCGAGCAATCTCTTTATTGCTGATGCCTTTTGTCAGCCATTTAAGCACTTCAAGCTCCCTTGATGTGAGAGAATCCAGCGCTGAAGATTGTAGCTGTGTTTCTGAATTTCCACGCAGTTGAGCGATCAATTTATTGGTCATTTCAGGGGAGAGGACATTATCCCCCTCAACTGCTTTCTCAATGGCATTTAAGAGAAAGTCGCTATCGATACTTTTAAGGAGATAGCCTTTAGCACCATATTTCATCGCCATTGCGAGATCATTACTATCATCGGAAACAGTTAACATAATAACCGCTAATTGCGGATGATCATTGAGCATTAAAGAGAGCGCTTCAACACCATTCATAGAGGGCATATCTACATCGAGTAAAACTACATCCGGCATGAGAGTATCTACTAACTTAACGCCCTCAAGGCCATCGGTTGCTTCGCCAATCACAAGATAGCGTGGATCAGATTCAATAATAAAACGTAACCCCTTACGAAATAGCGGATGATCATCCACAAGAATGATTTTAATTTTATCGTGAGTCTCTTTATTCTGAGTCATAGAATGCATATCCAGCCTTTTGATTGCTTATCATTTTAAATTATTGTTTGAATAGTGTTTGATTCTGCGATTAATCAAGTAATAGCGTATTAAATATAGTAGGGTATCAAATAGATTGTTGAATTGTCACATCTACGATCGTTCCTTGCGGATCATTTCGCTTAAAGTGTAATTCGCCACCTACTTTTTGAATACGCTCTCGCATAATCTTCGTGCCAAGATGGCCTTGCTTCTCAAACTCATTCAATTGGCCGAGATCAAAGCCTACGCCATTATCTTTGATGACCATCTGAAACGAGTTATCATTTTGGGTGATAGTGATAGAAACCTCCGTGGCCTGTGCATGTTTTCGTATATTTGAGAGTGCTTCCTGCAGAATAAAGATCACTTGTAATTGTGCTTCAGGGGAGAGATCAATCATGGGGGAAATATGTTGTTTGACTGTAAGATGATATTGATGCTCAAAACGTGCAACTACCGATTGAATGGTGTTGCCGAATGATCCTTGCGCAATACGAACCCTGAAATTAGAGAGGAGTTCGCGAATATCTAAATAGCACTCTTCAATGCCTTCTTTAATAAAAGAGAGGGTCTGTTGTTGTAATGTATGATTCTCTTCTTTTAAGGCGCGTTCTAAAAGGGGAATTTGCATTTTGATAAAGGCTAATGATTGGGCAATACTATCGTGTAAACCTTGCGCTAAATGATTACGTTCTTCTAAAATAGCGAGCTGTTTATCTAAAGCAGCTAAACGTATTTTAACTAATGCCATTGCAAATTGGGCTGTGACTGTTTCAAGAATAAATGCCTCATTATCAGAGAGTGTCGTAGCTTGAGTAAAGTAGAGTGTAATGACCCCTAATTTCTCATCAATATGATGAATTGGAATTGTGACAAGATAATCGGAGATATAATATTGACACAGTAAGCGTGTCTCTTGAGATTGATCTTCTTGATTTTGCGCTCGATTATGAATGACAAAATGATCAGCATATACACCTTTGCCACAGTAACAGTGATTAAGAATATTACAGTAACTCGATTCTTTAACAATCTCAGGAAGATTCTCTTCAGCTAAGATCTCTAAGCGATGACGGTTTTTATTAATTAAGCGAATAGAACCAGATTCAGCATGACTATAAGCAACCACTTTTTGTAGAAATTGTGTCATTAACACCTGATTATCGGTCGCTTCTTGAATTAAAGTAGAAGTCTCATAAAGGAAGAGTAATTCATGATTCCGTTGACTCAAAGCTTGGGTCTTATCCGCAACTTTCTCTTCAAGATTTTCATAGAGTTCTCTAAGACGATTCTGCATCTCGTTGAATCCATCAGCGACAGTTGCAAACTCATTGTTGATCTGTACTGACACGGGGGCATTAAATTTTCTTGTAGTGAGACGCTGAATACCTAGGTAGAGTTCATTTAAAGGCTGAATCACTAATTTACGCAGTAAATAAGAAGAGGCAAATGCTGAAAGCACCGCCATTAGAATCAACAATATTTGTAAAATCCTCAGTCGTTCAATACTCTCAGTGTTATCTTTTTCAATAATACTCACAACACCACTAATCCGATTAGTGAGATGCTCCGCCACCTGACGATATTCAGTCGTTGAAATGACCAGATTTGACCGTTGTTTTTGTAAAAACGCCTCAAGTTCATGCTCAATTTGTAATATCTCTTGTTGCAATATTTGATGTCGCTCTCCATCAAAAAAGTTCTGTGCGGGGATATTTCGAAGTTGATCTGCCACTGTCTTAAAATTATCTACTTCATATGCGATATCTGCCGAAGGTTCCCCATTGCTTGTGAGCATCATAATGTGAAACACGCGTTTGCGTAGGCTTCCAGAATTATTAATCGCAACTCCCATCTCTTCTAAACGCCAAGAGATATTGAGAGAGAAACCAACGATCACAATCGCACCAATTAACCAAAGGCCAATGAGTGCCATTAGTACAGTAGAGAGTTTATGGGGTCTTTTCAGTAAGCCGCTAGGTTGTATCTGGGAGTATGCCATAGTGATTATTTAAAGACCTTCAAGAGATAAAATGTATTTGAATTATTCTTCACCGCTACTATTTGCCACTATTATTTACCACTACTATTCGATCTAGCATTTAATTTATAGATCTATCAGCCGGTAGCTCATGCGTGGTAATTTATTATAACGTTTTTGATTAAGACCTTTCGATGAATTAAATAGTTGATTAGACAATAGTATAAGCATAGCAATTTATCACATTGATATCACTAAATAGAAAGAGTTACCCTCTCTACTCCTTACGTACAACCTAGTAGGCAAGAGATTCAATCTATGTTTCAATATTATTGTTACGTTATTAGTATCTATAATTTCAATATATTAGCTTACAGGAGAGACAGATGGATTGGATAAAACAGAAAGTAGGGCAGATTGTCGTCAACTATCCGTCGGCAGTAGAATTATTTCGTAGGAGCAATATAGATTTTTATTGTCAGGGAGGAGAGACTTTAGCAGGAGCGCTCACTGCACAAAGCATTGATCGAGATTCTTTTATATTAGCTTTAGAAGCGGAGATCTTACGCCCTGCAGCAATGCCTGACTTTCAGAAGTGGAGCTTAGAATTGCAGGTGGATTATGTCATAAAATACCATCATCATAATATCCGGCACAAAGGCCCCCAATTGCTGGCATTAGTTGAGAGTGTTACGCAAAAAGAAGCTGCAAAAAACCCCTCATTACGTGCGGTATATGAGTTATTCCGAGAGTCCTTAGACGATTTGTTGCAACATTTACACAAAGAGGATCAGATACTCTATCCGGCAATCTACCGTCTCGCGCGTCGAGAGCAGACTGAAATGGAGAGTTGCTTTCCATCAATTGCAATGCCCATTAAAGTGATGATGCAAGAGCATGAGATAGAAGCGGAAATTTTTAAGCAGATTACTCAATTGACCGACCATTACCAAGCACCTCAAGAGGCCGATAGCGATTATCAGATGATGCTGCAATCACTTGCATCTTTTGAACGTGATTTACAAGAACATATTCATCTCGAGAATAATCTTATCTTTCCAAAAGCTATCGAAGTTGAAAAGTCATTTCCTCTTTTGTAAGCGTAATCTTTATCAAAGATAATCAAGACGCTACTGTGATCTCACTTTTACGCGCAACTTTAGATTTAGTTTATAGTAAATTTGGTTTAAGAAAAATAGTCTTTCAACAGCTATTGTGGGGTTTTAAAAGAAGATAAAACCGTACTAAACAACACTTGCAAGATGCCGGATAGAACAGCTTCCTTACTTCTTACAACTGATGCGCCGGCATTTGAATAAGCTTATTTTGAACGGACGTTATTATAAATCTAATTTAGATCTAATTTAAAAATGACTACAAACGTGGGTTTGATATTGAGAAGCCCCATCACCCAGAACAGCTGAATATATTCTCAACAATAGACATTTAACAGGAAATTCTATGAAACGTGATTCCCGCTTAATTCCTTTTTCTAAAGAACATCACCAAACTTTAAAGTTAGGAAATGATTTACGCCGATTAACAGAGATTGAAGCGAATCCTGCGATTACTTTAAAACAGATTCAAGCACTATTAGAGTCTGCAAGTAAGGCAGTGCATGCAGAAAAAGCGCTACTGCTGGGGCATTTTGCAGAAGAAGAGCGGGAGTTACAATCCATTATTGATCAATTACCCAATCAAGATTTAAAGTGGCAATTTCAAGCAGAACATCGGCAATTACGACAAATCCTTTCACAAAATGAATGGTCACTCAATGAGTTAATTGCCTTGGGAACATTACTGATAGCGCATACCCGTTTTGAAGAACGATCTCTCTTCCCGGCGATAGAAGATTATTGGAATCAATAATTTCGTTACGTATCATCTTGAACCAAAATTACGCACCAATTTACCATTGGATTATATTGAATCCCACAATGAATTACCATAATTTCTCATGTTTTGGTAAAATAGTGTGATGAAACCTCAAAACTCAAGAATATTATTGGCAACACTCTATATGCTTATCGGGATCTATCTTTTTACCCCGATAGTGGCTATTGCCCATGAATATTCTAAATTAATGAATCCCATTTCAGCGCTACAAATCACGCAATTAATGGAATTACCTGAGCCTGCCGACCATATTGTACTCAATAATGAAGGTCATCATTTTTTAGATTCAAATCTGAGAGATAAAGATAAAAACCATCATCAGGCTCATCAGGACAATAGCATGACAGATGATTGTTGTGCCTCTATGAATCATGGTATGCATAATTGCTGTGCTATATTTCAACATCTTACATTGTTGACCTCTTCTCCTTATGAAATCCCACCTTTTAAATTACTTACGCCGTGGGATTCCTATATCATGTTACTAGATAATCCACCCCCTCAATTAACGCACTCTTGAGTTACTCTTACATTGTGAAAACCGAGGCAATTCAGATAATTGCTCAAATGGAGTCCAGTGAAGGGTAATGATCAATATCAGTTAACGATTAGAGCTTCTGATATTTAACGTCAGGATTCACTGCGTATGCGATAAGCATCTATTTGCTGAATCAGATGATATCTCTATCAAAGAAGTTTTTCGTTAATGTGACAAAAAATTCATGAATGATGTGTTAAATAATAGCTAGTAGCAGGATTACTAGTTAAAGAATTACTAGTTAAAGGATTATAAATATGATAAACAAAATGGATGACAATAGCGCCTTACACACGACTGAAGCGACATCGATATCTCAAGAGCGTCATGTGATAGAGGGGTTTCATCAAAATAAAACACAAGTAACTCCTCGGAGAAAATTCTTGTGCCAAAGTTTAGGCTCTGTGACGGCTTTAGCATTACCGATTCTATTTGCAAAAACCGCTATGGGTGACGGAATGAGTCATGAAAAAGCGATGAATACGCACGAAGATACAACGATACATAATGGCCATAATATGAATATGAATATGATGGATCATAATGCACATAATATGATGATAAAACCAGGATATGAGCTAGGGCACTTTCGGTTGACGGCAGAAGATATTGCAAGGATGGAAAAAGCTGATCAACGACTCTTATCCTCAACGAAGATGCCTAAAGGACAGACTTTACGTGCGCTCCCTTTATTAGAAAATGAGGCGAAAGAAGCGAATAAGTTCCGGGGAACACTACGCGTAAAGCAAAATCGCGTAGAATTGATTCCAGGCGTAGAGACAGAGTTTTATGGGTACAACGGTATGCTCCCAGGACCCCAGATTGTCGTTTATGAAGGCGATAAAGTAGAGATAGAGGTCATTAACGAGTTAAATGAGGCAACGACGGTGCATTGGCATGGCCTATTAGTTCCGGCTGATCAGGATGGTAATCCTCAAGATCCTATTTTGCCTGGGGAGCATCATCTCTATCAATTCACTATTCCTGAGGGCTCTGCCGGCACTTATTGGTATCACCCTCATGGACATAATACCGTTGCTGAGCAGGTTTATCGTGGACTTGCCGGAACATTTGTTGTCAAAACTCGAAATGACCCTTTTAAGGCCTTACCTGAGCAACATCTACTTATTTCAGATCTGAAACTTCATGAAGATGGAACGATTGCTGAAAATAGTTTTAATGATTGGATGAATGGTAGAGAAGGGCAATTTACCTTAATTAATGGTCAGTATCAGCCAGAAATTAAGCTTGATGGAGCCACTCGTTTACGACTCTGGAATGCCTGTTCTGCACGTTATTTGAATCTTGATCTGCAATTTGCTGAGTGTTACCTCATTGCTACAGATGGCGGGTTTATAGAAAAACCATTATCTTTGACCGAGATTCTGTTATCTCCCGGGGAACGTATTGAGATCATTGCAATTCCTCGCAGAAATGGCCGTACACCATTGACGAATCTGAGTTATAACCGCCATAAAATGGGAGATACGTCAGTAACGCCAAGCCAAACTATTGCGACTTTTGAATTAATAAAAGAATCGAAAGAGTTCAAATTACCGGCGACAATTCGTAAGATTATACCTCTATCTAGCTCCACGCCTGTTCGAGTTATTGAATATAGTGAAGAGATGTCAAAAGACGGCCTCTATTTTTTAATCAATGGCAAAATGCATTCTATGGATCGTGTCGATTTTTCTATGATCGCAGGGGAAGTGGAGACATGGGAAATCTTTAATAATTCACATATGGATCACAATTTCCATATTCATGGTACACAATTTCAAGTGGTAGCTAGAGAGTTTGATGGCCAACGACATTTAGCAGATTATCGAGTATTGAAGGATACGATCAATTTAAAACCGTATGAACGCATCACGATCGTTATGCAACAACAATATACCGGTTTAAGAATGTATCATTGCCATATTTTAGAGCATGAAACGCTTGGAATGATGGGGCAATTAAAAGTGATTTCGGCTACATAATTGTCCGCATAACTTCCCAATAGTGTTTTTAGCTATTTTTAGTGATCTAAGCTAATCATTTTTATTATCGTAGGGAAGTCCTTTGGGGCTTCCTTGCTTCTTACAATCAACGCATCGGCATTTAAATAACGCTTATTTTGAATCAATCTTACTATATTAACCGATAGTAAACGCTAGGATGTAATCTCTATTTAATAATGACTACAAATGTGGGTTTAAAGTCTCTATTTTAACAACCCCATAATCTCTCTAAATCTGAAAAATATAATTATAAAAAGAGAGGGAACACAAACGGAAAAGTAGATATTTTTAAGTAGATATTCTTAAAATCTTTGAATTTTATCTCTTATAGGAATACTGATAGAATGAGAGGTTTGTAACAGATTGCCTAACCTTGAAAATAGCATTTTTGCGTATTAATAAGAGATAGAATGGATATTAGAAAAGAGATTGCCCAATTAGAAGCTTTACTACCTTTTGCCCAAACGCGAGATAGTTATTCATTGCGTCGAGCATTGCGGGATTTAAAGCGTCAAGATCAGATTGAAGGGCAGGATATTACGGCATTAAAAGCGCGGATTGTTGACTCTGTGAGTAAAACAGATCAGATTAAGGCTTCATTTCCGGCGCTTAATTATCAGACAGAATTGCCAATCTATCAAGCACGGCCGCAGATTATCGCGGCGCTTCAATCTCATCAAGTGGTCATTGTTTGCGGGGAAACAGGTTCGGGTAAAACGACCCAATTAGCCAAATTCTGCTTAGAGATGGGACTTGGTGCACGAGGACTCATTGGCCATACTCAGCCCCGCCGTCTAGCTGCGCACTCGGTAGCAGAGAGAATTGCCGAGGAGTTGCAGCGTCCTTTGGGGGATTTTGTCGGTTATAAAATGCGATTTAATGATAAGACCGATGATAAAACCGTCTTAAAGTTAATGACAGACGGAATTTTACTCACAGAGCTGACGCACGATCGTTTTCTAAATCAGTATGAAGTGATCATTATCGATGAAGCGCACGAGCGAAGCCTTAATATCGATTTTCTCTTAGGTATTTTAAAAAATATTTTGCCGCGCCGACCTGATCTCAAGCTCATTATCACTTCGGCAACTATCGATCCTGAACGATTTTCTCACTATTTTGGTGGGGCTGAAAAAGCGCCTATTATCGAAGTCTCAGGGAGAACATTCCCGGTGGAGATTCGTTATCGAGATCTTCATTTTGGCGAAGAAGATGATAATGATCCCATTGAGATAGAAGAGGGGATTGTTCAAGCGGTTCAAGAATTACAAGCTGAAAAGCCCGGCGATATTTTAGTCTTTCTACCAGGAGAGCGGGAGATTTTAGAAACCGCAGATCTGCTACGTAAAGCCTTTCACGATTATGATGTTTTACCGCTCTTTTCCCGTTTAAGTCAGGCAGAGCAACAGAAGATTTTCTCGCCAAGTGGACGAAAACGCATTGTTTTAGCCACTAATGTGGCTGAAACTTCGATTACTGTGCCGCGTATCCGCTATGTTATTGATAGTGGCGTTGCAAGGGTCAGCCGCTATAATCCTCGTACTCGATTACAGAGTTTATTGGTAGAGCCCATTTCACAAGCCTCGGCCAATCAACGTTCAGGTCGTTGTGGTCGTGTTGCCGAGGGGATTGCGATTCGCCTCTATAGTGAGGAGGATTTTGCGAGTCGGCCAGAATTCTTAGATCCTGAAATTTTGCGGACACATCTAGCCTCGGTGATTTTGCAGATGGGGCATCTTCGTTTGGGAAATCCGGAAGCGTTTCCCTTTATTGAGATGCCTGATTCCCGACAAATTAAAGAAGGGTTTCAGACGCTTAAAGAGTTGAAAGCGGTTCGAGATAATGGCTCACTCACACCGCTTGGAAAAACATTAGCAAAAATTCCAATTGATCCTAAATTTGGCGCGATGCTGATTCAAGGGGGAAATGAAGGTGTAGGGCACGAATTATTAGTATTAGTTGCCGGCCTTTCGATTCAAGATCCTAGGGAGCGCCCGCTTGAGTTCCAGCAACAATCAGATGAGAAACATCGTCTCTTTAAAGCGCCTCATTCTGATTATATTTCGCTGCTCAATTTATGGGCTTGGTATCAGACAAAGGCGAAAAAAGAGAGTCAAAATCAGATGCGCAAAGTGTGCCGAGCACATTTTCTTAATTTTATGCGGATGCGGGAATGGTACGATCTCTATCAGCAACTCAAGAGCGTGATGAAAAAGATCCAATTTCATCTCAATCCATTCCCAGAAAATGATCCGAATAATCAACCAAGTGGCGTAAAAGAGGGAGAATATTGTTTTCCGAAATTTAATGAAGAGAAGATTCATCAAGCCATATTAGTTGGGATTTTAGATCAAATTGGGGAGCTTGGGGAAGATAAACTATATAGCGGGGCTAATGGTCGGAAATATCGTATTTTCCCGGGATCTGCACTCTTTAAAAAGCCACCAAAATGGTTGATGTCCCTTGAAATTGTCGAAACAAGTCAAATTTATGCTCGTGTTAATGCATTGATTCAGCCAGAATGGATTGAGCGATTAGGCGCACATCTACTTAAAAAAGAGTATACCGAGCCTCATTGGAGCAAACAACAAGGGCAAGCAGCGGCACACGAAACGGTTCGCCTCTTTAATCTTGCGATTATCAAAAATCGTGTGGTCTCATTCGGTAAGATTAAACCGGAAATTTCCCGAGAGCTTCTTATTCGAGAAGGATTAGTGGAGGGTGAGATCAATACTCGAGCGCACTTCTATCGAATGAATCAAAAGACGATTGAAAAAGTCGCTGAAATGGAGGAGAAGACACGTCGCCGGGATATTTTGATCGAAGAGTGGAAGCTCTTTGAGTGGTATAACAATCGGATTCCTCAAGATATCTACTCTGTGGCGTCCCTCGAAAAATGGTGTAAAAATCGGAAGAATAACGATTCCTTAATCTTTACGGAAGCCGATATTTTAGAAAATGATGAGCGGCTCAATCTAGAAGATTTCCCGGCAGTGATTCATTTTGGTCAATTGAAATTAAATGCAATCTATCTCTTTGATCCTGCTTCTGAACACGACGGAATGACATTACTTGTGCCTTTAGCAGCGCTCAATCTACTCAATAAAACACGATTAGATTGGCTTGTGCCGGGATTATTAAAAGAGAAAGTGACAGAGATTATCCGTACTTTACCAAGATCACTTCGTAAACATTTTGTGCCATTGCCGGATGTTGTGGCGGCGATGTTACAGACATTTGAATTTGGAGAAGGGAATCTCTATTTTCAAATTGCCGAATATCTGACTCGTCGTTCCGGCATTCAAATTGAACCCCATTTTTTTGATGAAACGGCGCTTGATCGCCATCTTCGAATGAATATTCGGGTGATTGATACCGGTGGAAAAACCATTGCCGAAGGGCGTGATCTCCCGCTTTTAACTGAAAAATTACGAGGAAAAGCGGAAAATGCCTTTAAAAAATTGGCAGATGCTTGGGAGAAAGGGGAAGCACAAGGCAAGCGGAAGAGAGGGGGAAATAGCCGTCAAGGTGAGATTGACAACATTCAAAACCCTAATCGTGCTGCGGCTCTACACGGCGAGCAAGATAGAGGCGCGAAAAAGAATTCAACTCAGTCGGTACAGACAACATTAACACTAGAAAATTGGCAGTTACCGAGAGAGGAACGTTTTGTCCGAAATGGCATTGAATTAACCGGATATCCTGCGCTTCGAGTGATTGATGGGCAACCGATCCGATTAGAGAAACAGCTTTTTGATCGCCCATTTGTTGCAGAAACGAAGCATTTGGAAGCATTAACACAATTGGTGCTCAAAGCGCTTCACGAACAGGTGAAATATCTACGAAAGCAGTGGCCACAATTTGGAAAATTAGTGTTGATGTTCCGACAAGTAGGGAATGAGACGTTGCTACAAGAAGATCTCATGCGAGCGATTATTCGAGATTCCCTCTCATCGCAAACATTACCGAGAGATGCCGCACACTTTGAAGCCATTGTGACCACAATGCGCAAAGAGATTGTGGCGGATGCCACTCAATTGAGTGCACTCATTGTCACTATTTTTGAAAAAGTAAAAGCAGTACGAGATCAACTCAATCAGCTACATCCCATGAATCGAGCGCTCATTGAAAAAGAGGTACAAAAAGCGCTTGATCGCCTTATTTATGCCAATTTCATTAGTGAAACCCCGAAAGTATGGCGTAACGAGATTCCTCGTTTCTTAGAGGCTTTAGTATTACGTATTGAGCGATTTCCACAAAATATGACAAGGGATCAAGCACAATCGAAGATCATCCAGCGCCATTTAGCGCAATATGAAGCAGCAAAAGCCTTTTTTGCGAAGCGAGAAGAGCTCCCTGCAATATTAGAAGAGTATCGTTGGATGATTGAAGAGCAAGCCGTTTCTTTCTTTGCTCAGCCTATGAAGACGATTATAACAGTCTCAGAAAAACGCTTGGATAAAACGTGGGAAGAGATCGATCTGATGATGAAAAATAGTAGTTATCACTAAACTAAAAAGCGTCAATACCGTTATATGTATTGACGCTTTATCGACTTTCTTAATGATGAATTTAGAAGCTTTTTAGAACTTTTTAAAGCTTGTGAATGATCATTAGATATTTTTGTAATTATCGAAGTAGCTTTGCGCTTTCATCTGATCGAAACAGCCTTCCCATTTTGCAATCACAAGTGCCGCAAGGGCATTGCCGACCACATTGAGGGCTGTTCTTGCCATATCTAAAATACGGTCAATTCCGATAATATAAGCCACACTCTCAAGTGGAATACCTACTGTACCAATAGTTGCAAGCAGTACCACAATGGAAACACCCGGTACGCCGGCAATCCCTTTTGAAGTAAGCATCAAGGTTACGACTAAGATAATCTGATCCATAATCGAGAGATCAACGCCGGTAATTTGGGCGAGGAAGATCGCTGCGATACTCTGATAGAGTGTTGAACCATCTAAGTTAAATGAGTAACCGATAGGAATCACAAATCCGGTGACCTTAGCCGGTGCGCCATAAAGCTCCATCTTTTCCATGATTCTAGGAAGCACCGTTTCAGAGCTTGCAGTTGTATAGGCAAGGATCAACTCATCTTTCAATATACGTAGTAACGTGAAGATATTAATGCCACAAATGTAAGCCACAAACCCGAGTACTACAATTGCAAAGAAGATAATCGTGCCGTAGACCAGTAATACTAATTTAAGAAGCGGGTAAAGCGATTCAAAACCAAAGTTGGCAACGGTGGTTGCAATTAAGGCAAATACACCGATGGGCGCATAACGCATAATCATATTGGTCACTTTAAACATCGCGCCTGAAACACCTTTCAAAACTTGAATCACGGGTGTTTTCTGCTCTGTTGGTAATGATCCTAATCCTAAACCAAAAAGAACCGAGAAGAAGATAATCGAAAGCATACTATGATTATCTGCCATCGCGGCAAAGATATTACTTGGGAAAATCGAGAGTAGGGTAGTTACAAATGGGCTACTGCTACTATGGGTAATCTCATTGATTGTCTCATTATAACTACTGATATCCGTATGCGCTAAACTACTGATATTAACACCTACACCAGGCTGGAAAATATTAGCGGCTAAAATTCCCACAAGAATCGCGATTGTGGTAATAATTTCGAAATAGACAATTGTCTTAAGTCCCATCTTACCAAGTTCTTTACTACTCTCTCCCCCTGCGATACCGACAGTTAAAGTCGATACCACAATCGGAACCACAATCATTTTGATCATGATAATGAGAATCTGCCCGGCGGGATTGAAGATATTGGCAATCACCCATTCCTTAGATTCATGATCATGAAGAATTGCTCCAGCAATAATGCCTAAAGCTAAAGCAATTAAGATTTGAATCCCAAGATTAGGGAATCTCCATTTACGGCGCTGCGTCGGTGCTGCTTCGCTATGTGACACAATAAACCTCCTTTTATTAATTGTAGGATTATTTTTCAAACAATGGATAATACTTCCAACAGATTGATTCTGTTAGAATCTATGATGCCCATCAATGAATTGAAAAGAGAAAATTATAGCGACTGAGTTGTAAATCCGCATAAAAACTGTCTATTTTTTATACTGAAGATGGAGATAATAAATTTAAATCCTAATCTTATCAAGAGATTATGATTTATTGTTTGATGATTATTCTAAAGTTGGTGAATAGGTATTGACAGATACATAAATATCTTTATAATAGCTCATCTGAATTAAGCGGGAATAGCTCAGTTGGTAGAGCACGACCTTGCCAAGGTCGGGGTCGCGAGTTCGAGTCTCGTTTCCCGCTCCAAGTTTGAAGGGCTGATCACAGGATGTGATCGGCTCTTTTTATATTTGAATATATGAAAACGAAACGTATTACAGTAAATTTGGTTTAAGAAAATGATTTTTAAACAGTTGTTTTTAAGCAGTTTTTTTTAAGCAGCTAATATAGGATTTTAAAAAGAATATAAAACCTTACTAAATAGCACTTGCAAGATGCCGGATAGAACAGCTTTCTTGCCTCGATCAACTGATGTGCCGGTATTTAAATAGGGCTTATTTTGAACTGAAATGACGATATGGACCATTACGTCATTATTATACAACGCTCTCCGGCGCAGCGCCGACAGCCGCAGCTAGGGCTAAAGCATCTTTAATACTCATAACATCGGTTTCATCAGGGCAATTACGGGCGACAATCATCCCCTCTTCAAACATCAATAACTCATTTCGAGCGAGCTGCTTCCAACATTCATTGGCGGTGAGTGGTAGTGTTGCAATGACTGCCACACGATCTTTCGGTGTGGTGACTGCCGCAAAGTCAATCGTTATATCATCATCAATTAAACGCGCCTCACCAAAGGGTGCTTGCCGGATAATATAGTGAAGTAGGGTTGTTGCATGGGCAATCATCCATTCCCCATTACTTAAAATATAATTAAAGATGCCATATTCACTAATGTGAGCAGTTAGTTTCTGAATTGTGGCAAATAGACACTCTTTACTTGGCTTTTCGGGGAATTGTTGTCGAAGCTGTTCGAGAATATAGCAAAATACCTGCTCTGAATCGGTATTGCCTACCGGACGATAATAACTATAAGTGAATGTAGGTTTAGTCAATAGCTGATCTAAATGAGTAAGGTGGCCATTATGCGCAAAGAGCCAATATTCTCCCCATAATTCCCGCATAAAAGGGTGAGTATTGGCTAAACTAATTTGGCCACTAGAGGCTTTACGAATATGAGCGATCACATTTTTTGATTTAATGCCGTAAGACTGAATCATCTCAGCTACAGGAGAAGAGGCACAAGGTGTATCATCTTGATAAATTCGCACCCCTTTCCCTTCAAAAAAAGCAATGCCAAAACCGTCAATATGGTGATCGGTCACACCGCCACGCCGGCGAAACCCTTCAAATGAGAAGGTAATATCCGTTGGCGTATTACAATTCATTCCTAGTAATTGGCACATACTTCTCCTTGTAGCTTATCGGTTGTTATCAATTGGTCATATTCTCGTAGCCGATTATCGCTCATCCATTGAATAATCGGCCATATACCGATACTCTACCTTAAAACATATAACTTGTATATGTTTAGTTTTAATAGAGTGCATTTATCTATGAGATGGAGCGCTATAATCCGATAATATTCCCCGCTGCATCAATATCAATATTTCGATAAGCAGGGCGCAGACCTAATCCCGGCATTGTCATAATATCGCCGAGTAATACTTTGATAAATCCCGCACCTTTCACCAGTTGTACCCCTTCAACAGGTAGCGTAAAAGGGGCTGGTACATTCTTGACTTTAGGATCATGGCTAATAGATTGCGGTGTTTTAGCGATGCAGATCGGGAAGCGATGATAACCATCTTTGGTCAACTGTCGAAGTGTTGCTTCCGCTTCGGGGGAGTAGGTAATCTCGATCGCACCATAAGTGGCGGCAACTTTGGCAATCTTCTCTTTGAGCGATAACCCATCATCATAAAGTAATTGCGCTTTCTCCTGTTTTTCACAGGCTTTAACAACTTTTTCGGCAAGTAAACTCGCACCTTTTCCGCCTTCAGCAAACGCGCGGCTTACTTCGCAATCATCAGCCCCTTGAGCGAGTGCATATTCACGAATCACTGCCATTTCTGCTTCGCTATCATCAGGAAATTGATTAATCGCGACGACTACCGGTAATTGATAGCGCTTTGCATTTTGAATATGCCAACCTAAATTGGCTAAACCCGATTGTAATTTCTCAAGTTCAGGTGCATCTGGCGCTGTTAAAGCATTGGCTTTAATGCTCTTCACTGTACTCACAACCACAATACATTTCGGTAAAATACCGCTGGTTCTTGCTTTGATATTGAAGAATTTCTCCATTCCCATATCAGAGGCAAAGCCCGCTTCAGTCACGACATAATTGGCATGGGTGAGGGCGATTCGGTCGGCAATAATAGAAGAATTACCATGGGCAATATTGGCAAATGGGCCTGCGTGGATCAAAACCGGTGTATTTTCTACCGTTTGCATTAAGGTCGGTTCAATCGCTTTTTGTAAAATCGCTGTCATTGCGCCGGCAACTTCTAAATCTTCTGCGGTAATCTCTTTCCCATTTGTATCATACGCTAATACGACTTTACCGATTCTCAGGCGTAGATCGTGAAGATCGTGGCTTAATGCCAAAATCGCCATCAATTCAGAAGCCGCTGTGATTTCAAAGTGATTTTCGTGAATATAAGCGGTCTGTTTCCCCATTTTACCAACCGTAATTTCTCGGAGCGCACGATCGTTATGATCGACTACTCGTGTCCAGACAATGCGCTCAGGGTCAATATTCAAGCGTGGTAAGCCACTCTTTTCGGTATAGAGATCTCCTAAACGTGTTTCATGATAGAGCCTTGCATCAAGCGCGGCAGCAGCAAGGTTATGTGCCGCACTTAAGGCATGAATATCGCCGGTAAGATGGAGATTAAGCTGCTCCATCGGCACCACTTCCGCCTGACCACCGCCGGCCGCCCCTCCTTTCTGCCCAAAGATCGGGCCGAGGCTCGGTTGACGAATACAAGCAATCGCAAGATGTCCATTGTAGTTCAGCGCTTCACTCAGTCCAATCGTCGTCACTGTTTTACCCTCGCCTTGGGGGGTCGGTGTTGTACTGGTGACAAGGATTAAATCACCTTGTTGCAATTGATCAGAGGATTCTAGGCATTGAAGGCTCACTTTTGCTGCATATTGGCCATAGTGAGTGAGGAATTTGGGGGAGATATTGATTCTCTGTGCGATGGTGTCGATAGCTTGCAATGTCATAATATTAGAGTACTCTACTGATTTGATTATGAGGCGGCTCAAACCGCTAAGATAAAGAAACAGCTGAATAGGGAAGTGAACAGATAATATTCTTAATCAATATTCTTATTCCACTATTCATCTCTACTATCATAACGAGCCGACTGTAAAAATAAATCTAAAATATCAAAAAGTGATGAATTTTAAAGAAATTCAATTATCTATTCAGAGAATCATTCAATGAATCAGGAGTAAGTGATCTTTTATTAGAGAGTCGCGCTGATGGTGATGGGAATGACTATAAAATATACAATATAATTTAATAGAAATAATTGACACTTTGGAAAACTTTTATATAATAACACTCCTTACTTAAGCGGGAATAGCTCAGTTGGTAGAGCACGACCTTGCCAAGGTCGGGGTCGCGAGTTCGAGTCTCGTTTCCCGCTCCAAATTTTAAAGCCGGACTTTCAAAGTTCGGCTTTTTTATTATCTTGATTTTCCCTCTTAACAGAGAATAGGAGAACACTATGAATCATGATGAATTAATCGCAAGCCTCAAGCAGCTCACCGATCGAGTGACAGAGCTAGAGAGCCGAGAAGCCTTTCATGAATATACCGTTGAAGTTTTAAATGAAACCGTTATCGCCCAACAAGAGACCATCGACCGATTAGTGCGCATCTCTCAACAACTCATTAATAAGATGAAAGAGCTCCCAAGCAATGACGAAAAACCTTGGAGCATCGAAGAGGAAGTCCCGCCGCATTATTAAGGCGAATTTTTATTTTCATCACAAAGATGAGTTTATTCTATTATTTATATTTTTGGTATTATTATAATAATTGGTAGTAGATTTAATTGATAGTAGATTAACCTTGAGATTTTAAAGTGCTACATAACTAAATACCAATCTTGTGATAGCATGCTATATCATCGTAAAGATAGAAATAAGATAATCAAATAATAAAATAAGTGTTACCGGTAGCAGCATAAGGATAAATCGTAGGTAAAGGCAAGATGATTAATATGGACACGGATAAACAGATGACAGATTCCCATAATTCCACATTCTCTTATAACTCTTTAGAATCTATCAGGACTAAGTTATTAGATCTTTCTAAAATCAATAGCCTTATCAATTTTAAGTTTCGAAAAACAAGCTCGTTACGATTTATTGAAGCCGATTTTAACCGAGTTTTTTCTGAGTTCTTAGCAAATAGTCAATTTATAATTTCAGGTATTAAAATACCTACAGACAAGGAGTTGATTCAAGCGGGATATCCTGCTGAAGACGTTGCTGAAAATAGAATTAAATTGAGTGCAGAAGAGTGGGCAAGTAAGTTAGGCTATAGCACTGACTACGATCTTGCAAGCATTCATATAGATTCTGAAGGTCGCTTTTCTAAAAGTTTACAAACACTCTTATTTCAAGATGATCTAGCCACCATTATTAAAAAATTTCGCCAATCAAATCAAACATCTTTAGAAGAGAGTGGGATTCATATCCTCTACCTGGTGTTTGGATTTGTCGAATGGTATGAAAGTCGAGATTCTAGTAATTGCTGCTTATCACCGTTGATTACACTCCCCGTAGAATTAGATACATCAGGTAATCAAGCCCGCCTTTCCCTCAAAGATGATGGTTCAGACCTTCTCAATCAGACGTTTAGAGAAAAATTACAACATGACTTTGGATTTGATCTCCCCGAATTTGATGATCAAACACAATCCATTGATCAATATATTGAGACGGTCGAAGCCTGCTTTCTTGAACAAGATTACCCTAAATGGCGAGTACGTAAAAATCTTACCCTAACAACGGGGATTAACTTTTCTAAGCAGGTGATGTATCAAGATTTAGATCCTTCTGTTTGGCCATCAGAGATGCAAATCGAAAATCATCCCATTATTCAGCAAATTTTTGCAAAAACAGGGCAGAGAAATGATGATCATGTTATCAATATGCCCAAAGAGTATCACCTTGATGAGATTGAAGATATAGAAGAATTATTTCCGATTATCTATGATGCGGATAGTTCTCAACATAGTGCTTTAATTGATGCGATTAAGGGAAAGAACTTGGTGATTGAAGGCCCGCCTGGAACCGGGAAATCACAGACAATCACGAATTTGATTGCAGCCTGTATTCAACAAGGACTAACGGTACTTTTTGTCGCCGAGAAAATGGCCGCTCTTAATGTTGTTAAGAGTCGTTTAGATCAAGCAGGGTTAGGCCAATTCTGTTTAGAGCTTCATAGTCATAAGGCGAACAAAACAGCGGTATTAGAAGACTTAAATGCAGCTTTAAATCGAAGCACTACCAATTCAGTTAGCCAAATAGATCAAGAGATCGCAGTATTACATCGATATCGGGAAGCGCTCAATCATTATGTTATGACAATGAACGAGCCATGGCAGAATACGGATTTAACACCATCGCAAATTTTAGCTAAGGCAACCGCATTAAAATTTTCCCTCAGTAGCGAGCGTGCACCACTGACCATAGAAGGTGTTGCAGGTCAAAATTATACGCCCATGAAAGATCGAGAGCTGAATGACAGAGTCAAAACCCTCTCTGAAATTATGCAAAAAATTGCCGATCAATCAGGTAGCAATATTGCGGATCATCCTTGGTGGGGATTAGTTGATCAAAATGGCGATAGTCATAGTATTGATCGAATTAAATCAGAAATAAGTGATTATCAAGCCTTAATCAATGAGTTATTAAAAGAAGGGCAAGAATTAAGCGCAATTTTAAAATGTGATCTAAGTGCATTAGATACACCCTTTGAAGAGATGGAAGCTCTTTATAAAAGATTAGAGAATCTACCTGTTATTGAAAAAAATGTTGATTTCTCATTACTTAAAACATTATTAGAGTCAGAAGAAGCGACTGAATTAACCCAAAAATATGTTCAGACAACGCAAATAGTGGTAGCGTTAACAGAGAAGATAACCCCGAATGCATTATTCGACCATGATTTGATAGATAAGAACCGACAGTTATTACAGACGGTTGTTGATTTAGGTTATGATCCACAGAAAACAGTAGCCGAACTGAAGCAAGAATCTGAAGAGATTCAAGCTATATTCAATGTGAGTGGGACTATTGCAAACAAATTAGAGTCATTGAAAGCATTACTGCCCGGGAATATGCACTGTTTAACCAATGGGGGTCTTCAAAATTTGGCTAGCTTAGCACAATTTATTACAAAAATTGATCTATTACCTGCCAAATTATGGGCTTTAAGAGATAAGAATTTTCTTCGAAATAGTTTGACAACTAAGTTGAATGAATTAATCCCCTCACTCAGAGGCCTCCAAGAGAAAGGCTCGATCTTAAATGTGCATTTTGACTTGAATCATTTGCCGGCGAAGAATGCTTTAGAAGCCCATTTCCAGATCATTAATGAAGGGGGATTTTTTAGCTTCCTCTCTTCAGAATGGAGAGGTTCAAAAGCCTTTTTTAATCAATTCTCTTATAGTAAAAAATTAAATGCTAAGAGAATTAAGACATTAGCACCTCATCTCCTTGATTTTCATGATTTTAATGCAGCTATTGATGCTGCTTCGGAGAATAATCTTTTAGTTCAAAAATTATATAGAGGCTTAGAGACCGATGTTGATGGCATTGAACAGCTCATCGCTTGGTATGCAGATATTCAGGAGAGTTACGGGAATATCACGAATAAACCGGTTGAATTTGATGAAATTCTCTATGAAGCAGAGTATGAAACTTTATCTGCGATAAGTGAATTTTGGCACGATAAGATTGAATTAAACTATGAAGAATTTTTAAGATTACATCTTATTTTTCAAGAAAAATTTCCTAACAGTGATTTATTATCAAGCGTTTCTCTGAACATTAATGATGATTCTCAAGGATATTTTGCGCTACAACAATGTTTAGAAAAGGTGATTACGAGTTTTACAGCTCACCTTGCAACATTAAATATCTCTTTGAGTGATTTTGAAGTAGCCTTAAATGAAAGCGCCCAATTACAATCCCACTTAATAACATTAGAAGCGGCACAAAAAATTCCGGCACTGCAATCATATTTCAATAACCCGATTGTCATTACAGATTTTCAGCCGGAAATTTCAGCGAGATTCCACGAACTGCTCTCCAAAGTGGTAGAGCTAAAGATGTTACCAGAGCCGATTCTCACTGCTTTAATCAATCATTGCCATTATGATTATTATCAAGCCTGGCAATCTCAAAAAGTTTATCTCCCTTTGATAAAATTACATCAATTAGTGGCAGATAAGTTAGTGCAATTAGAAGAGGATGGCATCATTGACATTCAACAGTGGAGTGATCCTTCTCGGGCGAGCTATCGTGCGATGGTTGATAAAAATAGTGCAGCTCTTAATCATCCACAATCAATTTATACTATCCAAGAGTTTTTACATATCTATGAAAAAGAACGTTCAGGGGCGTTGAAAGACTTATTAGAAGTGATACTGCATAATAATATTGCCCCATCTGAGCTTCTCCCATTTTGGCAATATTCAATTTACCACCAACTAGGTCAAGAGATTTTGACTCAATCTGAAGTTGCGAAAGATTTTAGTCGTTTTGAACATGAAGGTCTACGCCAGCGCTTTATTGATGCAGATAAACGACTTTTAGAATTGCAGCGGGAGAGAATTATTGCAAAAGAGAGTCAGAAGCAGACTCCCGCAGGTATTAGTACGGGTGCGGTGCGACAATTGACAGAAACAGCGCTTATTAGACATGAGGCAAGCAAAAAAACACGTCATATCCCGATTCGTAGTCTTTTGAATCGTGCGCAAGAATCTATTCAAATTCTCAAACCCTGTTTTATGATGAGTCCAATGTCTGTCTCGCAATATTTAGAGCCTGGTAAATATCATTTCGATATTATGATTATGGATGAAGCTTCCCAGATTCGTCCTGAAGATGCAATTGCGGCAATAGCACGGGCAGATAGTGCCGTCATCGTTGGAGATCCTAAACAGTTACCCCCTACTAGCTTCTTCCAAAAGAGTAGTGATGTAGATGAATATGATGAAGATACAGTCATAGCTGAAACGACCGAAAGTATTCTCGATACGGTAATTCCTATCTTTACCAATCGCCGGCTACGTTGGCATTATCGCTCACGTCATGAAAAATTGATCGAATTCTCCAATTACCATTTCTATGATAATGATCTTGTGGTATTTCCATCGCCGGATAATAGTGATCAACTTGGTATTGATTATCGCCGCATTGATGGGACATTTGTCGGTAGCCAAAATCGGGAAGAGGCACAAGCGATTATTGAAGAAGTCGTGACACTCTTAAAAAGCGGGACAGAAATGAGTATTGGACTTGTCGCTATGAATGCCAAACAGAGTCAATTGCTTGAAGATCTTCTGGAAGCTAAGACACAAGAAGATCCTATTTTCCGGGAGATTTACCAACAAGATCAGAAAAAAGATGAACCGATCTTTATTAAAAATCTCGAGAATGTCCAAGGGGATGAGCGAGATATTATTATTATCTCTATGACCTATGGCCCACAAACTATGGGCGGGAAAGTACCACAACGCTTTGGTCCTATTAATCGTGATGCGGGTTGGCGCCGGTTAAACGTACTTTTTACCCGGGCAAAATATCGTATGATTATCTTCTCCTCGATGAGTTCCTCGGATGTCGTTGCTACCGAAGGGAAACGTAAAGGGGTGGTTGCCCTCAAAAACTTCTTACGCTACTGTGAAAGCAAACAGATTGCTGGTCATATCACAGTTCATGAAGGAAAAGGTTATGATAGTGATTTTGAGGAAGCGGTGGCAAAAGCACTCCGGGCTAGAGGATTTGAATCAGAGCCACAACTTGGTATAGCCGGTTACTATCTTGATCTAGCGGTTGTTAATCCACAAAATCCCGGTGAATATCTACTAGGGATTGAGTGCGATGGAGCAACCTACCATTCAGCTAAATCAGCTCGAGATCGGGATCGATTGCGGCAGCAAGTGCTCGAAGGCTTAGGTTGGCAGATCGAACGAATCTGGTCAACCGATTGGTTTAAACACCCTGAAAGAGAGATTGACCGAATTGTCGGAATTTTAAAGCAGAAAATCGGCCAATAACCGCTCTTCCATTTATAGAGTAAAAAAGAGTGAAACCCAGGATTCAATTGAATTCTGGGTTTATTAATTTCTTTAACAATAAAACCGATAACAATTTATAATATTTAACTTCAAAAATTAATTATAAAAATATAAATATTATGAACAATCAAAAACCATGGAAATCTTTTGATGATCAATTATCGTTATTAGAAGAGAGAGGATTAGTATTTGATAATCGATCAACGGCTCGCAATTACCTATCGAGAATTGGTTATTATCGCTTAAGTGGATATTGGTACCCATTTCGTCAACCAAATCCCAATAATCATCGACAAAAACTCAATCAATTTATCGCCGGTAGTCGCTTTGAAGATGCTGTTCAATTATATGTTTTTGATAAGAAATTACGGTTGTTAGCATTTGATGCTATTGAACGAATTGAACTTGCCTTACGTGTAGATATCAGTCATCTATTGGGGAAACGAGAAGTGTGTGCGCAATATAATCCGACACTATTTCATGGTAAATTCTCTAAACATCGTGATCCTAGAACTGGGAAAACAGGGCTTGAAAGATGGTTGGAAGATTTAAATAAGCAGATCAAACGTGCTCACCGAGAACCTTTTATTATCCATTATCAACAGAAGTATCAAGGGAAATTACCTATTTGGGTCTCTTGTGAATTATGGGACTTTGGAATGTTATCCCATCTATTTTCTGGTTTGAAATTAGAAGATCAACAAATTATTGCAGAGAAATATGGCGCAATCGCCACTCGAAAAGTAAGCAATCATCGAGTACAGCTCGCCCAATGGCTACGAAGTCTAAACTTCATCCGTAATGTTTCAGCGCATCATAGTCGCTTATGGAATATTAATATCATAGATCGTTCTAACTTTATTGATGCAGATATAGGTTGGAAAGATTTGAATAATGCTAAGGTTTTTCTCTACTTTTGTATTTTGCAGCAGATGTTAAAAGTTATCTGTCCTAATTCCTCTTGGGGTAAGAGATTTAAAGAGTTAGTAAATACTTTCCCTTATCCCGAAAATAGTGCGATCAGTTTTCACGATATGGGGCTAAACAGCATTAACCTTTTAAAGGATTGGGATTTATGGCAATAAAATTTGGGCAAAAGAAAGCCGGGACGTACATTTAGAAATGCAGAGGTACCCGGGCGTATTGCCTATTATACTACTAATAAGTAATTCTTTTGTCAATAAGCGATGACAAGGGAAAGATTATTAACAAACGTAAAATAGGAGACCCGGGACGTACATTCGGAAATGCAGAGGTGCCCGAGCATATTGCCTATTATAATAACCATATCCATTTTCTTTATCAATATTATTGAGACATGTTGTAAGAAACTCCTTAGCAATCAATAGGCATTAGCTTCATAAATAAGCAGTTTATAATTGCTATTCGTTTGCCAATACCGTTATCATATCTAGATATATAAATAATATCTTAATAAGTAATAATTCTAGTAAATGGATATCGATAATGGGAAAACAGAATTTAGAGCAAGCGTTTTTAGCGGATCTTGATAAGCGTCTTTGGTCATCGGCAGATAAATTGCGTAGTAGCTTAGATGCGGCGAATTATAAGCATATTGTATTGGGGTTGATCTTTTTGAAATATATCTCTGATAGCTTTAATCATCGCCGGGAGATCTTACTTGAGGAGTTTAAAAATCCTGATTCTGTCTATTATCTTGAAGATGCCACCGAAGCTGAATTGCTCGATGAATTAGAAGAGCGTGATTATTACACCGAGAAAAATATCTTCTGGGTGCCTCGTCATGCTCGTTGGGATTTCTTGCAAAAGCAATCTGCTTTGCCATTTCCACAAAAATTGGTAAATGATGCCGGTAAAGAGCGCACCATTACCTCGGTAAATCGCTTGGTGGATAATGCGTTTGATGAGATCGAAGAGGCGAATCAGAAGCTCAAAGGGATCTTAAATCGTATCTCGGGTTATCAATTAAGTGATGACAAACTAGCGGAATTAATTACAGCTTTCTCTCTCACCGATTTTAATCATCCCGAATATAAAGGGGAGAAGCTCAATCTCTCTAGCCACGATATTCTTGGCCATGTGTATGAATATTTCCTCGGTGAATTCGCTTTAGCGGAGGGTAAACAGGGCGGGCAATATTATACGCCTAAATCCATCGTGACATTAATCATTGAAATGCTCGAACCATTCGAAGGTCGTGTGTACGATCCGGCGATGGGTTCTGGCGGGTTCTTTGTGAGTAATATGCGTTTTATTCAAGAGCACGCCGATAAGATGGCGAATGGGCAGAAGATTCGTAAAGAGAATATCTCTATCTATGGACAGGAGAGCAATCCAACGACTTGGAAATTAGCCGCGATGAACCTTGCGATTCGCGGGATTGATTTTAACTTTGGTAAGCAAAATGCCGATACCTTCACTAATGATCAGCATCCTGATCTAAAAGCCGATTATATTATGGCAAATCCCCCTTTTAATCTTAAAGAGTGGCGGCACGAATCGTTACAAAATGATCGCCGCTGGCAATTTGGCACACCGCCGGAGGGCAATGCGAACTTTGCTTGGTTGCAACACATGATCTATCATCTTGCGCCGAAAGGTTCGATGGCGCTCTTATTAGCCAATGGCTCAATGAGTTCGATGACCGGTGGCGAGGGCGATATTCGACAAAAATTGGTAGAAGCGGATCTCGTAGAATGTATGGTGGCATTGCCGGGGCAACTCTTTACCAATACGCAAATTCCGGCGTGTATCTGGTTCTTAACCCGAGATAAAGGGGAGCAGCTCACGCGCAATCGCAAAGATCGCCGAGGAAAAACGCTCTTTATTGATGCTCGCAATATCGGTTATATGAAAGATCGTGTTCAGCGGGATTTTAGCGCCGAAGATATCACCCACATCGCCGATACTTTCCACGCTTGGCAAGCGCAGAGCGAAACGTATGAAGATATTCCCGGCTTCTGTTATTCCGCCGATCTTACCGAGATTGCGAAGAATGATTTCGTCCTTACACCAGGGCGCTATGTGGGAGCGGAAGCAATAGAAGACGATGGTGAACCCTTCGCCGAGAAAATGGCTCGCTTAACTGAAACCCTCAAAACACAATTTGCTGAAAGTTCCGAATTAGAAGCCGCAATTCGTAAGAATTTAAAGGGGATTGGGTATGAGTTTTGATATTAATGAAATAATTGAGTTTAATCCGACAAGAAAATTAGAAAAAAATTCAGTAGCCCCCTTTATTAGCATGGCTGCAATACAAGAAAACAATAAATTTGTAAAAGAGGTTGAGCTAAAAACATTTTCTGGTGGTGCTAAATTTAAAAATGGGGATACTTTATTTGCACGTATAACTCCATGCTTAGAAAATGGTAAAACTGCAATGGTTACTATATTAGAAGAGTCACAAATAGGGCATGGATCAACTGAATTTATTGTCTTGTCACCAATCAATGAATCGGATGCAGAATACGTATATTATTTGTCTAGACTTCCTGAGTTTAGACAATATGCAAAATCTAGAATGGAAGGGACATCAGGTCGGCAAAGAGTATCTTGGCAGTCGCTATCAGAGTTTAATTACACTTTCCCAGCTCAAAAAATTAGGGAAAGAGTAGGGAGTTTTCTAAGTCTATTTGATTCTAAAATAGAACTCAACAACCAAATCAATGAAACCCTAGAAGCGATGGCTCAGGCGATTTTCAAGAGTTGGTTTATTGATTTTGAGCCGGTGAAAGCGAAGATTGAGGCGAAAGAAGCCGGCCAAGATGCCGAGGGGATTCTCCTTGCGGCAATGAGTGCAATCTCCGGCAAAGATTCTGAAGCCCTGCAAGCCTTACAAACCACCGCGCCGGAAGAATACGCCGAGCTAAAAGCCATCGCAGAACAATTCCCCGATAGCTTAGAAGAATCAGAGCTAGGATTGATCCCGAAAGGGTGGGAGGTTAAGCCTTTAGATGAAATAGCGGAATATCATAATGGTTTAGCATTACAAAAATTCCGGCCAGATGATCCTAATGATTATTTGCCTATTGTCAAAATTGCTGAATTGCGATCCGGGAAAGCAAATCACGAAGAAAAGGCTTCGCCTGATATTAGAGAAAATAGCATTATTAATGATGGTGACGTTATTTTTTCTTGGTCTGGAACTCTATTAGTTGATATTTGGTGTGGTGGTAAAGCAGCTCTTAATCAACATTTGTTCAAAGTAGTTTCTGAAAATTATCCTAAATGGTTTTTTTATTTTTATACAAAATACCATTTAAGTAATTTTCAAAAAATAGCTAATGATAAGGCTGTAACAATGGGGCATATTAAAAGATCCCATTTAAAAGAAACTCTTTGTCTTATTCCGACAAGTAAGTTTTTGATGATAGATATTATCGATAATTTGTTAAAACATAAAGTGGATAATACATTATCTAACAAAACCCTCACCGAACTCCGAGACACACTCCTTCCGAAACTCCTCTCCGGCAAGATTGATGTGAGTAATGTGGAGATTGATGAATTGTTGGAGAATGAGGATTGAGAAATTATCTCAACAATTCCTTATTAACAATCTAACCTAGAGATAGTGCAGGATTGATTGAAGTGGGAATAATCGGGAAATATTTTGCTACTTTTTAGCAAGAATAATGCTAATAGATTGTTTAATCAGTAACTTTAGTACAAAAAATTTTAAAAAAGGAAGCCGTAACGATCAAGGATGATTATCTTTAATTTAGATCATGACCGCTAGGGATTGAATAGAGAGAGAAACCGACATGATGGATGAGAAACAATTAGAAATTACTGCATTAGAATGGTTCAAAGAGATAGGCTGGGAATATCAATTTGGCCCAGATATTGCGGTGAGTGGCGACAATCCACTGCGGGAATCCGATAGTGATCCATTCTTAATGCCCCATATTGAAGAGGCTTTCTATCGCATTAATGATTGGCTTCCGCCGGCACAACAGGCGGGGGTTTTTGAGGAACTGCGCTCTCTGCTTCGTAATCGATTACCGGATCTCATTGCTAATAACCGGCAGATGACGGAATATCTACAAAATGGCTTTCCTATCTCCTATCAAGATGAAGAGGGCAACCGGCAACATGAGCGAGTCTTTCTGATCGACTTTCAAACGCCGGGGAATAATCACTTTCTTGTTACAAATCAAGTAGCGATTGCCGGCAGTAAAGGCGTGCGCCGACCTGATATCATCGCTTATATTAATGGTTTACCCATTGTGGTCATTGAGCTTAAAAATCCGGGTAAAGGTAAAGATTCCTTAGCGGTGAATCGAGAAGCGTATCATCAATTACAAACGTATAAAGAGGAGATTACAGATCTCTTTATCATGAATGGTGCCTTGATTATTAGCGATGGCTTGATGGCTCGCATTGGCTCATTATCGGCAGGATTTGATCGCTTTATGCCTTGGAGAACGGTAGAAAAAGAGAGCGATACACCCAAATTAAGTTTTGAGTTACAGACATTGATCTATGGCTTTTTCGAGCCAAAACGGCTACTTGATTATCTGCAAAATTTCGTACTGTTCAAAGAGGATGGAAAATCAGTCTTTAAAATCATTGCCGGCTATCATCAATATCACGCAGTACAAAATGCCATTGAAGCGACTATTGTGGCTAGTCATCCGAAACTGGGAGATGGGAAAATTGGCGTTGTTTGGCATACACAAGGATCCGGTAAATCGCTCTCTATGTGCTTCTATGCCGGCAAGCTTCTCAAAACACCCGCGATGCATAACCCTACAATTGTGGTGGTGACAGATCGTAATGATTTAGATGATCAACTCTTTGCGACCTTTGCGGGCGCAGAATCTCTATTTCCAAATTCAAAACCAGTGCAAGCGGAAAATCGTGGGCAATTAAGACAACTCCTTGCAGAGCGAGAAGCGGGCGGGATTATTTTCACAACGGTACAGAAATTTGCACCGGAAGAGACGGGCGGAGAGCATCCCATTCTCAATGATCGCAGTAATATTGTGGTGATCTCTGATGAGGCGCACCGTACACAATATGGCCTAAATGCCACTTTAAATGAGCAAGGGCTTTATACTTATGGTTACGCTAAGCATATGCGAGATGCATTGCCAAAAGCCTCTTTTATTGGTTTTACCGGCACTCCGATTGCTGTTGATGATCGAGATACGCGCCAAGTCTTCGGACCGGATATCTCCGTTTATGATATTGAAGCGGCAGTGAAAGATGGGGCGACTGTGCCGATCTATTATGAGCCCCGTTTAGCACGCCTTAATATTGATGATGCGGAACTTGAGCGCCAAGAGGAAGAACTTGAGGACATTTTAGAGGGCGCAGAATTAGAAGAGAAAGAGAAACAGAAAGCCACATGGAGCCGGCTAGAGAAGATTGTCGGCGCACCAAGTCGCGTGGCGATGGTAGCTGAAGATATCGTAACGCATTTTGAGAAACGTAATCAGGAGAGCGACATTCCCGGTAAAGCGATGATTGTTGGGATGAGTCGAGCGATTTGCGTGGAGCTGTATGCGGCGATTATTCAACTCCGCCCCGATTGGCATCATGATGATCCTGCACAAGGTGAGATCAAAATTATGATGACCGGCAGTGCCTCTGATCCGCAATCATTCCAAGAACATCTCTATAATAAAAAGGAGCGTAAAGATCTCGAATCCCGCTTTAGAGATCCGGAAGATCCCTTTAAATTAGTGATCGTCTGCGATATGTGGCTCACTGGTTTTGATGCGCCATCTTGTCATACACTCTACATTGATAAACCGATGCGTGGACACAACTTAATGCAAGCAATTGCAAGAGTCAATCGAGTCTTTAAGAGTAAATCCGGCGGATTAGTGGTGGATTATATTGGAATCGGCAAAGAGCTTGAAGCTGCTTTAAAAGTCTATACGAACGCCAAAGGGAAGGGGAAACCGACCATTGATGTCGAAGAAGCACTCCAACAATTTGAACGCTATTTGGAGATTATCCATGGTCTATTTGCCAAAACACCGGATCAGCCGGGATTTGACTTAAAAGGATTTGATAGTGACCAAGCACCGTTCTTACTCATGAATGCGGCAAACTATATTTTAGGATTGCCCAAACATGAGAATGCCGGCGATGGTAAGGAACGATTTTTAAATGCTTTATTGGGCGCAAACAAAGCTTTTTCACTCTGTTCGACAATGGCTGAAGCAGAACCTTATCAGAAAGAGATCGCTTTTTATAATCGCTTAGGGAAACTGATTCGCAAAGCCACTTCCGACGCGGCCAATCAGCGTCAACAACATAGTGATCCTATCTTTGAACGGATTATTCGCAATGCCATTAGTGCAGATGGCATTATTGACCTCTATGACTATTGTGGGGAAGAGAATCCGAGAATTGATATTTTAGATGATCATTTTTTCGATACAATGCGGGAGAGCAAGAATCAAAATCTCTCTTTAGCAATGCTCAAGCAATTGATTAACAATCAAGTGAAAGCGAATTTTAAAAATAATGTTGTACAGGAATCTAAATTCCTAGATCGCTTACAAAAGACGATGGCTCGCTATAATAATCGCACCATAGAATCAGCCGAAGCAATGGAAGAACTCATTGCTATGGCAAAAGATCTTGCCAAAGCAGTAGAAGATGGGGAAAAGCTAGGGTTATCTAGCGATGAATTAGCATTCTATCAAGCGCTTGCAAACAATCATTCCGCTGTAGAAGAGATGGGCGATGATCTACTTAAAGAGATCGCCATTGAAATCACCAACCTCCTACGCAAATCAGTCACTGTCGATTGGCAGAAACGAGAAAGTATCCGCGCCCGCCTCAGAATCCTAGTCCGTAGAACCCTACAACGCTACGGCTACCCACCCGATGGCCAAAAAGAAGCGATTAATCTCATCCTAGAAAACACTGAAAAGATCTCCGACCAATGGACGCAGGAGAAGTTGTTTTAGGGGATAAATATAAAATAACTCAGATTCATCCTTGTATGACATTATCCTAGCAACCTACAATAACCTTTAAAGAATCATTTAAAGTTAAAAGAGGAAACAGATGAAAAGTTTTGTTGAGATGAAGCTTCTCAGAGAGCGGGAATGGCGAGCGTGGAAGCAGGAATATTTGCGGGAGAAGATCCACTTTCTAGAGTTTACCTGGGCTTTAGATGAAGATTCCATTGCGCAATTACAGATGCGCCTAGCGCTTGCCAAAGATCAAGAGATCTACCGAACACCCATAGTCGATTCCGCCGGCAAGGTACACAATGATGTGCGCACACGAGAATTAGAAGCGCTCTACAATTTCTTAATTTCAGAACGAAACCTACGAGAGAGAAGAGCACAAGGCAAATGGATGCTCATCCAATCGGCGAGAAATATCGCGGAATTGCCGGTGATTCGGGAGTGAGTTAGCGGTTATTATTAGATTAGAAGTGCGATTAAAAGGGAGGCAATGGTTGTCTCTCTTTTTTATGCATACATAATAAAATAAGTCTATGAATAACAGAATAAATTTTAATATATGACATAACCTGTCATATTTCTATGTTAAGATATCACTTAATACTAAATTTAAGTGTAAATATCAATTTACAATTATTTTAAATTTTAATGTCTGTTTTCATAGATTGTTAATATAATAACAGTTATTATTTAATAGAGTTCAATAAAATTCGGTATTAAATGCTGTGTTAATGAGATCAGTGAGGAAATTCATTCTCCTCTTATCTATAGGCATATCAAATTTTATAATAGGAATGTTCAGATTGACAAAGCGATATAGGAAAAAGTGGAAATATGAGATAAGTATTAAGATTTTAATGCAGGTATAAAATCTCATCACCAGATAAATAATTATTGGTGAAATTTACCAAAACAGTTAGTAAGGATACTTAAAAATAAACTAATTTTAGTTCAATTAAATATCCAATAATTAATAATTTTTATATGAAGGCATTTAATAGATGACAGTAATAAATAAATTTGATGTTGAAAAAAACGCTATAATCAAAAACATTGACTATAATAATAGTGTATTACGTAAATTAATCAATAGCAATGATCGTATTAATTTATTAAATCAAGATCAATTAAAAGAACTTCAACATATTGAAAAAAACAATGAAAAATTTAAATATAAATTAGAGAGTAATGAATTCGAAATTGCAATAGTAGGTTTAGAAAAAGCGGGTAAGTCGACTTTTGCAAATGCATTAATAAAAAATAATATTCTACCATCTGCTCCAGAAAGATGTACATTTACTTCAACTAGACTTGTTAGCGGAACTGATAGAGCAAGCGTCAAATTTTATACTGAACAAGAATTTAATAATATTTTTGTCACCTTAGTGGATGAAATCGGATATCAGCCTCATGGAGGTAGTCCAATATCATTTAGAGATATCAATCTTGAAGATTTTGAAAATTACTTTAGTAAGCTAGAGGATAGTGACCCTGCTTTATATAAAAGTCATATAGGCAAAACAGACGAAGAAATAAAAGATATTATTAAATGTCGTGATAAGTTAATTTTAACAGGTGAAGTAAAAGAGTTTTCAGGTGATCAATTAAAAGAGAATGATTTTCAAGAGTATATCAAAGGACAGGATAAAGGGAGAGATACATCAAAGCCTCGTAGTGTGAGTCATATTGAGATAGAATCATCGGAATTAAAACAACTAGAAAATGCCATTATTTATGATGTTCCAGGTTTTGACTCTCCTACCAAGATTCATCTTCGTCAAACGGAGGAGCGCTTAAAGGCTGCTGATGCAATTATTTTAGTAACAAATGTTGGGGTTAATCCAAGTTTACAGGGGACAACTCTGAGCATTATTACTAAAAATACAGATGAGGATGGAATAGCACTTAAGGATAAGTTATTTGTTTTTGGAAATCAGTTGGATCGTGTAAATAACGAAGAAGACTTAATTAGTAATCCCAAGATCCTAATACAAGATGTTCAGAAGTATAATATTGGCGAGGAACATAGAGTATTTGTGGGCTCTGCATATAAGTATCTTGCAAATGAAAATATTATTGGTGATGTCAAATTAAATTATGATATTCACAACACAGGTATAGATGATATTAGGATTGCATTAATACAGTACTATGAAACTGAACGATTTG